>KB900445.1 GCA_000378865.1 actinobacterium SCGC AAA278-I18 | reverse complement strand
ATTTACCCAGCAGATGAGAAAGGTTGGGTTATCACATCTAACCGCTGTAAGTGGAGCAAATTTTGCATTAGTAGCAGCATTCTTACTTTGGCTGCTGCAATTTATAGTTCCAAATTTAAGACTTAGGCTTGAGATAACTTTTATTACTTTAGCTTTATTTATATTTTTAGTCAGGCCAACCCCTTCAGTGCTAAGAGCTGCAGTAATGACTGCCGTGATCTTGATAGCTAGATCTCGCGCTGAGCGATCACTCGGGCTATCTGCCCTGGGTGCTGCGATTTTAATATTAATTGCCCTAGACCCATTTCAAGCAATAGATTCAGGCTTTGCATTGTCGGTACTGGCGACTGCTGGAATATTACTTTTGGCTCCGCTAATAGAGGATCGCCTAAAGAATTTCATTAAAACCAACTGGTTAGCTCAAGCTATTTCCATTCCAATTAGCGCAACTATATTTTGTACTCCGATAGTGGTTTTACTCTCTGGTCAACTATCATTAATTACAATCCCGGCAAACATCTTAGTTTCACCAGTTATTGCGCCAATTACGGTACTTGGCTTTATAAGTGCAATATTTGCCTTAATCATTACCCCATTTTCTCAAGCTCTCTTATTAATTGCCACAGCATTAGCTAAATGGATTGTTTTTATCTCAGAAAGAATGAGTAATTTTCCAGTAGTAACCTTTAATCAAACTAAGTTTTTTCTACTTATATTCCTAATCATTGTAATCACAGGCTTACTCCGGAGGTGGTGGGTAGGGCTCTTAGTAGTGGCTTTACTGGTATTACAAATTTCATATAACTCATTAACTTGGCCAGGATCTGGCTGGCAGGTTGCAAATTGTGATGTTGGGCAAGGCGATGGATTAGTTATAAATCTTGGTAGTCAAAATGGTTTAGTAATTGATACTGGCCCTGATCTAATAAAGATAGAGAGTTGTTTAAGTAATTTAAAGATTAAAATGATCCCATTACTAGTACTTACCCATTTTCATGCTGATGATATTGGTGGCTTAGCCTCAGTTATCAAAACTAGAAAAGTAGGGCAAGTTTGGATATCGAATTTTCATCAGCCAGAGGATTCATATAAATCAGTAATAAATCAACTTGCTGGGTTTAATGTTAAATCAGTTGGACAAGGCCAGGAGTTTGCTATTGCTGGAATTGGCTTAAGTGTAAAAGTATTATGGCCACAATTGGTAAATATGGAGTTCACATCTCTACCCAGAGATGGCTCAGCAATTAATAACTCAAGTATTGCATTAATTATAAAAACTAAAAATATCTCAATTTTTGCTGGTGGTGATATTGAACCACCGGTGCAGGAAATAATTACTAACTCAGCCGGGTTAACTCCAGTTGATATTCTAAAGATTTCTCACCATGGATCGGCGTATCAATACCTACCTATGCTAGATGCTCTAAAACCTAAGGTAGCGATCATTAGCGTGGGGGCAGGCAATAGCTATGGACATCCGGCTCCAGAGTTAATAGATGAATTAGAGCGTCGCCGGATCCAGGTTTGGCGAACCGATAAATCTGGTGGGATATCAGTTGCCACACCTAATAAGATCAGGGTTACTGGTAAAGAATGGTGGCAACTTCGGTGGGGTTAGTTTTAATTCAGGGGGCAGAGAGTTTGCTAGCTGATCGCGCCATTTCACAAATTATTGCTGCAACTAAAAGTGCCCAAGTGACAAGTTTTTCAGCAGATGAGTTAGAGGTCGGAGCGATTACAGATAGCCTGGCGCCATCATTATTTAGTGACTCTAGAGTAGTAGTTATTAAAGATATTCAAGATTTAGTAGCTGAGTGCAGTGATGAGATTGCTAATTATTTAGAAAATCTTGATGAGACTCTTACCTTAGTTTTGTGGCATAAGGGTGGAGTTAAAGGCAAAGGGTTAGTTGATAAAATTAAAAAAGCAAATCCAGAGTTAATTGCTGCTGAAGCAATAAAGAAAGAGAGTGAAAAATCTGAGTTTGTTCGCAGTGAATTTAAACGATTAAACAGAAAGGTAAGTACTGAGGCGGTGCAGGCCTTAATTGATGCGCTAGGGACTGATTTACGAGAATTAAGCGCTGCTTGTTCACAACTTGCTTCAGATGTTGCGCTACAAAAAGTAATTGACGAAAATGATGTTAGTGATTATCAGCAAGGCCGAGTTGAAAGCACTGGATTTGATGTGGCAGATGCCGCCCTTGATGGAAAGACTGCGATTGCTTTAATTAATTTACGCAACGCCCTAGCTACTGGAACTGACCCAGTTTTAATCGTAAGTGCACTTGCATCCTCTCTTCGCACCTTAGCTAAAGTATCGGGTGCATCTAATGGTGTTAAATCTTTTGAGTTAGCATCAACACTTGCTTTGCCGCCTTGGCAGATTGATAAAGCCCGCAGGCAATTAACTGGTTGGTCGGAAAAAGGATTGATAAAAGCTGTGGTGGCAATTGCAGGCGCAGATGCTGATATCAAGGGCGCAGCCGCTGATCCGGTATACGCCTTAGAACGGGCAATAATGACCGTTTGTTCTGCAAGAGGGGCTAGATAAATACGCTCAGTTTGAGCGTAATGGCCTGCGCTGATATCCTTTGCAATCTTCTTAAATAAATTTTAAGGCTAACAACAAGAAAAGGTAATCTTCAGTGGCAAATATCAAGTCGCAGATTAAACGTATCCGCACCAACAACAAGGCGCAGGATCGCAATAAGGCGTATCGCTCAGCACTTCGTACTTCGATCCGTCGTTTTCGCGATGCGATTACTTCTGGTGATACTGCAAAGATTAAAGCAGAGTTTACTGATGCATCTCGTTCACTAGATATGGCTGTGTCAAAGGGCGTAATTCATGCCAATAACGCAGCAAACAAAAAGTCAGCGATGGCCAAGTTGGCCAACAAAGCTGGCATTCGTTAATTTTTTAGACACTGCGAAGGCATAAATGCCTGCCATCTCGATTGCTAAAGCACCGCAACCTGCTGCCACAAATCCAGCGCAGATTCGTAATTTCTGCATCATTGCACACATCGATCATGGCAAATCAACTCTGGCTGATCGAATGCTGGGAATAACTGGCGTTGTTGAGGATAGAAATATGCGGGCCCAGTATTTAGATCGAATGGATATTGAGCGCGAGCGAGGCATAACTATTAAGAGCCAAGCAGTTAGATTGCCATGGCGCTCAGCACTTGATAATCAAGAGTACATATTAAACATGATTGATACGCCAGGACATGTTGACTTTACATATGAAGTATCTCGCTCACTTGCAGCGTGTGAGGGCGCAGTCTTATTAGTTGATTGTGCACAAGGGATAGAGGCACAGACACTAGCTAATCTTTATTTAGCGATGGAGAATAACCTAACAATTATTCCGGTTTTAAATAAGATCGACTTACCAGCAGCACAACCAGAGAAGTTTGCTGAAGAGTTAGCTAATTTGATTGGTTGCAGGCCAGAGGATTGCCTGCGGGTCTCTGGAAAAACAGGTGAAGGTGTTGAGGTGTTGCTTGATCAAATTGTGAAACAAATTCCACCACCGGTGGGAGATCCAAAGGCGCCAACTAGGGCATTAATATTTGATTCAGTTTATGACTCATATCGTGGTGTTGTTACATATGTTCGAGTAGTAGATGGACATTTATCACCAAGGGATCAAATACAAATGTATTCAACTGGGGTAAGGCATGAGATGTTAGAGGTTGGTGTGATCTCACCTGAGCCAATGGCTAGCAAGGGATTAGGTGTTGGTGAGGTAGGTTATTTAATCACTGGCGTTAAAGATGTAAGACAATCTCGAGTTGGAGATACGGTAACTACCTATAACAATCCGGCAAAAGTTGCACTAGCTGGCTATAAAGACCCAAAGCCAATGGTTTTCTCTGGGTTATTCCCACTAGATGGGGCTGAGTATCCAATGTTGCGTGAAGCGTTAGATAAATTGCAGTTAAATGATGCAGCTCTTGTTTTTGAGCCAGAGTCATCAGCTGCACTTGGATTTGGCTTTCGCTGCGGCTTTTTAGGACTTTTGCATATGGAGATTGTTCGAGAACGGCTAGAGCGTGAAGCTGGACTTACCTTAATCTCAACCGCACCGAGCGTGGTTTATAACGTCACATTAGATGATGGTAAAAAATTAGTTGTTACTAATCCATCTGAGTATCCAGATGGCAAAATTGCTGAGGTTTCAGAGCCAATTGTTAAAGCAACTATTTTGGCACCGAGTGAGTTTATTGGCACCATTATGGAGCTTTGCCAGCAACGACGAGGTGCGCTTAAAGGAATGGATTATTTATCTGAGGATAGAATTGAAATTCGCTATACATTGCCACTTGCTGAAATAGTATTTGATTTCTTTGATCAACTTAAATCTCGCACCCGCGGTTACGCCTCATTAGATTATGAGCCAATTGGCGAGGAAGCAGGGGATTTAGTAAAAGTAGACATTTTATTACAAGGTGAAAAAGTTGATGCCTTTAGTCAGATTGTTCATCGTGATAAGGCTTATGCATATGGCGTAATGATGACTGGCAAATTACATGAACTAATTCCACGTCAACAGTTTGAGGTTCCTATTCAGGCAGCAATCGGAGCAAAGATAATTGCTCGTGAAAATATTAGAGCGATCCGCAAAGATGTATTAGCTAAGTGTTACGGTGGAGATATATCACGTAAGCGAAAGCTGCTTGAGAAACAAAAAGAGGGTAAGAAACGGATGAAGATGGTGGGCCGAGTTGAGGTTCCCCAAGAGGCATTTATCGCCGCTCTTACTACTGATGCAGATAAAGCGAGTGAAAAGAAGAAGTAAGTGGAACTGGCCTTCTATATTCATATTCCGTATTGCATAAAGCGATGCGGTTACTGTGATTTTAATACCTATACACCCGCTGAATTACAGATAACAAGTGAGTTAAAAGATATTTCAAATTCATATATTGATTTACTAATTAGTGAGATTAAATCTGCTCGGACTGAGGTTGGTGAAAGTGCAATTATTCCATCGATATTTTTTGGCGGTGGGACACCATCGTTGATGGAGGCTAGTGATATCGGCCGGGTTATCTCAACAATCAAGGATCAGTTTAATTTAGCTAAGGATGCTGAAATAACTTTAGAAACAAATCCAGATACTGTAACTAAGGAAAAACTTGCTCAATTTTTGGCCGTAGGTGTTAACCGACTTTCATTTGGTATGCAATCTGCTGTGCCACATGTCTTAGCTACCTTAGATCGAACTCATAATCCAGATAATTTGCCGCAAGTAACAAAGTGGGCAAAAGAGGTGGGCTTTAACGAGATTTCAGTTGATCTAATTTATGGAACACCCGGGGAGAGCAAAGAGGATTGGCAAAGATCAATTGATGCTGCGCTATCACTTCCGATCACCCATATCTCAGCTTACGCATTAATAGTAGAGGAGGGGACTAAGTTAGCTGCTCAAATTAAGCGAGGTGAGGTGGGTAATGTTGATAATGATTTATCCGCTGATAAGTACATTATGGCAGACCAAGCATTTATATCAGCTGGATTTAATTGGTATGAGTTAAGTAATTGGGCAAAGCCAAATTCAGAGAGCAGACATAATATTTTTTATTGGCTGGGTAAGAATTGGTGGGGTGCTGGCCCTGGTGCTCATTCACATTTGAACGGGAAAAGATTTTGGAATGTTAAACACCCCAACCTTTACAAAGAGCGAATTATGAAAGGTGAATCAGCTGTTGCTGATTTTGAAAATTTAGAAAGTTTGCAAATAGAAAGTGAGCGGCTTATGCTCGCAATTAGATTGCCAAGCGGTGTTGAAAAGAGCACATTAAATGAGCAGCAAATATTAGATTTGACTGGATATGTCGAAAGTGGTCATTTAGATCAGTTGAATTGGAATCTAGGAAGAGCTACTTTGACCTTAGATGGCCGCCTTATTGCAGATCGAATCCTTCGCGAAATCCTCTTGTAGTAGCGTTGGCATATGAGTAACACGATGCAAGGCAGACAACTTGAGATATTAAAGGCGATAGTTGATGAGTATGTAGCAACTGAGGAGCCGGTCGGTTCTAAGACTTTAGCTGCCCGTGCTGGTCTTGGTGTTTCACCAGCAACTATTCGCAATGAGATGGCAATTCTTGAAGATGCTGGCTTAATTACTCAACCGCATACAAGTGCGGGCCGGATTCCAACTAATAAAGGTTATCGAGTATTTGTTGATCAATTGGCAGAGATAAAACCTTTATCTATGGCTGAGCGCAAAGCAATTGAGAACTTTCTAGATGGTGCTACAGATTTAGATGATGTTATCTCTAGAACAGTTCGTTTGCTTGCTCAAGTTACAAAGCAAGTAGCGGTAGTTCAGTACCCGTCATTGATAAAAGCAAAGGTGCGCCATATGGAGTTAGTTTTGCTAAATCCAACTCGCATAGTGATTATTTTGATTACTGATGCTGGAAGAGTTGAGCAGAGAATGGCTGAATTACCATTTGATATTACCGAAGGCTCACTTTCAGATCTACATAAGAGTATTAATGCAGCAATAACTAACCAATCACTTACTAATGTGGCAACAAAGTTAGATGGCTTAGTAAATAATTACCGGGCAGGTGATAAGTCCAATGCGGTTGTAGTAATTACGACGCTAATTGAGATGGCAGTTGAGCATCCAGAGGAAAAGGTAGTTTTAGCTGGTGCTTCAAATTTAGCCCGTGCTAACCAGGATTTATCTAGCAGTATGCATCCGATCTTAGAAGCGTTGGAGGAGCAAGTAGTTTTGCTAAGACTGCTTTCTGGTACAGATTCTTCAGTAAGAGTTAAAATAGGGGATGAGCAGAGTGAGAAGAGTTTACGCAAAACAAGTTTGGTGACAGTTGGTTATGCTGACATTGGCGCTCTTGGAATATTAGGTCCTACTCGAATGGATTATGCTGCATCTATTACTGCTGTTAATGCAGTAGCAAATTATGTTGGCAGATTTTTAACGGAGAACAAATAATATATGGCTGATTTATATGAAACTCTAGGCGTAGATAGAGATGCTAGTTTTGACGATATTAAGAAGGCGTATCGTAAATTAGCTCGTAACTATCATCCAGATGTAAACCCAGATCCTAAGATCTCTGACAAGTTTAAAGAGATAACAGCTGCGTATGAAGTTTTAAGTGATCCAGATAAGAGACAAAATTACGATATTGGCGGAAGTGGTTTTGCTGGTGGCGGTTTTGGTAATGCTGGCTTTGGCTTCGGTGACATCATGGATGCATTTTTTGGTGGTGGTCAACAACGTGGGCCAAGACCAAGGATGCGTGCTGGCCAGGATGCGTTAATCAAAGTTGAGGTTGATTTAAGAGAGGCAACATTTGGCTGTGATCGTGAATTAAATGTCGAGACCGCTATCGCATGTAATAAGTGTGGCGGTAGTGGTTGTGCAAATAATTCAAAACCACGGACATGTGACATTTGCAAAGGAAGAGGTGAAACACAGCAGGTAGCTAGGTCAATTTTAGGTCAGGTTATGACAAGTAGGCCATGTGCTAATTGCCAAGGCTTAGGTTCTGTTATTACAGATCCATGTGGTGAGTGTGCAGGTGATGGCAGAGTTCGCGCTAGAAAGAGCATTCCGATAAAAATTCCGGCAGGTGTTGAAACTGGCAATCGAATTCAATTAAGTGGGCAGGGTGAGGTGGGGCCAGGTGGTGGACCTTCTGGTGACTTATATGTTGAAATAGTTGAGATACAGCATGAGTTTTTAATACGTGAAGAGAATAATCTACATATTTCAATTGCAATTCCAATGGCCGCCGCCGCTCTTGGCACAATGGTAAATATCCAAACCTTAGATGGAGTACAAAGTGTTGAGATAAAAGAGGGTACGCAAAGCGGCACAACTGTTCTACTACGAGGGTTGGGAGTAACTAAACTTCGTGGCTCTGGTAGAGGAGATTTAATTGTTCATATAGAGGTAACAACTCCTACTAAATTAAATAAAGAACAAAGTGAGCTGCTTAAGAATTTTGCGCTCCTGCGCAATGATGTACCGGGAATGGTACAAATTCATTCCAATAATGATCAAGGCTTTTTTGGCAAAGTAAGAAATGCTTTCCGGTAGTGTTCTCCCTTTTTTTTGTTAATAAACTAAGCGGTGGCGATAAACAAACTCTAGATGGGGATGAAGGGCATCACGCAATTAAGGTTTTGCGTCTATCTATTGGCGAGCAGATTCAGATTTCAGATGGATTGGGAAACTGGGTAGCTGGCCCAATCCTAGAGATTAGTAAGAAGAGTTTAGAGATTAAGGTAATTCAGCAAGGTCAATTTAAAGCTGAAAAGCCAGAGTTAATTGTTGTGCAGGCAATAACTAAATCTGATCGCAATAAAGAGATGTTGGAGTTAGTAACTGTTGCCGGGGTTGATCAAATAATTCCTTGGCAGGCAGATCGCAGCATAAGTAAGTGGCAGTCAGATTCAGATAAAAAATGGCAGAATGTAATTAAAGAAGCGGGCAAACAATCACGGCGAATTAAATTGCCGCAACTACAACCGCCTATGACAAGTAAGCAGGTGGCTCAGCAAATAACTAAGGGCAGTTTTGCTCTGGTTTTTCATGAGGAGTCTGCTCTAAAATTTGCCGAGATTAATCTTTCATCAGATTTATCTGCTATCTACTTAATTATTGGACCAGAGGGTGGAATTAGTGATGAGGAGTTAGCAATTTTTAAAGAGGCTGGTGCGCTAGTAGTTAAGTTAGGTGAGCATGTCCTTCGCTCTGCTCATGCTGGTTTTGCTGCCCTTGCTGCCGTTCAGAGTAGATTAGGTAGATGGTAGAGATGGATTGTTTGTTTTGCAAAATTGTTGCTGGACAAATTCCGGCATCTATTGTGAAAAAAAATGATTTGATAACTGCATTTAATGACATTACCCCGCAAGCACCAACTCATGTATTGATAATTCCAAACAAACATTATTTGAATATGGCTGAGGTAGCCAACTCTGATTTGAAACTAGCTGGTGAAATCTTCAAAGCAGCCGGTGATCTTGCCAGTGAACTTGGATTGGAAAATTACCGAACCAATATAAACACTGGCGCCGGGGCTGGGCAATCGGTTTTTCACGCTCATCTACATCTACTAGGCGGCAGGTCGTTCGCTTGGCCGCCCGGTTAAATATAGAGTTGCGGTAATGGATCCGATCGTAATAAAAGTACCGGCCGCATTTCCTATGGTCGCACTCGTTGGACCAAGTGATTCCCACCTTAGAATTTTAGAGAACCAATTCCCACAACTTGCAATCACAGTTCGCGGAAATGAGATTTATGTAAAAGGTGAGCCAGAGCCAGCAAAACAATTTTTAGATTTAGTTGATGAGTTAATTGCGATCTTGCGCGGTGGTCAAAACTTAACTGCCGATATGGTGCGTAGATCAATTAGCATGATTAAGCAGGATCCAGTAGAGCATCCCGCAGAGGTCTTATCACTTAATATTTTAAGCAACCGTGGAAAAACTATTCGCCCAAAGACTGCAAATCAAAAGAAGTATGTTGATGCGATAGATACCAACACAATTACCTTTGGGATTGGCCCAGCAGGTTCTGGAAAAACTTACCTAGCTATGGCAAAAGCAATACAAGCATTACAAGCAAAACAGGTTAATCGAATTATCTTAACCAGACCGGCGGTTGAAGCAGGAGAGCGGTTGGGATTTTTACCTGGCACACTGCATGAAAAAATTGATCCATATCTACGTCCATTATTTGATGCCCTACATGACATGATTGATCAAGATGCAATACCAAGATTGATGAGCTCAGGAGTAATTGAGGTTGCCCCACTTGCTTATATGCGAGGTCGAACCCTTAATGATGCTTTTATAATTTTAGATGAAGCACAAAATACCACCGGTGAGCAGATGAAAATGTTTTTAACCAGACTTGGATTTGGTTCAAAGATGGTAGTAACTGGCGATGTTACCCAGGTGGATCTACCTAACAACTCGCAATCTGGTTTAAAGATTGTGCAGGATATTTTAGTTGGTGTTGAGGATATTTCATTTATGCATTTGACCGCTGAAGATGTAGTCCGCAATCGATTAGTTGGCGATATCGTTACTGCATATGGAAATTGGGATGAGAATATTTCAAAATCTACCTTTCCTATTCGTAGCGGAAAAAGTGATCGCTAACTCGATTAAAGTTTCGTTAAGTAGAAATATATGAAAATTGAATTAGAAAATGCTTCAACTTATAAATGTGATGAGAGTGCGATTCAATCTTTAGCTGAATTTACCCTTATTAAGATGGGCATTCATCCAGACTCTGAGTTAAGCATCAGATTAGTTAGTGAGGAAGAGATCACTGATCTGCATATGAAATGGATGGATTTACCAGGGTCAACTGATGTGCTCTCATTTCCAATGGATGAGTTGAAACCAAACTCAGCTGCAAATGGGCCAGGAGTAATTGGAGATATTGTGTTATGCCCAGCATATGCGGAAAAAAACGGTAAGCAATCTTTGGCACAGGAACTTGAACTATTAACAGTCCATGGCGTGCTTCATCTGCTTGGTTATGATCATGAAGAGATTGATCAAGAGGTAGCTATGTTTAAATTGCAAGAGGATTTTCTGCAACAGTGGCGTGCATTGCAATAAATTTGGCTTGGCAAAATGCTTGAAAAGTGGGGAAAGGGTTAGAGCAACCGATCAGTTGTAAGATGACCTAATGCGCATAATTAGATTCTCTGCTCCAATTGATTTAGGTGTAGGAACTGACCCATTATTTGGTGTATTAAATGAGCAGGATTCGATCTTAGTTCTGCGGGGTGATCCAATTTATGCCGGCATTGTTCCACAGGATAAAACTTTAAAGTTAAGTGATGTTAAATTATTAGCACCAGTTATTCCACGCAGCAAGGTTGTTTGTATTGGTAAAAATTATGCAGACCATGCAGCTGAGATGGATTCGGTGGTGCCGAGTGAGCCAATTATTTTTATTAAGCCAAATACCTCAGTGATTGGCCCAAATGAAACAATTATTTGGCCGAAAATGAGTGAGCGGGTAGATCATGAGGCAGAGTTGGCAATTGTGATTGGCCGAATCTGCAAAGAGGTGCCAGCGGCAAAAGCTAATGATGTTATTTACGGGTATACCTTGGCAAATGATGTAACCGCGCGTGATTTACAAAAAGTTGATGGCCAGTGGAGCCGGGCAAAAGGCTTTGACACATTTTGTCCACTGGGGCCTTGGATTGAAACTGAGTTCACACCAAAGGATCAAAAGATAACCGCCACCTTAAATGGAGAGGTTAAACAGTCTTCGGTCTTATCTGAAATGATCTTTAAGATCCCACAGTTAATTGAGTTTGTGACAAATGTAATGACGCTGTTGCCCGGGGATGTGATTCTGACCGGCACACCAGCCGGTATTGGTCCGATGCCAGCTGGAGCATCGATTACTGTGGCAATTGATGGATTAGGCACACTTACTAATAAGGTCTCATCCCGTGTCCAATAAATCAGAGGTTCGAGTTCGATTTGCGCCATCACCAACTGGTGACTTGCATGTTGGAAATATTCGTACCGCTTTATTTGATTGGGCATATGCCCGTCATACTGGCGGAAAATTAATCTTTCGAATTGAAGATACCGATAAAGAGCGAGTAACAGATGAGTACATTCAAGCAGCGATTCAAACTTTAAAGTGGTTAGGACTTAATTGGGATGAAGGTCCTGAGGTAGGGGGTGAGTATGGTCCATATCTACAATCAGAGCGATTAGGTACTTATACCGATTGGGCACAAAAGTTTTTAGATCAAGGCGATGCTTATTACTGTTATTGCAGCTCTGAAGAGCTTGAAGAGCGCCGGCAAATTCAAATGAAAAATAACAAAGCACCTGGCTATGATGGAAAGTGCCGAGAATTATCAAATTCTCAAATTGATAATTACAAAGCAGCGGGCAGAAAACCAGTTGTCAGAATGCGAATGCCACAAGGGGAGACTGTATTTGTTGATCAAATAAGAGGTGAGGTTAAATTTGATCATGCATTTGTGCCAGATTTTGTTTTAGCCAGAGCAGATGGCTCACCGCTCTACACACTTGCTGTTGCAGTAGATGACATATTAATGAAGATTACCCATGTATTACGGGGTGAGGATCTACTTTCATCTACACCAAGACAGATCAGGGTTTATCAAGCAATGGGGGTTGCACCAAAAGATTATCCACTATTTGCTCACCTACCATTTGTAATGGGACAAGATAATGCCAAATTATCAAAGCGAAATGGTGAGGTTTCTATTGCTTGGTATCGCGAGCATGGATATTTACCAGAGGCGATTTGTAATTACTTAGCTCTACTTGGTTGGTCGCCAGGAGATGATAAAGAGAATATAACAATGGATGAGTTAGTTTCATTGTTTACAGTTGAGCGAGTGAATAGCAGTCCGGCAAAATTTGATATAAAAAAGCTTGAGGCTATTAATGGCGATAAAATCCGCGCCCTTCCGCTAGATAAGTTTTTAGAGTGGGCGTTACCATTTTTGATAAAAGAGAAGGTGATAACTGGCTCAGCTGATGAGATTGCAGTTGTTAAATCAGCGCTACCTATAATTCAGGAGCGAATTGTTACCTTATCTGAGATTCCAGCAATGCTTAACTTTCTTTTTGTGAAGGATTTTGTAGTTGCAGCAGATGAACTGCCTAAGATAAAAGATGAAGGATCTCAGCAAGTACTAAAGGTTGCACTAGCTAAAATTGAGCCACTTTCTAGTTGGGATCACACCAGTATCGAAGAGGTACTACGTAGTGCATTAATTGAGGAGTTAGGGCTTAAACCAAGAGTTGCTTTTAGTGCACTTCGGATTGCCGTAACTGGTTCTCATATCTCACCACCATTATTTGAATCATTAGAGTTGTTAGGTAAAGAGCGCTCGATTGCACGCATTAGGGCGGGGATTTCCAAATAAAATGTGTGGCAGGGTATTCTTAACCCTGCTTTAAAATTAAATTGGGGTATGGGGTAATTGGCAGCCCAGCTGATTCTGGTTCAGCTTGTCTAGGTTCGAGTCCTGGTACCCCAGCGATTTAATAAAGTTTTACCGTACGGCTCCGTCGTCTAGTGGCCTAGGACTCTGGCTTCTCAAGCCAGCTACGGGGGTTCGAATCCCCTCGGAGCTACTTTATTTACTTACTGTTTTTAAGTAAGTAATCACTTAATCTGGCAGCTGTTGCCACAACCGCTGCGGCGTGAAGCCTGCCTGGTTGCCGACTTAATCTCTCCATTGGTCCACTAATACTTACCGCTGCAATAACTTTATTATTTGGTCCGCGAACTGGAGCAGATACTGATGCAACCCCTGCCTCACGTTCACCAACTGATTGCGCCCAGCCGCGGCGTCTAACAGCTGAAAGATTTGCAGCACTAAATTTTGCATTTACTAAACCACGGTGAAGTTTGTCTGGCTCCTGCCAAGCCAGCAAGATTTGCGCAGCCGAGCCAGCTTGCATAGTTAAAACTGTGCCAACCGGTACTGAGTCACGTAATCCAGTAAGTCGCTCAGCAGTTGCAACACAAATTCGTAGATCTCCTTGCCTGCGATATAACTGAGCACTCTCACTAGTTGCATCACGCAGTGCGGTAAGGGCTGGGGTGGCAATTGCTAATAATTTATCCTCACCCGCTGCAGAGGCCAACTCAGCAGAGCGCGCACCTAAAACAAATCGACCAGAAAAATCTCGTGTGACTAAGCGGTGATGTTCTAGCGCAACCGCTAATCGGTGAGCGGTAGGACGAGCAATCCCAGTGGTTGAAACTAGATCACTTAAGGATTGTGGCCCAGCCTCTAAGGCGGCGAGAATCTTTAGCGCTTTATCTAATACGCCAACTCCGCTATTCTTCTTGTCCACACTCTGATAATGCCATCTCATCTAGTGAGAAGCAAATCTGGTGGTAAATATTTTAGGTAAGGAGATAGGGCAAATGGGTAAGACGTTAGCGGAAAAGATTTGGTCAGAGCATGTTGTTGCTGCTGCCGCTGGCGAGCCAGATTTACTTTATATTGATCTACATTTAATTCACGAGGTAACTAGCCCACAAGCATTTGATGGCTTAAGAATAGCTGGCCGCAAAGTTCGCCGGCCAGATCTAACTATTGCTACCGAAGACCATAATGTGCCAACTCTTAATATTGATAAGCCAATTGCTGATCCAGTATCAAAATTGCAGGTAGACACCCTGCGAAAGAATTGTGCTGAGTTTGGTGTCCGGCTTCACTCACTAGGTGATGTTGAGCAGGGAATTGTCCATGTTGTTGGACCACAACTTGGAATTACCCAACCTGGTATGACAATTGTTTGTGGCGATTCACATACCTCAACCCATGGCGCCTTTGGTGCACTTGCTTTTGGAATTGGTACAAGTGAGGTTGAGCATGTCCTTGCTACCCAAACACTGCCATTACTTCGGCCAAAGACTATGGCGATTAATGTTGAGGGAAGTTTAAAAGCTGGCGTAACTAGCAAAGATATTATTTTGGCAGTAATTGCAAAGATTGGTACTGGCGGTGGCCAAGGTTATATTCTTGAGTATCGCGGAAGTGCGATAAGAGCTCTCTCAATGGAGGCTCGAATGACTATTTGTAATATGTCGATTGAGGCAGGTGCCAGAGCTGGATTAATCGCACCTGATCAAATTACCTTTGATTATGTGCAGGGTAAAGCACATGCACCAGTTGGCGCCGATTGGGATAGCGCACTAACTTATTGGAAAACATTAACAACTGATATTGATGCAAAGTTTGATAAAGAGATCAATCTAAACGCCGACGAATTAGCACCATTTGTAACCTGGGGAACTAATCCTGGCCAAGGATTACCACTTACGGCATCTGTGCCAAACCCAGCTGATTTCAGTAATGCTGAAGATCGTGGAGCGGCTGAGCGAGCCCTTGAATATATGGATTTAAAGCCTGGCACACCACTTAAATCAATCGCAGTTGACACAGTTTTCTTAGGCTCTTGCACCAATGGCAGAATTGAAGATCTTAGATCTGCTGCGCAGGTTTTAAAGGGCAAGAAGATTGCTAGCAGTTTGCGGTTATTGGTTGTGCCTGGCTCTGCCAGAGTTCGCCTGCAAGCAGAGGCTGAAGGATTAGATAAAGTATTTTTAGATGCCGGAGCTGAATGGCGAAGTGCGGGCTGTTCTATGTGTTTGGGAATGAATCCTGATCAATTAAAGCCAGGAGAGCGAGCAGCATCTACTAGTAATCGAAACTTTGAAGGCCGCCAAGGTAAAGGCGGGCGAACCCACCTAGTAAGTCCACTAGTAGCAGCAGCAACAGCGTTAAAAGGCACTCTAGCCTCACCGGCGGATTTGTAATATGGAAAAGTTTATAAAGCACACTGGAAGCGCACTACCGCTGCGCCGTAGCAATGTTGATACCGATCAGATCATTCCAGCGGTTTATCTAAAGCGAATTACTAAAAACGGCTTTGAGGATGGGCTTTTTGCTGCTTGGCGAAATGATCCAGCTTTTGAGTTAAACCAAAGCCAATACAAAGCGGCAACAGTTTTAGTAGCAGGCCCTGATTTTGGTACTGGTTCTTCTCGCGAACATGCAGTTTGGGCGCTGCAAAATTATGGATTTAAGGTGATCTTATCTAGCCGCTTTGCTGACATATTTCGGGGCAACTCACAAAAGATGGGGCTATTAACAGTTCTTTTGCCACAGGATGAGATTGAGAAGATCTGGCAAGTAGTTGAAAGTAAGCCAGATACTGCAATTGCCGTTGATTTAGCAGCTCGAACTGTTTCATATGCTGATGCAACTTTGAACTTTGTAATTGATGATTACACCCGCTGGCGCCTGATGGAGGGCCTAGATGACATCGGACTGACCTTTACAAAAATTAATGAGGTTACAAAGTTTGAAGAAAAAAGAGCGGTTTATAAGCCTAAAACACTTCCTATTCGTTAGATTAAAACTCTCAAGTAATTATTTAGAGTTAATGAATTTGCGCTGAAACCCTTGATTTATATTATGAATTTGATTGCGACACACCTAATTAATTACCAATTAATTTAGGTTTAACCAATATGTTATAGGCAGTTAAGCAAAATGCTTAATTTTAAGCGTAAATAAGGGGATATGATGAATAAAGGACAATTTATCGCCTACCTCGCACCACAATTTGGCGATAGCAAGAAGGAAGCAGCTCGCGCAGTTGAGGTGGTATTTGATGCGATCGTTCGCAATATCTCAAAGGGCGACGATGTAATGATCAATGATTTCGGTAAGTTTAAGAAGGTTGACCGTCCAGCACGTAAGGGACGTAATCCTTTTACTGGTGAATCAATTCAAATTAAAGCCAGCAAAAAGGTTCGCTTTCTTGCTGCAAAGGGTTTGAAAGAGGTTATTTCTGGCGCCCGCAAATTAGGTCCAGCACCAACCCCACCTGCTAAGGGTGTTGCCACTAAGTCGGCACCAAAGGCAAAGAAGGCTGGACGCAAAGCACCTAAGGCAAAGAAGGCAAAGCGAGTTGTAAAGAAGGCAAAGCGTCGTAAATAAGCTAAATTAATTAAATTAGCGGGGTCTTAACCATAAGATCCCGCTTTTTTACGCTCATTTATAGCCAAGCAGGTGATTAGTCGTAGAATTAAGCAGTGTCTACTGATTTGAAGATCTCCTATGCCCCACCGAGCGGCAAACCATTAGGAACCACAAATTGGTTTCGATTTGGCGCAGGATTAATAAAACCACTCTTAAATTTAATTGCTAAGCGTGATTGGCGTGGCGTAGAGAATCTACCTAAGAGCGGAGCGGCAATTGCCGTCTGCAACCACATCTCTTATGTGGATCCACTGCTCTTTACCCATTTTCTTTATGACAATGGCAGAGCTGTTAGGTATTTAGGCAAGGCATCACTTTTTAAAATGCCAATAATTGGCCGAGTATTACTTGGTGCAGGTCAGATCCCAGTTGAGCGAGAGAGCAGTGTTGCCTCACACTCATTGCAGCATGCAATTGCATTTTTAAAATCTGGCCACCTGCTTGGTGTCTATCCAGAGGGAACATTGACCCGGGATGAGAATTACTGGCCGATGAGGGGTAAAACTGGAATTGCTCGTCTTGCCATCCTTACCCAAGTGCCGGTAATTCCATGCGCGCAATGGGGAGCGCAAGAGATACTGCCGGCTTATAGTAAAAAACTAAAGTTATTTCCAAGAACTAAGGTAGTGGTGGTTGCTGGTAAACCACTTGATTTTTCAAAGTGGTATGGCAGAGCTGAAGATCCAGTTGCGCTAGAAGAGGCAACCGCATATGTAATGAGTGCTATTACTAGATTACTTGAACAGCTGCGGGGTGAAAAAGCACCAGCTGAAATTTTTGATCCTAGAAAATCACAATTACCACGAACTGGAAATTTTAAGCGGGAGCAAAAATGAAAAAGGTTGCAGTCTTAGGCTCTGGTGCGTGGGGAACAACCCTTGGCCAGGTGATGGTTGATTCTGGACAACAAGTTTTAATTTGGGGTAGAAATAAAAAGGTAGTGCGAGAGATTAATCGCCGCCACTCAAATCGGCGTTTTTTAAAGGGTATTGATCTGCCAAAAGAGTTGAAGGCAACAACTGATATCAAAGCAGTTTTAGAGTTTGCTGAGGTAATTGTGCTGGCAATTCCAGCTCAAACCTTGCGCGAGAATTTAGAGAATTGGAAAGGTTTTTTCCCTCAAGAGCTACCAATTATCAGCACCTTAAAAGGAATTGAGGTGCAGACTCAATTTAGAATGACTGAAGTTGTCCAACAGGTGCTTGGGGTTGATAAATCAAGGCTAGGTTTGATTACTGGCCCAAATTTAGCGAGTGAGATAATCACTAGACAACCAGCTGGTGCGGTTGTTGCATCTGAAAATCCTGAGTTAATAAAGCTTATGGAGCAGATATTTTCTACTAATTATTTCCGAATCTATCCATCTGTTGATCTGGCTGGATGTGAGTTTGCTGGCGCTGCTAAAAGTGTTATTGCATTAGCAGTTGGTATTGCAGTTGGTATGGGATATGGCGAGAACACCCAAGGCTTAATGATTACCCGTGGCTTATCTGAGGTTGCTCGCCTTGGTGAGGCCTATGGCGCCAATCCGCTTACCTTCTTAGGGCTTGCTGGAATTGGCGATTTAGTTGCAAGTGCGCAATCACCACTTTCACGAAATAGAAGTTTTGGTGAGGTATTAGGTAAATCTGGATCAATTGCAAAAGCCAGATCACAAGTAGTAAAGACAGTTGAAGGTGTTTACTCAGCAGGTGCGATGTTAGAGCTTGCCCATCGGGTTGGTGTTGAGGTGCCAATTATTGAAGCGGTTTCAGATGTTGTGGCCGGTACATTAAATCCCAAGGATGCGGTAGATCGCTTAATGAAGGTAAGTATTAAGGCTGAGATCTAGTGAGTAAAGCAAGGATTGCAATTATTTGTGGCGGCAAAAGTAGTGAGCATGAGATCTCCTGCGTTTCAGCAAATGGAGTACTTAGCTCTATTGATCGCAGTAAATTTGAGCCGATCTTAATTGGAATTACTAAATCAGGTAAGTGGCTGCTCTTGCCAGCTGATACTAGTTTTATTATTCAAAATGGTGCACTTCCAACCGTGCCAGAGTCAGGCATTGAGGTAAGTGTTACCAGTCAAGGATTAATTTCAGGCGGTAAAAATTTAGCAATTGATATTGCATTTCCAATCCTGCATGGCCCATATGGTGAGGATGGCACTATTCAAGGAGTACTTGAGATGGTTGGCATTAAATATGTTGGTTCTGGTGTTTTGGCAAGTGCGGTATGTATGGATAAATCTTATGCAAAGCCAATTTTTGCCTCAGCGGGGTTAAAGATTGCAGCCGGTACAGTTGTTACATCAACAAAATTTGATATGCCAAGTAATCTAACCTATCCATTATTTGTTAAACCTGCTCGTAGCGGCTCAAGTCGGGGCACAACTAAGGTTAAGCAGGAATCTGAACTAAAGAGCGCAGTTGAGTTTGCACTTGGCTTTGATACTAAGGTAATTATTGAACAAGCTGTTGTTGGGCGTGAGATTGAGTGCGCTGTCCTGCAAGCAGATGGTAAGACCATTGTTTCAGATGTGGGCCAGATTGTGATTGCAGATAAGTATGAGTTTTATGATTTCCAGGCTAAGTATCTTGATAACTCAATGCAACTAGTTTTTCCAAATGATCTGCCAGCGGGAGTTGAGGGAAAGATTCAAGCAGCAGCACTTACAGCATTTGGCGCAGCAGGATGTGAAGGCTTAGCCAGAGTTGATTTCTTTTACTCCAATGATGGTGAGATTATAATTAATGAGATAAACACGATGCCTGGCTTTACGCCAACCTCGGTCTATCCAAAGTTAATTGAAAAAAGTGGGATCTCCTATCAACAATTGATCACTAATTTAATTGAATCAGCAAAAAATCGCTCTGCAAGTATTACCCGTTAATTCAATGGATGGAGTATTAGAAAAAAGCGCTGTTAAGCGGGTAGTAGCTGCCATGGAAAAAAATGGAGTAGCGGGTCAAATAAAGGTTTTAACTCAAACAGCTAAAAGCGCTGCTGAAGCGGCAGATGGATTAGGAATTGAGGTTGGCCAGATTGCATCCTCTATTATCTTTAAATTACCAGATGGAAATCCGCTGTTAGTTATCACCTCAGGACGCCATCGTGTTGATACACAGCTAGTAGCAAAAGAATTAGGAGTAGAAAAGCTAGATCGAGTTGATGCTGATTATGTTAAGGAAAGATCTGGATTCTCAATAGGTGGGGTTGCACCAATTGGCTGGCTTAACCAACCTAACATAACTCTTATTGATGAAGTGTTAAATGATTATGATGTAGTTTGGGCGGCGGCAGGTCACCCACATGCAGTTTTTCCAACAACTTATCAAGAGTTACTTAAATCAACTAATGCAAAAGCGATGAAGGTAGGGGAGTAATGAAGATGACAAAGGCAAAGGTTTTTGAGTGGCTGGGTGTATTAACAGCAATAGTTTATTCACTTCTTGTTGCCGCAAACATTGGCGCAGAGTTTATTGGCTTTACTCTTTTGTTAGCATCTTCCGGATTTATTGGAATTTGGGCATATCTAGGTAAGCACAAAGGAATTCTCTTCCTACAATTCTTTTATGCAACTGCTGGAATCATTGGCATGATTCGCTGGTTTTAGCGATTTAAAAAGTTGTAACTGGGCAGGTAAGTGTTCTAGTTATTCCAGGTACTGTCTGCACCTTTGCCAAAACAGTACGACCTAAATCTTCCATGCTTGCAGACTCTGCTCTCATAATTACATCATATGGACCAGTAACGCCCTCTGCGATAGTTACGCCAGGTATGGCAGAGATTGCTTTAGCAACACTAGATGCCTTACCAACTTCAGTTTGAATAAGAATGTAAGCCTGAACTGACATTTTAAGCCTTCCAATTTATATCTTCGTGTTCAGCAATGAACTGAAGAGATATTAAAGGGTAGCCTATAGCAAGTTAATTGGGGAGTGCCATTGATTGAATCTGAAGCAACGCTGATAGCCAGGTTGCGTGAGCTATTTAATACCTCTTTCCAAAGTGGGGTTGAACTGGGGATTGGCGATGATGCCGCAGTCCTTGCCGCCTCAAATAACAAATTAGTTGCAACTGTAGATATGGCAGTTGAAGGCATTCACTTTCGGCGTGATTGGTCATCACCATTTCAAATTGGCGCCAAACTTACTACTGCAAATCTTGCTGATATTTTTGCTATGGGAGCTGTGCCAAAGTATTTATTAGTTGCTGCTGCAATTAGCCAAGTAAATAACTCAGAGGTAATAACAGAGTTAGCAAAAGGAATTAGATCGGTAGCAGATAATTTTAAGGTTACCGTGATTGGTGGTGACTTAAGTAAATCAGAGAGTATGAGCTTAAGTATCACTGCCTTTGGTGAGTTATCTGGTAAGCCAATACTTCGTAGTGGTGCACAGGTTGGTGATTTACTTTATCTCTCATCCTTGCCAGGATTATCTGCTGCTGGTCTTGCTATTTTAAATCGAGGGCTAGATCGGCCAAGATATGTAGTAGATGCTCACCTAAATCCAAAGTTAGTTGCACCAGATAAATTAATTAAAGTAGCAACATCTATGTGTGACATTAGTGATGGATTAGTAACAGATGCCGGACATATTGCTAAATCTTCAACTGTTAATATTAATTTAAACAAAGCACTGATCATAAATGCACCTGATTTTAAAGATTTAGCTGAGTTAGCTAATGAATTAGGTGAAGATGTTTTTGATTGGATCCTGGCCGGGGGTGAGGATCATTTCTTCCTAGCAACAGTTAATCCAACTAGTGCAAGTGAGGAATTGGGTATAAAAGTTGGAGTTGTAACAGCAGGTGGTGGTGAGATTTTGTTAGATGGTGTGGTAATTAATAAGAGTGGATACCAGCACTTTTAAATTAACGAAGTGCTTTGCCAGCCTTCAGACATGAAGCACAGACATTCTTGCGCTTGCTCTGACCATTAATAATGGTGCGGATTTTTTGAATATTTGGATTCCAGCGGCGTCGGGTAGCACGCTTTGAGTGGGAGACATTGTTGCCAAAGCTAGGGGCTTTGCCACATAGATCGCAGACTGATGACACTGTATTACTCCCTTTATTTTTGCTGGTTTAACTTAAGTAGAGGCGAAAGATTACCTTGCGGGGGTATTAAATGGCTAATCCGGTGGGTAATTACGCGCAGTTGTGCAGGCGGCGTTAGATACTTCCACTATGGCAAGCCTAGCGACTCGATTACAAAACATCCTTGGGGATCGCACTGCGCAGGTTTTGGAAAAATCATTTGGTATGACAACAGTTAATGAACTACTCCGACATTACCCAAGAAGGTATGTGGTGCGGGGTGAATTGACTGATATTTCAAAATTATTGGCAGATGATGAGGTAACAATTTTGGCTCAGATCGAAGCGGTCAAATTAAGACGAGCAAATGGCAAAAATATATTAGAGGTAGTTGTTACCGATGGCAGCGCCAATTTATCTCTTACTTTTTTTAATCAAGCATGGCGGGAGAAAGATTTAAAGGCAGGTCGATTTGGCCTCTTCGCTGGCAAGGTTGGGGTATTTAAAGGTAAGCGGCAGTTATCTCATCCAGATTATCAATTGATTCCAGATGGTGATGATGTTGATGCTGCAGTTGCTGATTTTGCTGGAAAGTTTTTGCCAGTTTATCCGGCAACCTCAAAGTTGCCATCTTGGAAAGTAATGCAGTGCGTAAAGTTGGCGCTGGACTCCTTAGATGAGTTACCAGATTATTTACCAGCTGAGATTGCCCAAAAGTATAAGTATCCAAGTTTGAAGAAAGCATTTACAGATATTCATCAACCACCTGATTTAGATTCAGCCGAAAATGCCAGGCAGCGGCTTACCTTTGATGAGGCGTTACTACTGCAATTACTTCTTGGCCAACGGCGTAATGAGATAGTTAAATTAAGTACAAAATCTCGCACACCAAATACCCCAGTTTTAGTTGCTGCTTTTGAAGAAAGGCTTCCCTTTAAATACACCGCCGGGCAAGTTGAGGTTAATGCTGAGATAGAAAAAGATTTATCTAATAAGTACCCAATGCATAGATTGTTACAAGGTGAGGTTGGGTCTGGTAAAACTGTTGTTGCGCTAAGAGCGATGTTGTCAGTTGTTGATTCATCTGGTCAGGCAGCGTTGTTAGCTCCTACTGAGGTACTTGCGCAACAACACTTTCGCACCATTACTAAGTTATTAGGAGAGTTAGCCCAATCAGGCACCCTACAAGGCGGAGCACTTGGTACTCAGGTGGAGTTACTTACTGGATCCCTACCGGCTGCTAGTAAAAAAGCTATTCATGCAAAGCTTGCAAGTGGTGAAACTGGAATAGTAATTGGTACACACGCCCTAATCTCAGATGGGGTGGCATTTGATGATCTTGGTTTAGTTGTAGTTGATGAGCAGCATAGATTTGGTGTTGAGCAACGAGATGCACTGCGAATGAAGGCAAAGCAACCACCACATTTACTAGTAATGACCGCTACGCCAATTCCAAGAACTGTAGCGATGACTATTTTTGGAGACTTAGATATCTCAACCTTACGAGAGCTACCAAGTGGGCGAGTAGCAATCACCACCCATTTAATTCCAGTATTAGAAAAGCCTCACTTTTTAAATCGAGCATGGGAGCGGGTTAAAGAGGAGGCGGCAAAAGGGCATCAGATTTATATTGTTGCACCACGAATTGCTAATCCAAATAAGAAATTAACTGAGCGGGAGATGGTTGCTGCGCAATTGTTAGGGGAGGAGTATTTAGATAATGAGCAGATGAGCGCAGTTGAGGAGTTAGCGCCCGAGCTTGCAAATGGTGCGCTTAAAGGTTTAAAGATCGCTATGTTGCATGGTCGACAGACAAGTGAGGTTAAAGAGCAAACCATGAGTGCATTTGCAAAGGGTGAGGTTGATGTATTAATCGCTACAACTGTTATCGAAGTTGGCGTGGATGTGGCAAATGCATCGATGATGGTAATTATGGATGCTGATCGTTTTGGTGTTTCCCAATTACACCAATTAAGAGGTCGAGTAGGAAGAGGAAGTGTGCCAGGGCTTTGTTTGCTAGTAAGTAATGCGCAAGAGAATTCACAGAGTATGGCCAGATTAGCTGCAGTTGCTGCCACTTTAGATGGTTTTGAATTAGCCCGCCTTGATCTTGAGCAACGTAAAGAGGGAGATGTGCTTGGTGCCTCGCAATCTGGTGGCAGATCCCATTTACGGCTACTGCGAGTTTTACGGGATGAAGATTTAATTGAGCAAGCTCGCGAGGTAGCACTTAATATTTTATCTACTGACCCACAGATAAATCATTTGCCAGAGTTAAAAAGTGAGGTAGCGAAATTGCAGAGTGATGAGGCGGCAAGATTTATGGATAAATCATGAGTATGCGAATTATTGCTGGCAGCGGCAAGGGGCGAAAGCTTTTTTCACCACCTTCAATTACTAGACCAACCTCTGATCGCGCGCGCGAAGGTTTATTTTCATCTTTAATCTCAACCTTTTCAACTTTAGAAGGGTTGCATTTTCTAGATCTGTTTGCTGGCTCTGGTGCGGTAGGAGTTGAGGCACTCTCCCGAGGAGTGGCATTAGTTGAAGCGGTAGAGAGTAATTCAGTAAGCGCAGCAGTGTGTGAACAAAATTTTGCACTGCTGGCTAATCTGCCTGAGATTGGAAAGTTTAAGGTTTATCCCAAAACTGCCTTTGAATTCTTAAATCACACCGCAACTAAGCCATATGAGATTATTTTTATGGATCCACCATATGAGGTTGCTAACTCAGAGATTGAGAAGATATTAAAAAAGATATTGACACTTAATTTATTAAATAAATTTGGTGTAGTAGCAATTGAGCGAGATGGCAAGGCTAAATCTTTTACATGGCCTGAAGGATTAATGGAATCAAAGGTGCGCTCATATGGTGCGGGTAGCATTCACTATGGGGTAGTAAGTAACGCCCAAATTAGTGATTAAATGGCTAACTTAGCAATTACTTGCTACCGTTTTATCCATGAGACGTGTTGTTTGTCCAGGCTCCTTTGATCCAATCACTAATGGCCACCTAGATATTATTGCGCGGGCATGTTCATTATTTGATGAGGTAGTAATTGCAGTATTGGTTAATCAAACTAAGAGCTCACTCTTTACAGTGCCAGAGCGAATTGAGATGATTAAAGAGGTAACTGCGCGGTATAAGAATATAAAGATTGATTCCTGGTCTGGCTTACTAGTTGATTACTGCAAAGCCAACCAGATACCAACAATTGTTAAAGGATTACGAGCAGTTAGTGATTTTGATTACGAACTACAGATGAGTCAGGTTAATTTGCAACTGCAAGGCGTTGAGACATTATTTATGTCCACAGCTCCTTCTAACTCATTTTTGTCATCATCTTTGGTGAAAGAGATTGCAAGCTATGGCGGGGATGTCTCCGGCTATATGCCTGCAGCAATCGTCGATAAGTTAAGATCTCGCTTAGATCGGAAAGGGTAGGCAATGGATGTAATAGATAGTTTAGAGGCGGCTATTGCCGCAGTTGAGGAAGCACGCTCTGTTCCACTTTCTGCTTCTTGTGTAGTAAATCGAAGTGAGATGCTTAAGTTGCTAGATAGTATAAAGGTTGCCTTTCCCAATGATTTATCTAAGGCCATCTCAATTCTGCGCCGGCAAGAAGAAATTTTAGAGGATGCCAACCAACAATCTGATGCAATTATTGAGCAAGCAAGGCAGGAGGTTGCTCGTCTTGTTGAGCAAACCACCATTGTCGCATCTGCTCGTAAAGAGGCTAATCGAATCGTTGCTGATGCAACTTCGGAGAGCAAAAAAGATCGAGAAGAGATTGAGGCGTATATAGATTCTCGCCTAGCCACCTTAGAGGTAATTTTAAATAAAACTTTAGATGTAATTAGCAAAGGTCGAGATCAATTAGGTGGCTTTGAAACAAAGCACGCTCTCTCTGACTTAACTAAGTAGTTTTATGGCACGCTCAATTTTTATCTTTAATACCCATGATCTACCGCACCGTGCTGGTGAAATGCGTGAGTATGAATTAGATCTGGCACTGACTGAGTCGGTGGGAGTTGACCTACTTTCAGTTAAGCCTGGTGAGGTAATTGAGCTAGATCTGAGAATCCAATCAGTTGATGAGGGCGTGCTAGCAACTGGTGAATTGGTAGCAACTGCAACTGGTGAGTGCACCAGATGTCTTGAACCAGTTATTTGGCCAATTACAGAGAGATTTACTGAGCTTTATTACTACGAGAGTGCAGCTAGTAAGAACTCAGGCAAGAAAAAAGGCAAGGAAAGATCGCGCAAAGATGAAGAGATTGATTTGGAAGAGGATGATTTAAGTTTTATGGATGGGGATGAAATAGATCTAGAGCTTGCAATAAGGGATGCGGTAATTTTAAATCTAGATGTAAATCCACTTTGTCGTGAGGATTGCCCTGGGCTTTGTCAGGTTTGTGGCCAGATGTGGGTCAATCTGCCAACAGATCATGCCCATACCCCAGATGATCCAAGGTGGGCAGCTTTGAAGGATTTTCCGCTTAAAAGTTAAGCCGTTTTTACAAGTAGCAACTTTTCCTAGATAATTCTCACTTACTAGTTTTATCTATAAGGAGTAATGATCATGCCAGTACCAAAGCGAAAAATGTCGCGAGCACGCACTCGCTCTCGCCGAAGCATGTGGAAGACAACTCCTGCACACCTTGCAACATGTGAGCAATGCCAACAACCAAAGTTGCAACATACAGCTTGTCCAACTTGCGGAACCTATAACCGTCGCCAGGTTCTAGAGGTTTGATCTGTACGCCCGTCTTACCGAGCAAATCGGTATATCGGTTAAGGATGAGTTACTAGAACTTGCATTAACTCACCGCTCATTTTCATATGAGGCAGGTGGCATTCCAACTAATGAACGCCTAGAGTTTTTAGGTGATTCTGTGCTTGGTTTAATTGTTACCGATGAACTATATAAAAAGTTTCCAGATTTAGATGAGAGCAGATTAAGTCCACTCCGCTCAGGTGTTGTAAATATGCGAGCACTTGCCCAAATTGCGCGCGATCTTAAATTAGGTGAGCATCTGCGAATTGGTAAGGGTGAAGAGGCTACTAATGGCAGAGACAAGAACTCAATTTTGGCAGATTCACTAGAAGCACTAGTTGGTGCAATTTATCTAGAACATGGATATTTAAAGAGTGCAGAGATTGTATTAAATTGGATTCAGCCAGCAATCACCTCCGCTACATCCCAAGGTGTTGGCCTTGATGGCAAGACTGCATTACAAGAGATTGCAGCATCCTTAAATTTATCAGCACCTGAGTATGAGATCACTGAATCCGGGCCTGATCATGATAAAAGTTTCACAGCGATTGCAATTTTAAGTAGTGAAAAATTTCCGATTGGACATGGCAAGAGTAAGCGCGAGGCAGAGCAAGCCGCAGCAAAACTTGCTCATGAAATATTAAGTAATAGAAATAGCAAAAGTAATTAGGAACAATTTCTTTTTATAATATAAATGCCAGAGCTACCAGAGGTTGAAACTGTCCGTGCTGGACTAGCAAAGTATGTAATTGGAAAACGGATATCCTCCGCTCAAAGTTTTCATCCAAGAGCGCTTAAGCCTGCATCTATCGCCCCGCTTTCAGCAATTGTGGGCGCAAAGATCATTTCGGTAAACCGGCGAGGTAAGTTTTTATGGCTCAAACTGGATCGAGATTTCACTCTCACTGCCCACCTTGGCATGAGTGGCCAATTACTTGTGCAAAGCAGTAAATATCCAGCACAATCTCATTTGCGAGCAAAATTATCACTGCAAAGTAGTTCGCTACGAAGTAGTAAAGATGAAATTCGTTTTATTGATCAACGTACCTTTGGTTGGTTATCGGTTGAGCAGATTATTAAGGATATTCCCACATCTGTTGCCCATATTGCATTTGATCCATTTGAAGCAGAATTTGATCTTAAATCGGTAGTGGCTAAAATTAAAAAGCGAAAATCGGCAATTAAACCCACCTTATTAAATCAAGAAATAATAAGTGGAATTGGAAATATCTATGCTGATGAGGCACTTTGGCGAGCAAAGATTCATCCTGAGATAGTTTGTGAAGATTTATCAGAGAGTGAGATTAAAAAAGTGATTTCATCTGCCAAAAAAGTGATGCAATCTGCAATTACCGCTGGCGGCACATCCTTTGATGAGCAGTATAAAAATGTAAATGGGGAGGCTGGCTACTTCGCTAGGTCATTGAGTGTTTATGGCAGGGCTGGTGAACCATGTTCTAGATGCCGAACCGGTATTCGTAGAATCGCCTTTGCTAATCGCTCCTCCCATTTTTGTCCGCGTTGCCAACGGTAAGTAGCCCCGATTTGTCACTATTTTTAGATAGGTTTGCGCCTATGTGGAGTAAGTGGGCAGAGCTATGTATCTAAAGAGCATGAACCTGAAAGGGTTTAAGTCCTTTGCCTCATCTACCACTCTAAATTTTGAACAGGGTATTACCTGTGTAGTTGGTCCAAATGGTTCTGGTAAATCAAATGTTGTTGATGGCCTCTCTTGGGTTTTAGGTGAGCAAGGTGCAAAATCTTTGCGTGGTGGAAAGATGGAAGATGTTATTTTTGCCGGCACATCAGGCCGAGCGCCATTAGGTCGTGCTGAGGTTACAGTAACAATCGATAATGCTGATGGTGTGCTGCCAATTGATTTTACCGAGGTAACAATTACCCGTGTTTTATTTAGAAATGGCGCATCTGAGTACTTATTAAATGGTGAGACCACCAGATTATTAGATATTCAAGAGTTATTAAGTGATAGTGGTATTGGTCGAGAGATGCATGTGATTGTTGGGCAGGGCCAGCTAGATGCAATCTTGTTAGCAAATCCAGAGGAGCGACGAGCCTTTATTGAAGAGGCAGCCGGTGTACTAAAGCACCGCAAGCGTAAAGAGAAAGCAATTAGAAAATTAGACTCTATGCAGACAAATCTTGCCCGAATCCAAGATTTAACAGTTGAGCTACGCCGGCAATTGCGGCCATTAGGTAAGCAGGCAGAGGTGGCGCGAAAGGCATCAGTCATCCAATCAGATGTTAGAGATGCCAGACTTCGCTTACTCGCTGATGATTTAATAAAGATGCGCTCCACGATGGAGGTTGAGGTTGCTGATGAAACTGTTTTGCGAGAGCGAAAAGAACAGGTTGAGCGCGAATTAAATAGTGCACGAGATCGTGAGGTTGAATTAGATGCAATTGCAGCGAGTGAAAATCCACAATTAATCTCTGCGCAGGAAAACTTTTATCGATTAACCGCACAACGTGAGCAAATTCGTGGCATACAAAATCTTGCATCAGAGCGCGCTAGATTTTTTGCCGAGGAGGCCGAGGAGGCAAAAGCAACAGGTCGTGATCCAAAAGCATTAGATGATGAAGCGCGATCACTGCGTGGTGAGGAAGCAACACTTGCTTCACAGGTAAAGATTTCACAGGAACAATTACTTATTGATTCAGATTCATTAAAAACAATTGAAAACCAATTAGCGCTAGAAGAAAATCGAGTCTCGGCTTCACTTCGTGCGATTGCTGATCAGCGCGAGGGAACTGCCAGACAAGAGGGTCATATCAATGGACTTCGCTCCCGAATTGATGCTACAACCGGTGAAATAAATAGATTAACTGAAGCAAAAAATTCGGCTGAAAGTAGATTAAAAGGATACCGAGAAGGTTTTGCTGTAATTGAAACTCAGGTTGCTTCCCTAACTGCTACCGAACCGGGCTTAGATGCAATTTTTGCTAAGTTGAAATCTGAAGTTAAGGCAGCAGAGGATCTGCTGAAAGTAGCAACTGAAAAAGTACAAGCAACTGAAAAACTTCGCGCGGGCTCCCTCGGAAGATTAAGTGCTTTTAAAGAGATAACTGAGATTATTGCGCAATCAGCTAATGCTGGATTAATTGAAAAAATATCAATTCTTACCGCCAACTGTGAGGTTGAAGTAGCAAAGGTGTCGGCAGATTGTGATCGACTTAAATTTGAACTAAGCACATTACAAGCGGCATTAAGTACGGTTAGTAAGGATTACGAGGCAGCGCTATCTAAATTAAATGAATCAGATGCTGCTATGACTGGGCTTGCAGAACAACTTGCAATTGCTGGGCAAAATATCAAAAACACTAGTGAAGAGGTAGATCGCTTAGCTAGTGCCCTAACTGCCGCAGCGGAGCAGCGAACCTTTGATGAGCGAGATTTAACTGCGGCGATAGCCCAATTTGAATCTCACCAAACACCGATCGAACCAGATCTAACTCATCTAGAGGATTTACGTTCTCAGGTATCTGCTGCTAGATCAAAAGAGGTAGAGGCAAGACTTAGTCTGCGTACTATTGAAGAGCGTAAGGATGCAATTGATCAACGGGCTCAATCATTGGAGAACCAAGCAAATGTAGAGCGAGATGCTGCGTCACGATCAATTTCTCGCAGAGAAGGTCGCGCTCAAGCTGCTATTACTGCCCAAGAGATTGCCGATACTGCATATGAAGCACTAATTCAGATTGAATCATCAATTTCTCGAGCTGGTAGTGAACGGGAGAGATTAGAGATTTCAAGATCAGAGCGAGAGGGTGAGATTTTAAGTTTGCGCACAATCGGCAGAGAGTTAGCAGTTGAGTTAGAGCGTCTGACATCTAGCGTCCATAAGGATGAAATTGCGCGGGCTGAACAGCGATTAAGAATTGAGCAATTAGAGATTAAAGCGGTGGAGGAGTTAGGAATTGATGTCCAGACCTTAGCTGATGAGTATGGACCAGTAAATGATGTACCAACTTTTTATGAGAATGAGCAAGGTGAGTTTGTACCTGGTGATTTAATTCCATATCGCAGAGATCAACAGGAAAAGCGGTTAGCACAAGCAGAGAAGTCATTAACATTACTTGGCAAGATAAATCCATTAGCACTTGAGGAGTACTCATCCCTTGAAGAGCGTCTTCGCTACCTTGCTGAACAATTAGAGGATCTAAAGAAAACTAAGAAGGATCTGCTTGATATTATTAAAGAGGTTGATGATCGAGTGCAACAAATCTTTACTCAAGCATTTGAAGATACAGCGCGGGAGTTTGAGTTGGTATTTGCAAGATTATTCCCAGGTGGTGATGGAAAGTTAATTCTTACTAATCCATCAGATATGTTGACATCAGGTGTTGATGTTGAGGCCAGGCCGCCTGGTAAAAGAGTTAAGCGGCTTTCCCTACTATCAGGAGGTGAGCGGTCATTAGTTGCAGTGGCATTTATGATTGCGATCTTTAAAGCCCGACCATCTCCGTTTTATATTATGGATGAGGTTGAAGCAGCACTTGATGACACAAACCTTGGCAGATTACTTGGTGTATTTGAGGAGCTGCGTGAGAAATCTCAGTTGATTGTTATTACCCACCAAAAAAGAACAATGGAGATCGCTGATTCACTTTATGGCGTGACTATGCGTGGTGATGGTGTGAGTGAGGTTATCTCACAGCGTATCCGAGAAGTTGATGCTGTTTCTTAAAAAGTAGATGAGTTTATTTAAGCGCCTATTCACCGCACTTAGATCTGGCTCAATCTCTTCAGATGAGTGGGAGCAAATTCGCTCTAATTTAATCTCATCAGATCTAGGAGTTAAGTTAGTTGATCAATTAATAGATCAAGCCAAGAGCTCTAAGCCTGATGATGCTAAGCAGGCAATTACAAGGCAGGTAAGTAGCTGGCTAAGTAATAAGGATCGAGGTTTAATTACAGCATCAGATCGAGTTACTACAATACTTATTGTTGGAGTAAACGGGACTGGAAAAACTACATCTGTTGCTAAGTTAGCAAATATATTTAAAAATCAGGGTAATTCTGTTTTGCTAGCTGCAGCAGACACTTTTCGTGCAGCAGCAACTGAGCAGTTACAAACTTGGGCAGAACGAATTGGCATCAAGGTAGTTATAGGTGCGGTAAATAGTGATCCAGCATCGGTTGCATTCTCTGCTATAACAAGTGCAAAGCAAGAGAGGGTTAATTATTTAATTATTGATACTGCTGGCAGATTACATACCAAACAAGATTTAATGGATGAATTAGGCAAAGTTATTAAAGTAATTGAAAAACAATCACCAGTTGATGAGATTCTGTTAGTAGTAGATGCCACAACTGGTCAAAATGGAATCACTCAAGCGCGAATATTTATTGCAGCTGTTGCAGTTACTGGATTCATTGTTACCAAATTAGATGGCTCAGCCAAGGGTGGAGTAGCTCTAGCGATCGAAAAAGATACTGGCCTGCCCATTAAATTTGTGGGCAGCGGTGAGGCGATAGCAGACCTAGCCCCCTTTGAGCCAGGCTCATATATTGAGAGCCTATTTAATTAAGTAACATACTTTTAACAATTGGGTAAAACCTTCACTCATCTGAAATATAAAACGCTTCTATAAGTAACTTAGATTGAGCATTATTAACCCATCTCAATGGCGAGGTTTGGCCTGTAACGGGCGTAAAGCTTTCTAGCATCCCCAGCTATTAGCTTTCATACAATGGAGTTCAAATGACAGATGTAATTTTAAATACTGGTGATACTGCATGGGTATTGGCAAGTACCGCGTTAGTTCTTTTAATGACGCCAGGACTTGCTCTTTTCTATGGCGGAATGGTTAGGGCAAAGAGTGTTTTAAACATGATGCTGATGTCGATGATAACTATTGGCATTGTTAGTGTGCTCTGGGTTATTTATGGATTTAAATTAGCTTTTGGCTATGAAGCAAACTCCCAGTGGTATGGCGCAATATCATTATCTGGATTAGGAAGTGCAGTAAATGAGTTAACAAATAATGGTGGGGTTTATCCAATTCCATTACTGGCATTTGCAGCCTTCCAACTTATGTTTGCAATTATTACTCCAGCACTTATTTCTGGCGCAATTGCAGATCGAGCTAAGTTCACCGCCTGGGCGGTCTTTGTTGGCATCTGGGTTACATTGGTTTACTTCCCAGTTGCGCACTGGGTATTTGCCTTCGGTAACAAGGTTGGCGATACAGTTACTGGTGCTGGATTTTTAGCTACTCGCGGGCTTGAAGATTTTGCTGGCGGAACTGCAGTACACATTAATGCTGGTGCAGCTGGTTTAGCGCTGGCGATTGTTCTAGGCAGGCGAATCGGGTGGCGCAGAGAGTCAATGCGACCACACTCAATGCCATTGGTATTAATCGGTGCAGGAATTTTGTGGTTTGGTTGGTTTGGCTTTAATGCTGGATCCGCACTTGGTGCAAATGGAATTGCTGCTCTTGCGTTAATGAATACTCAGGTTGCAGCTGCGGCTGCAACTCTTGGCTGGTTGTTAGTCGAAAAAATACGTGACGGACATCCAACATTATTAGGTGTGGTTTCTGGTGCAGTTGCTGGCGAGGTAGCAAGCACAGCCGCATGTGCGTTTGTCGCCCCATGGGCTGCTGTTGTAATCGGCTTCTTTGCTGGAATCCTTTGCGCTCTAGCAGTTGGCCTTAAATATGTATTTAACTTTGATGATTCACTAGATGTTGTTGGACTTCACTTAGTTGGTGGATTGTGGGGTTGCTTGTCAATCGGTCTATTTGGCAGCAGTGCGATAAACAACCTAGGTTTAGATGGCATCTTCTACGGTGGTGGAACAGCTCTGCTAGGTAAGCAAGCGATAGGTGTCTTCTCTGTGATGGCTTACTCCTTTATTGCTACATTAATTATCGGGTTTATTATCGATAAGACAATTGGCTTTAGAGTTAAGCCAGAGGCAGAGATCGCAGGTATTGATTACGATCAGCATGCTGAGACTGGTTATGAGTTAACATCTAGTTCAAGAGGGGGTTTTAGTTCATGAAGTTAATTACTGCAATTATCAAACCGCAAAAACTTGATGATGTTAAAGAGGCTTTAGTTGCTGCTGGAATTATCGGTATGACTGTCTCTGAAGCAAAAGGTTTTGGTCGGCAATTGGGCTTAACTGAGGTTTATCGCGGTGCTCAATACAAGGTAGATCTAATTCCTAAAATTAGATTAGAGGTATTAGTTAGTGCCAAGATTGCTGATAAGGCGATTAAGGTAATTACTGATGCAGCCAGAACTGGCAATATTGGCGATGGCAAAGTATGGGCCATACCAGTTGAATCAGTTGTTCGCGTTCGTACCGGAGAGAGCGGCGAAGAAGCTATCTAAATAAAATGTAAGATGCCTCCATGTTCGAAGCGTTAGGTCAGAGATTTAGCTCCATCTTCTCTGGCCTGCGCGGCAAAGTATCTGAATCAGATTTAGCAAACTTAACCGCACAGATTAAAACTGCATTACTTGAATCAGATGTAGCCCTTGAGGTTGCAGAACAATTCTCAAAACGTGTTTTTGATAAGGCAAAAGAGCGTTCAGATGAAATAAATAGAAGTACAAATCCAGCACAGAAGATATTTGAGATTGTTAATGCTGAATTAACCCTGGTACTAGGTGGCTCAGCTCGCCGGCTTAGATTTGCAAAAAGTGCGCCGACTGTTATTTTGTTAACCGGCTTACAAGGTGCAGGTAAGACATCCCTTGCTGGCAAGCTTGCTAATTATTTAAAGTCACAAGGAAATACACCACTACTAGTTGCCTCAGATCTGCAGCGGCCAAATGCAGTTACCCAACTTCAGATAGTTGGTGACCTAATAAAGGTTCCAGTTTTTGCTCCCCAACCAGGAAATGGGGTTGGTGATCCAGTTGTAGTTGCGGCAGATGGTGTGAAATTTGCTAAGGATAAATTACATAACTTTGTAATTATTGATACTGCTGGTCGGCTAGGTGTTGATAAAGAATTAATGCAAGAAATTACTAATGTTAGAGATGCTGTAAAACCTGATGAGATTTTCTTTGTAGTAGATGCAATGATCGGACAGGATGCGTTTAAAACTGCTCAAGCATTTGCTGCTGGCGTCGGTTTTGACGCGGTGATATTAACTAAATTAGATGGTGATGCCAGGGGTGGTGCTGCACTTTCAATTGTTGAGTTAACTGGGAAACCAATTATCTTTGCAGCAACTGGAGAGAAGGTAGGGGATTTTGATCTGTTTTATCCAGATCGGATGGCCTCTCGTATTTTGGGAATGGGAGATATGGCATCTCTTGCTGAACAGGCAAAGCGAGCAATGCCGCAAGAAACTTCTAAGAAATTAGAGGATAAGTTTGCAAAGGGTGAGGATTTTACCTTTGATGATTTTCTCTCTCAATTAGAGGCGATGAAAAATATGGGAAGTATGAGCAAGTTAATGGGATTACTACCAGGAGCTGCTGGCATGAAAAAACAATTAGAAAATTTTGATGAATCAGAGTTGGTTAGAACTAGAGCAATTATTGAATCAATGACACCACAGGAGCGTAATGATCCAAAAGTATTAAATGGCTCACGCAGATCCCGCATCGCACGTGGTAGCGGCCGAGCAGTCTCTGAGATCAACTCATTAGTAGAAAGATTTTCACAAGCACAAAAAGTGATGAAGCAAATGCGAAGTGGCGGTATGCCATCTGGAGTGGGTGCAATACCTGGCATGGGTACTATGCCAAAGCCGCAGCAAAGTAATCAAAGCATTAAGAAAAAATCCCGATCTGGAAACCCAGCAAAGCGGGCAATTGAGGAGGGAATGTAGGCCAATTTGGGTTTGTAGCCTTCGGCTGGCAAGATTAGCCCCCTGCTAGTGGGACCCTCTAACCCATAGCAATATTTATCCGCAAGGTTAGCTCTGGATGTAAACGCCCCCGCTGTTTACTAAAGATAAAGCCGAATAATTTTCTATAGGGAGTTTTGTGTCAGTAAAAATTAAGTTAATGCGTCTGGGCAAGATCCGCACGCCACATTTTCGTATTGTGATTGCAGATTCTCGTTCTGCTCGTAATTCAAATGCGATTGAAGAGATAGGCCGTTACTCGCCAGCGTCTGAGCCATCATTAATAGAGGTTAATTCAGATCGCGTTCAGTACTGGCTTGGAGTTGGTGCACAACCAACTGAGGCGGTAACTGCACTTCTAAAAATTACTGGTGATTATCAAAAAGCCAATGGCTTGCCAGGCACGGAAGGAACATTAAAACCACAGCCAGTTCGAATAGATAAGCGAGTAGCTTATGAGGCAGCGGTTAAAGAAGCGATGAATGAGCCAGCAGATGGTGCAACCACATTAAAGAAAAAGGCTGCAGAGCGATTAGCTGCTAAAGCTGCTCCAGCAGTTGTAGAAGAGGTTACTGAGGCACCAGTTGCTGAGGCACCAGTTGTAGAGACTGCACCAGTTGTAGAGACTGCACCAGTTGCAGAGGCTGCACCGGTTGTTGAAGAAACTCCAGTAGCTGAAGTTGTTGCTGAGGCACCAGTTGCTGAAGAGCTACCAGTAGTAGAGGCAGTTGCAGAAGAAGCCCCTCAAGCTTAAGTAATATAAACTTATGCTAAAGAAGGGCGCTTTCCTTCGCGAACTACCCTTTGTTGTTATTTCTGCATTTCTTGTCTCAATTTTAATTAAGACATTTTTTATCCATTTCTTTTATATCCCATCTGGCTCAATGGAAAACACATTGCAAGTAGGGGACCGAATTGGTGTAAACAAATTCAGCGCCCTATTTACTGAAGCTAAACGCGGTGAGGTAGTGGTTTTTGGTGATCCAGATAAATGGTTAGGTGATGCACCAGTTTCAGATAGATCTAGTTTTGTTGCCAAAGTTAAAAGTGGCTTAGTTACTGTTGGAGTTCTACCCGATCCAGCAAAGCAGTACTTAATTAAGCGAGTTATTGGCGTTGGCGGAGATAATGTTGTTTGCTGCGATAACGCCGGGAAACTACAAATAAATGGTGTTTCAATCAAGGAGCCATATATCTATAAGGGTGATAAGCCAAGTGAAGTAAAATTTAATGTTAATGTGCCAGAGGGATTTATCTGGGTAATGGGTGATCACCGTTCAGCTAGTGCTGATTCAAGATTTAATACAGATAGTGCAAACGCTGGAATGGTTCCACTCAGTAAGATTGTCGGTAGAGCCACATTAATTGTCTGGCCACTTGGTGATATTGGCTATATCTCAAAAGGTAGTGACTTAAAAAAGGTTCCAGTTAAAAAGCTGCCCTAAAAGAGATTAGATGATTGAGCAGAGCCTGCTTAAAGCGGGAATAAAGAAAATTGCTGGCGTTGATGAGGCAGGGCGTGGCCCGTGTGCTGGTCCACTTGTAGTGGCAGCGGTCATATTGAAAAATCCATTTTCAACAGATCTTAAAGAGGTTAGAGATTCAAAGGAGTTAACCGCTGATCAGCGGGAATTATTATATGAAGTAGTAATTAGTAACTCACTTTCTTATTCAATAATAGAGATCTCAGTTGAAGAGATTGACTTGTTAGGTTTACATAAATGTAATATCGAAGGTATGCGTAGAGCAGTTAATGCATTACAGATAAAGCCAGAGTATGTATTAACTGATGGCTATCCAATTCCAGGCCTTACAACCGCTAATTTGGCGGTTTGGAAGGGTGATCAGGTAGCAATCTCGATTAGTGCCGCCTCTATTTTGGCAAAGGTTTATCGGGATCGAATTATGATTAAGTTAGATCAGGATTATCCAAATTACGGTCTTGCTAGTCACAAAGGGTATATAACAACGCTACACACCGCCGCAATTAAAGAGCGAGGAGTGCTACCAATTCATCGCAGATCCTTTGCCAATATTGCAGCAATACTTCAAACAGGTGAGTAATTCACAGATAATTTAATCATTACAAATCACTAAATAAGTTAGTTATGTTATTAAGGTGATCAATGAAGAGTTAGCCAGACTTATCCTTTTTGCCAATATAGAGCCAGCAGATAATTACTGGAGCTATGAGATCTGCCAACGTGGGGCATTAGATGTCTATCAGCGAATAATCGCTGGTAATCACTATCTAAAACAGCAAAATATAATTAAATTACAGCAGAGCATTACTGAAACAAGTATTGAGCAACTACAGCTGGAGATAAGTAAATCAGGTAGCGAATTTATTACCCCAACAAGTAATGATTGGCCCATCGCTTTAGCCGATTTAGCAACAGTGCCAATTGGTTTACTCATAAAAGGAGATCGCACTCTTCTTAGTAAATTAGATCGATCAATATCAATTGTTGGAAGTAGAAAACCAACAAATTATGGTCTTCAGCTCTCACACATATTAGCTAAGCAGTCAGTTGAGGCTGGTTTGCTAGTGGTAAGTGGTGGTGCATATGGAATTGATACTGCAGCGCACCAGGGTGCACTTAGCGCCAATGGCAAAACAATCTGTGTTTTAGCAGGTGGTGTAAATAAACTCTACCCAGCAGATAACCGAGAGTTATTTAGCAAGATAATTAAGAATGGACTTCTAATATCTGAGGTTATGCCTCATGTTTCATCGCAACCGTATAGATTTTTAATAAGGAATCGACTAATTGCAGCTCTAGCAAAGGCAACAGTTGTGGTGGAGGCTGAGTTTGTTAGTGGTTCAATTAGAACTGCTAGGGATGCTGCTGAGATATTTCGACCAGTCTTTGCTATTCCAGGTGCGGTTACCTCACCTCTTAGTGAGGGCTGTCATCGCTTAATAGCAGAGCGCGTAGCCGATATTGCAACTTCTTTTAATGAGATATTAGAGGTGATAACTCCACTGCAAATAAGATAAATAAAAGGTGAGAGAATATGCCGGTGAGTGAATTTAGAGCTGGGTTTATAGCAATTGTTGGGCGCCCAAATACTGGAAAATCAACTCTGGTAAATGCTTTAGTTGGCACAAAGATTGTTATTACCTCTCACCACCCAAATACCACTAGAAATCCAATTCGGGGCATTATTAATCGAAGTGATTTTCAAATGATAGTAGTAGATACACCTGGAATGCATAAGCCAAAGACCGCACTTGGTAGCAGACTTAACTCAATGGTTAGTGAGAATATTAATTCCACTGATTCGGTGGTTCTTTGCTTGCCAGCAAATGAGGAGATTGGTGCTGGGGATGAGTACATTGCTAAACAGATAAAGAGCAAACAACCAGTATTTTTAGTAGTTACAAAGGTGGATACAGTTTCTAAATCAGAGTTAGCTGCGAAGTTAGTATCAGTTACTGAGTTTGCTAATCGAGTTAACCTGCAAGCGGCAGAGATTGTGCCAATATCAGCTAAGAATTTAGAACAAACGGATCTGCTTTTAGATTTATTATCAAAAAAGTTGCCCGATTCACCCGCACTTTACCCAAATGACATAACAACTGATCAAGCTCAGGAGTTGATGCTTGCTGATCTAATCCGTGAGGCAGCGATTGAGGAGTTGTATGAGGAGTTACCTCACTCAGTTATGGTGACAATTGAGGAGATGGGTGAGCGGACGGGTGGAAAGTTATTTGATGTTACTGCGACCTTGCATGTTGAGCGGGATAGTCAAAAGGGAATAATTATTGGCCCACAGGGCAGTAAATTAAAAGCGATTGGAAGTATTGCCCGCAAATCAATTGAGAATCTAGTTGGTATGCAAGTCTTCTTGCAGATTCATGTAAAGGTCTCTAAGGAGTGGCAGAAGGATCCTAAATTACTAGCCAGATTAGGTTTTACCGACTCACTTTCCGACTAGCAAAGTAAGAACCAATTAATACCAACGGCAATCCAATTGCAATTCCGATAGTTAATGGTTCATTGAGTAGAACTACTCCTAGTAGAACTGCAAATGCAGTATTTAAGTAGGTAATAAGTGATGCTCTAGGTGGACCAACCTCAGCTACTAATCTAAAAAATATTATGAATGCTATTGCAGTGCAAAGCACACCTAACCCAACTACTGATCCAATCGCTTGAATAGATGGAGTTTGGCTAGGCCAACTTGCAACTGCAAAGGGTAGATAAACTGCAGAGGTAATTAACATCGCCCAGGTATTAAGAGCAAGACCTGGCACCTGCGGAATCCTTCGGTTAATCATATTTATTGCATATGCGTAACACATCGCCGCAAGTATGACCATGCCGATTGAAAAGATATCTTGTCGCCCGCTTAATGACTCAATTCCAACAACTGCAACTACTCCCATAAAACCAATTATCAATCCAAAGAGCCGTGACTTATGCCAAACAGTATGGTCACCAAAAATGGATGCCAAGATAGCAGACCAAATTGGCACAGTTGCTACTAATAGACCAGCAAGGCCTGAGGAGATTTTTTGCTCTGCATTTGTGATTAAATACCAAGGGCCAATTAACTCGGTAATTGTATAGAGAATTAGAAATGGCCAGTATTTTCGAGCAATAAAAAATGTTTTTTGTTTTAATGCTATTGGCAGTAAAACCGCTGCTCCAATTAAGACTCGTAGAAATACAATTACTGCTGGAAACATCTCCTCAACTGCTACCTTAAGAAATAGGTAGGGGGTTCCCCAAAGAAATCCTAGCAAGATAAATCTGCCCCACCCAGTTTTAGTCAATTACTTTCCTCTTCCTAAAATTGCATTAATTTCAATAGCGATATCTGCGTAAAGTAAATCAGCATCTGCTGTTACTCCACCTAAGTTAAAGAAGCCGTGAATTTGACCAGGATACTCTTTATAGATAGCTGGCACAGAATCCGCCACTAATCTACTGTAATAATTTCTAGCATCATCAGTTAGCGGATCAAATTCAGCAGCAATTACAATCGCAGCAGCAACACCTTTCAAAGTATCTGCTCTAAAAGGTACTGCGTATTTATTACTATGATCTTTATTATTAGGTAAGTACTTATCCCAAAACCATTTCATTGCCTTGGTACTTAAGCCATACCCTTGAGCAAACTCAGTTGCCGATGGATAATCCATTGATATCTCATTACATGGATAGATAAGTAATTGAAAAGCGAGATTGATTAACCCAGTATCTCTAGCCTTTAGTGCAACAGCTGATGCTAAGTTACCACCAGCGCTGTCACCACCGACTCCTATTTGAGTCGGATTAATTCCTAACTTAGCTGAGTTATTTACTACCCACTCAAGAGTTGCATAGCAATCTTCGAAGGGGATAGGAAATGGGTGCTCTGGTGCTTTTTGATACTGGACTGCAATAATTACAAACTCACCATTCTTTGCCACTTTGCGAAGTGCTGGTTCATAAATATCTAAAAAGTTTAATACCCAACCACCACCATGAAAGAAAACCAAGACTGGAAGATCGCTCTTATCAGATGGCCGATAAATTCGAATGGGTAGATCAGATGTTGGGCCAGCAATAGTTTTATGTTCGACTTTATCGATATCAATTAAGGGTTGGGATAGCGCAAGATGTGTGTGGGTGTTTTTTCTTATCTCATCCAATGGCGCTTGCCATACCTCTGGCAGCCCAGCAGCAACTCGCTGAGCCAGGTGAGCAGTAATCTCGGATTTAACTCCCATTGCGGCAGAGTAGACTTAGCACTCAGTGTTGGCCAACTTTTATAACTTTTACAGGCTGGAGCTTTTTAAATGCGCATTGGTGTTCTAACTGGCGGTGGAGATTGTCCAGGGCTAAATGCTGTAATTCGTGCGGTAGTTCGCAAAGGTGTTAAAGAGTATGGCTATGAGTTCATAGGTTTTCGTGATGGTTGGCGCGGCCCACTTGAAGGCCTAACAATGAAATTGGATATCCCAGCAACTAGAGGAATTTTGCCTAAGGGTGGAACCATTCTCGGCTCTTCTCGGACTAACCCTTTTAAAATTGATGGTGGTGTTGAGAAGATCAAAGAGAATTTAGCAAAGATGGGTGTAGATGCATTAATTGCAATAGGAGGTGAGGACACATTAGGTGTTGCCACCAAACTTGATTCATTAGGTGTAAAGGTAGTTGGTGTTCCTAAAACTATTGATAATGATTTAAATAATACTGATTACACATTTGGATTTGATACTGCGGTGAATATTGCAGTTGAGGCGATTGATCGACTTCACACAACCGCTGAATCACACCATCGAGCATTAATTGTTGAGGTAATGGGACGTCATGCTGGATGGATTGCACTTCACTCAGGGCTAGCCGGCGGTGCCTCTTGCATATTAATTCCGGAGGTTAAGTTTTCATTAGAACAGGTCTGTAAATGGGTTGAATCTAGATTTGAACAGAGCTACTCACCAATTATTGTTATTGCCGAGGGTGCGATGGCTAAAGATGGGGACATGATTACTAAAGATCAAACATTAGATTCCTTTGGTCATGTGAAGTTATCTGGGATAGGTGAGTGGCTAGCAAATCAAATAGAGACAAAGACTGGTAAAGAGGCACGAACCTCAGTACTTGGTCATATCCAACGTGGTGGTACGCCAACCGCATTTGATCGAGTATTAGCGACAAGATTTGGTCTACACGCAATTACCGCTGTCCATGATGGCGATTGGGGCAAGATGGTGGCACTACATGGCACCAAGATTGAGCGAGTTCCACTGGCCTCAGCAACCTCTAAATTAAAGACAGTTGACCCAGAACTATATAAAGAGGCGGAGATCTTCTTCGGTTAATTGATCACTGGCCTAATTAGCCACATCAAACCTAAGAGATTGCCTACCATTATCTAATGAGTGCTAATTCGATCTTTAAACCTGGACTTATCGCTGCCCAGCAACCTGCCTGGCCAGATGCAGCTGCAGTTAAGTCAGCAGTTGCTGAGTTAGAAACATTTCCACCATTAGTTTTTGCTGGTGAATGTGATAACTTAAAAAAGCGTATTGCCGAAGCAGCAGCCGGGCGAGCATTTTGGTTGCAAGGTGGTGATTGTGCTGAAACATTTGTCGGGGCTACCGCTGATTCAATTCGAAATCGGATTAAGACAATCTTGCAGATGGCAGCCGTTCTTCAGTACTTCTCATCCCTACCAGTGGTTAAGGTGGGACGGATGGCTGGTCAATTTGCTAAGCCTCGTAGTAATGATAATGAAACCAGAGATGGCCTGACCCTGCCGGCTTATCGAGGGGATGCGGTTAATGATATTGAATTTACTAAGGAGTCTAGAACACCTAATCCAAAACGGTTAGTGCAGGTTTATAACACCTCAGCTGCAACCTTAAATTTAGTTCGTGCCTTTACCCAGGGTGGTTTTGCTGATCTGCGCCAAGTTCATAGTTGGAATAAAGGGTTTGCTGCTGATGCCAGATTTAGCGCTCGCTATGAAGAGATGGCAAATGAGATTGGTAGAGCTATTCAATTTATGCAATCAGCTGGAGTGGATCCAGAATCATTTAAGTCAGTTGATTTTTACTCAAGCCATGAAGCATTAATACTGGAGTATGAAAAAGCATTAACACGAATCGATTCTCGAACTAATAATCCTTATGATGTTTCAGCGCACTTTGTTTGGATTGGTGAGCGCACTCGGCAATTAGATGGTGCACATATGGATTTCGCTGAAAAAATTCACAATCCAATTGGCGTAAAACTTGGGCCAAAGACAACAACTGAGGATGCGCTGGCAATTATCAAGCGATTAAATCCAAGTAATGAGCCAGGCCGGCTTACCTTTATTACCAGAATGGGTGCTGGAATAATTCGTGAGAAGCTTCCTGCCTTAGTTGATGCAGTTACTAAGTCTGGGGCGGTAGTACTTTGGGTTTGCGATCCAATGCATGGCAATACCTATGAGGCGCCAAGTGGCTATAAGACTCGCAAATTTGATGATGTATTAGATGAGGTGCGCGGCTTTTTTGAGGTTCACAATAAGTTAGGAACCCATCCAGGTGGAATTCATATTGAATTAACTGGTGATGATGTTACTGAGTGCGTAGGTGGTGGTGAGCAGATCAGCCATGAAGATCTTGCAACCCGCTATGAGAGTGCTTGTGATCCAAGGCTAAACCATACTCAATCACTTGAGTTAGCATTTTTGGTTGCTGAAATGCTGCGAGATCGTAAAAAATAAAGGTTCCCTTTTATTACATATTAGTTTAACCTCGTGTAGTGCTATCTCATACTAGTTATGAAACTCCGATCGGTACACTTTATTTGATTGCCGATCAGCAGATTTTGCTAGCAGCTGGATTTAACGGCTTTGATGATCTAACCCAACGGTTATCGCCAGTAGATGCAGCTCGGGAGATTAAATCTGTTAAAGAGATTCCAGTAATCAGTGATTTAGTTGATGATTACTTCAATGGCGATATTTCAGCTTTAAACTCCATTCAAGTACGCCAGCCCGGCTCTACCTTCTATCAATCTGTATGGAAGGCGATGCGTAAGGTTCCAGTGGGCAAAACTTGGTCCTATGCAGATTTAGCAAAACGATCTGGCTCTGCCGATGCGGTAAGAGCTGCTGGAACAGCTTGCAGTAGTAATTTAATTGCAGCGATAATCCCGTGCCATAGAATTGTAAAAAGTGGTGGTGCTTTAGGAAATTATGCTTATGGAGTTGAGGTTAAGCAGTGGCTATTAAGGCACGAGGGCGCGCTGCAGTAATTGCGCCAATATTTGATTTACCTCTTCAACATCACCATCAGTTAAATCTAAGTGGGTTACCAGACGCAAGTACTTTGGACCAAGGGCACTGGCAAGTACTCCCTTTTCTTTTAACTGACTAGAAAGTTCAGAGGCAGAGATCTTTAGTGAGTTAAGCTCCAAACCAACAATATTTGTATCAACAGTTGCCGGATCTATGACCTTTGGAGCAACTGCTGCAACAGCAGATGCAATTGATTTTGCTCTCACATGATCAACTTTAAGTAGTGGCAAATTATTATCTAATGCGTAATGTCCAGCAGCTGCCAGTATTCCTGCCTGTCTCATTCCACCGCCATACCGCTTGCGCCATTGTCGGGCTTTTGCTACCCGCTCTTTTGTGGAGAGCATTAACGAACCAACCGGAGCGCCTAACCCTTTAGATAGGCACACACTTACGGTATCAAAGTATTTTCCATACTCTATAAATTCAACTCCACTTGCAATATGAGCATTCCAAATTCTGGCTCCATCTAAGTGTAATTTGATTCCAAGTTTTTCACTCTCTTGCCGTAATTTCTTTATCTCACCAATTGATTGAACTGTGCCACCGCCAAAGTTATGTGTATTCTCAACTGCAATTGCAGTTGTTGAAACTAGATAAGGTCCAGAATCTGGTCTAGCAATATTAAGGGCGTCGTCAGCAGATAGTAAACCGCGAGGTGCTAACCAAGTTCTAGTTGTTATGCCGCTAAATACTGCTCCCGCTCCTAACTCCGCTCTAACAATATGTGAGTTAGTTTCAGTAATTAACTCTTCCCCGGCTGCAACTAACATTCGAATGCATAATTGATTTGCAAGTGAGCCACTTGGACAAAATAATGCGGCTTCCTTACCAAATAACTTGGCAACTCTCTCTTCTAATGAGTTTATAGTTGGATCTTCACCATAAACATCATCACCGACCTGAGCTTTCGCCATTGCCTCCCGCATCCCAGCAGAGGGCTTAGTAACTGTGTCAGATCTAAGATCAATCAATTGCGAACTAGTCATGGTGGAATGCTCTCACATCAGGCTTACGAGCGTCAGACCAAATAACCATTCCCATTGCAATCATTACCAGCGCACCGCCTGAAATTATTCGCATGGTGAGTGGATCGTGATCAAAGTAAAGTCCAAAAAATAGTGCAAAAGGTGTTTCCATGGCGAGTAATACTCCAGCCGCAGTTGCACTCATAACAGATTGAGCTTTAGTCTGAATAAGAAAGCCAAGGAATGTTGCAAAAAAAGCAGTGTATAAAATCGAGGACCAAACAGCTGAATCAGGTGGCAACTGGTAACCATTTCTTAATGAGAATAAAGTAAAAATAACGCCGGAGACAATAATTTGTATCAAGGTTAGCGCGTAAGCATTTTTACCATCACTCCATTCACCAAGTGCAACAATTTGCCCAGCAAACAAGATTGCTGAGATTAATACTAAAATTTCGCCAATTCCAACTGAAACTCCATTGTATGAAATTAGGTATAGACCAGCTGTTGCTATTAGAACTGCCAGCCACTGAATTTTAAAAATATGGCGCTTAAGTAAGACCCAAGAAATAAGTGGTGTAAATATTAGATAGAGTCCAGTTATAAATCCTGTGTTTGAGACTGTAGTTTGGGTAAGACCAAAGGTTTGAAAAATAAATCCGCTACATAACAATAACCCAGCCAAACAAGCGCGAATAATAAATTTTCTATCCAATCCCACTAAAGCTTTAGGCTTATAGATAAACATGAATATTGTTGCTAAGCCGAATCGAGTAGCTAAGAATGAGTAAACATCCTGTTTTACTAGTGAGTCTTTCATAACCAAAAAGGCACCACCCCAAAATGCGGTGGTTGCCAGGAGGCCTAAGTAGAGAAGTACTTTTATTTTCATAATTTATCTCGCATTTTTTTAAGCAGTGCTACTTCACTGCCATGTTCTGGCTCAGCACCTGGTGTTTCTAAGATCAGGGGAGCATTTAAAACTGCAGGATGGGCGATCAACTCTGCAAATGGTTTGCTGCCAATCTCACCCTTACCGATATTTTGGTGCCGATCTTTCAAGTTACCACAGATATCCATCGAGTCATTTACATGGATTAATTTAATTCTATCAATCCCAGCGATCTTTACTAAAAGATCCAAAGTCTCCGTCATCCCCCCAGGTTTTTTAATGTCATGACCAGCGGCAAAAACATGGCAGGTATCAAGGCAGACGCCAACTTTGGGATGCCATTCAAGTGCTTCAAAGTATTTTGTTAAATCATCTAATTTTTTAACTAATGATTGACCTTGGCCAGCGGTTGGTTCAAGCAAGAGCCAGGGATCATCATCCTTTAAATCATTAAGAATCGGCATAACACCCTCATGAATTTGTTTCCAAGCTTGTGCCACATTTGATTCATCAACTGCAGAGCCAGTGTGCACGACAACGCCGTGTGCTCCAATTTCTTTTCCTCTCCTTAAGGAGTAGGCGGTGGCAGCAAGTGAGTTTTCATAAGTAGAAAGAGTTGGTGAGCCTAAATTAATTAAAAAAGAAGCATGGACATAAGGCTTGATGTCATGCTCTTTAGTTTTTTCTTTAAATGCCTCATCCATTGCTGGATTTGGTGTTGATGTGGCCCATGTTCTGGGGCTAGATGCAAATACTTGGATAGTTTCAGCTTTAATTGTTAATGCATACTCAATAGAACGGGTTGCCATTCCGCCAGAGGTTGGCACATGAGCGCCGATACGGATGGAACTCTTAGCAGCAACCATTTGGCGAGCCTACCTGAGAGTTGGCTAAATTATTTCTATCGCAGAGTTAGCGTAATTAATGTGCCTTGTTTCACCTTCGTTCCGATATTAGGTGAGATGTTATTTACCCTACCGGAGCCCTTAATACTTACCCGCAATCCTAAATTCTCTAGATCTAAAGTTGCATCATTTTTCGTCTTACCTAAAACATTTGGCACAAATACAAACTCTGGACCCTTGGAGAGAGCCAATTCAACTTTACTTCCCCTGCCAATGGAGTCAGAGCTCTCTGGAGATTGAGTGATAACTTGGCCTTTAAATACATTGTCACTAAATTGGTAAGTTACATTAACATCAAAGCCAGCATCAGTTAATTCAGATAATGCTTGCTCACCACCTTTTCCAACATAAGAGGTGAGTTTAATTTGTTCAATTCCCTTACTAACAAAGATATTAACAACCGTTTTCCGCTTAACACCAACACCACTTTTAGGGTCAGTATTTATAACAAAACCTTTTTCAATCTTCATATCAAAGCTATCATTTACCTCACCAACTGTTAGTCCAATCTCTGCCAACTTTTGGGAGGCAATATCAGGAGTTAATCCGGTAACTAGTGGAATCTCAATACGTTCTTGTCCTCTAGAAATTATTAATCCAACCGAACCAGCAGGTGAGACTTTGCCACCACCACCAGGCTTACTAGCAATAATCTTTCCCTTTGGTACATCCTCACTAAATATTTCCTCAGATAT
>KB900444.1 GCA_000378865.1 actinobacterium SCGC AAA278-I18 | reverse complement strand
TAACTCATGCTGCTCCAGCTTTTGATATTGGCCTAGATTTTAGAAAGGGAAAGTAATGTTACTTGCAATAGATGTTGGTAATACCAATACCGTACTTGGTGTATTTAACAAGGATAAGTTAGAACAATCTTGGCGGGTAAAGACTGACCCAAGAGATACCGCTGATGAATTGTGGCTGCAGTACTCAGCATTAGTTGATGGCTTTGATATTACCGGTGTGGCAATTTGTTCAACTGTGCCGGCAGTATTGCGAGAGATTAGAAAGTTAGTAGCAGATCACTTCAGTGACATCCGCACCACAATTATTGAGCCAGGGGTTAAAACTGGTGTTCCATTATTAGTTGATAATCCTAAAGAGATAGGCGCCGACCGAATTGTTAACTCACTTGCTGCATTTACTTTATATGGCTCAGATGGTCCAGCAATTGTGGTTGATTTTGGTACCTCAACTAATTTAGATGTGGTCTCACCTAAGGGTGAGTTCCTAGGAGGTGCACTTGCCCCTGGTATTGAGATCTCAGTTGAGGCCTTAGCAGCACGTGCTGCCCAACTTCGCAAAGTTGAGTTGGTTAAACCAGAATCAGTAATTGGTAAGAACACTGTTGAGGCGTTGCAATCAGGAACTATCTATGGATTTGCCGGTCAGGTTGATGGCTTAGTAAATCGGATTATTGATGAGTTAGCTGATCTATATCCAGACTCTGGTGAGGTTTGTGTAATAGCAACTGGTGGCCTTGCACCGCTTGTCCTTGGAATTAGCGAGATGATTGAGTTCCATGAACCAGATCTGACATTAATCGGATTGCGCTTAGTACATGAGCGTAATTAATTCATAACTCCACCCTGCACGGGTAGGATTTAACTCATCATGGCTGATGAGGATGACCTACCGGAACAACTTCGGATTCGTAGGGAAAAGCGCGCTGGCATCATAAAGCGCGGTGTTGATCCATATCCAGTCTCAGTTCCTAGAACTGCTTCACTTCTACAGATCCGCCAGAAACATAAGGATCTACCAATTGATGTTTCAACTGGAATTATTGAATCTATAACTGGCCGGGTAATTTTCAAACGTGACACCGGCAAACTTTGTTTTGCAAATCTGCGCGAAGGTGACGGAACTGAGTTACAAGCAATGTTTTCACTAGATAAAATCGGTGAAGCACAGCTTGAAATTTGGAAATCTGAGATTGATTTAGGTGACATTGTCTCGGTAACTGGTGAGGTAATTACATCAAAGCGAGGAGAGTTATCAATTTTAGCTAACTCATTTGCGCTTGCCGCTAAAGCACTTCGCCCCCTTCCAGGCGAACACAAGCCGCTCTCTGAAGAGAGCCGAGTAAGAATGAGATATGTGGATTTAATTGTTAGGCCAGAGGCAAGAAGTAATGCCAGATTACGTCCGACAGTAATGCGTTCACTACGCAATACATTTAGTAGCCGTGAGTTTTTAGAGGTTGAAACTCCGATGCTGCAGGTAATGCATGGTGGAGCAACTGCCCGACCATTTAAAACCTTTAGTAATGCATATGAAATGGATCTATTTTTAAGAATTGCCCCAGAGCTTTATTTAAAAAGATGTGTAGTCGGTGGTCTAGAAAAGGTATTTGAAATAAACCGCAATTTTCGCAATGAAGGTGCGGATTCTTCACACTCACCAGAGTTTGCAATGATTGAAACATATGAGGCTTATGGTGATTGGAACACTATGGCTGAACTAACTAGAACTTTGGTACAAGATGCAACCAAGGCTGTCTTTGGTTCACATGTTGCCAAGCATCATGACGGTAAGCAAGTAGATCTTGGTGGTAAATGGAGTGAGATTTCATTATTTGATGCGATATCTGATGGCGTGGGTGAGAAGGTCAGCGGACAAACATCACTTGATGAGCTTAAGAAGATTGCTACTAAATTAGGTATAAAGATTGATCCAAAGTGGATAGCGGGCAAGGTTGCTGAGGTTATTTTTGAGCATGTTGGTATTGAAAAACTAACTAGTCCAACATTTGTAAAAGGATTTCCAATTGATACATCCCCACTAGTTAGAGCACATCGGGAAACTCCAGGGATTGCCGAGAAGTGGGATCTATATATTGAAGGATTTGAACTTGCGACTGGGTATTCAGAGTTAATTGATCCAGTTATTCAACGAGAGCGATTAGTTGCACAAGCAAAACTTGGTGCAGGTGGTGATCTTGAGGCGATGGGGCTAGATGAGGATTTTCTAAGAGCTATGGAGTATGGCATGCCACCAATGGGTGGAATGGGTATGGGAGCTGATCGATTATTAATGGCACTTACTGGTTTAGGAATTAGAGAGACAATTTTGTTTCCATTAGTTAAGCCAACTGCCGGAGATGAATAATGTCAGTAATTGTTAGACCAGCTAAGACATCTGATATTAAAACTATTAGAGAAATTGTTGATGGCTTTGCACAAGAGCGCAGAGTACTTGCTAAAGAAACAGTTACTTTATTTGAAAGTACGCAAGAGTTTTCAGTTGCAGTAATCGATGGTCAAGTAGTTGGTTGTGGCGCATTACATGTTCTATGGGAGGATCTAGCTGAGGTTAGAACAGTGGCAGTTAAGAAGAGTTTTCATGGCCAAGGCATTGGGCATGCATTATTAGAAAATATTATTGAAAGAGCAAAAATAGTTGGTGTTAAAAAATTATTTTGTTTAACCTTTGAAACTAAGTTTTTTGGCTCACACGGATTTAATGAGATACAAGGTGCACCAGTTGAACCAGATGTTTATGCGCAGCTGCTGCGCTCTTACGATGAAGGTATCGCTGAGTTCTTAGACTTAGAGAGTGTGAAGCCAAACACCTTGGGCAACACCAGAATGCTTAAAATTCTTTAAATTTTGGGCATAAATGCCCTAGTTATGGGGTTATAAAGGCATAACACACCCAATATATAGGTGAGTTATTCATAGCCAAATTAAAGTGCGTAAGGTCACCCCTTGCCATTAGGCTATTTACATTAGATAGAAAGGTTCCAGCAGATGTTTGAACGGTTTACAGATCGTGCTCGTCGCGTTGTTGTGTTGGCGCAAGAGGAAGCACGCATGCTTAACCATAATTACATCGGAACTGAACATATTCTTTTAGGTTTAATTCATGAAGGTGAAGGAGTTGCCGCTAAAGGACTTGAGTCGCTAGGCATTTCACTCGAAGCAGTTCGCTCACAGGTTGAAGAGATTATTGGCCAAGGACAACAAGCACCTTCTGGGCATATTCCATTTACACCAAGAGCTAAAAAAGTTTTAGAGCTTTCATTGCGTGAGGCTTTGCAATTGGGACACAATTACATCGGAACTGAACATATTCTTTTAGGATTAATTCGCGAAGGTGAAGGAGTGGCTGCTCAGGTATTAGTAAAACTTGGCGCTGATCTTTCTCGTGTTCGCCAACAGGTTATTCAATTATTATCTGGTTACCAAGGTAAAGAGGCGGTTACATCAGGTGGACCAGCTGAAGGTCAACCAGCAACATCTTTAGTTTTAGATCAATTTGGTCGCAACTTAACTCAAGCAGCACGTGAAGGAAAGTTAGATCCAGTAATTGGTCGCGAGAAAGAGATTGAGCGAGTTATGCAGGTGCTATCGCGCCGCACAAAAAACAATCCAGTGTTAATTGGTGAGCCAGGAGTAGGTAAGACTGCTGTTGTTGAAGGTTTAGCGCAAGCAATTATTAAAGGTGATATTCCAGAGACACTTAAAGATAAACAACTTTACTCATTAGATCTTGGCGCCCTAGTTGCCGGCTCTAGATATCGTGGTGATTTTGAAGAGCGATTAAAGAAGGTATTAAAGGAGATTAGAACTCGTGGCGATATTATTTTGTTTATTGATGAAATTCACACATTAGTAGGAGCAGGAGCAGCTGAAGGTGCGATTGACGCAGCTTCGATTTTAAAGCCAATGCTTGCCCGCGGTGAGCTACAGACAATCGGTGCAACCACAATTGATGAGTACCGCAAACACTTAGAAAAAGATGCAGCCCTTGAGCGACGTTTTCAACCAATTCAAGTTGCAGAGCCAACGGTTGCCCACACAATTGAAATTCTTAAAGGTCTGCGCGATCGTTATGAGAGCCACCATAAGGTTTCCATATCTGATGGTGCACTAGTTTCAGCAGCAACTCTTGCTGATCGTTATGTTTCAGATCGGCATCTACCAGATAAAGCAATTGATTTAATTGATGAGGCTGGCTCTCGGCTTCGGATTCGCCGAATGACTGTGCCACCTGAAATTCGTGAGTTTGATGACAAGATTGCAGCTGCTCGTAAAGAGAAAGAGTCAGCAATTGATGGGCAAGATTTTGAGAAGGCAGCATCCCTTCGCGATAAAGAAAAGAATTTAATTACTGAAAAGTCAGAGCGTGAGAAGAATTGGAAGGCTGGCGATCTTGATGTAGTTGCTGAGGTTGATGAGGAATTAATCGCAGAGGTGCTATCAACTGCAACCGGTATTCCAGTATTTAAGTTAACTGAGGCAGAGACTGCTCGGTTGCTTCGCATGGAGGATGAATTACATAAACGTGTAATTGGCCAAGACCAAGCGATTAAAGCATTATCTCAAGCAATTCGTAGAACTCGTGCTGGACTTAAGGATCCAAAGCGCCCTGGTGGATCATTTATTTTTGCTGGTCCTTCTGGTGTTGGTAAGACTGAACTTTCTAGAACTCTTGCTCAATTCCTATTTGGAGATGCAGATGCATTGATCCAACTTGATATGTCGGAGTACTCTGAAAAACACACCGCATCTCGTTTATTTGGTGCCCCTCCTGGTTATGTTGGTTATGACGAGGGTGGTCAATTAACTGAGAAGGTGCGTCGTCGTCCATTCTCAGTTGTGTTATTTGATGAGATTGAAAAAGCACATCCAGATATCTTTAACTCACTCCTGCAAGTACTAGAGGATGGTCGCCTAACAGATGCACAAGGCCGGGTAGTTGATTTTAAGAACACCATAATTATTATGACAACCAACTTGGGAACTCGTGATATCTCTAAATCACTATCCCTTGGCTTTGCCAACGTGGCAGATGCGCTCGGTAATTATGAGCGGATGAAGGCAAAGGTAGGGGATGAGCTTAAGACTCACTTCCGGCCAGAGTTTTTAAACCGTATTGATGACATTGTGGTCTTCCATCAGTTAACTGAGGCTGAGATTGTTCAGATTGTTGATCTAATGATTGCTCACTTAGATGAGCGTCTGCGTGCAAAAGATATGGGAATTGAATTAACAACTGCTGCTAAAGCATTGCTTGCTAAACGTGGTTATGACCAATCACTTGGTGCTCGCCCACTTCGCAGAACGATTCAGCGTGAATTAGAAGATGTGCTATCTGAGAAGATGTTATTTGGTGATTTAAAAGCTGGTGAGATTATTTTGGTAGATGTTTCAGATGAGACAGCTGAGGCAACCTTTACCTTTAAAGGAACTGCTAAAACTGCAATGCCAGATACTTTCGAAGATTTAACCGACCCAGCCTCTGCCTAATGTCCCTTAAGGGCAAAGTTGCTGTTGTCACTGGTGGCAACGGTGGTATTGGTTTGGGATTTGCTACCGGTCTTGCGCAAGCTGGCGCTGATATTGCAATTTGGGCCCGTAATATAGAAAAAAGTGAAGCAGCTGTTAAGAAACTAAAATCACTTGGTGTTAACGCAAAAGCCTTCAATGTTGATGTAGCAGATAAAAATCAAATTAATCAAGGAATGATCGACACCGAAAAAGAGTTTGGCGGTGTTGATATTTTAGTTGCCAATGCTGGCATAAATATCCGTAAAGCCCCAGAAAACTACCTACCTAATGAGGTTGATCAAATAATTAAAGTTAATTTAACTGGGGTATTTGATTGCTGCCAAGCGGTTTATCCATCAATGAAAAAACGTGGCGGTGGAAAAATAATCACTATTGGCTCACTTACTAGCGTATTTGGCTTCGGTATTGCACCAATTTATTCAGCAACTAAGGGTGCGGTTGTCCAACTTACTATGAGTTTAGCTAATGCATGGGGTCGAGATAATATTCAAGTAAATAGTGTGCTACCTGGCTGGATTAAAACCGAATTAACTGAACAAACTAGATCACTTCCAGATTTTGTTAATAAAGTACTGGATAGAACTCCAGCAGGTAGATGGGGTGAGCCTGAAGATTTTGCCGGTATTGCTAGATTTTTAGGTGGTTCAGATAGTAATTTTATAACTGGGGTTGCAATCCCAGTTGATGGTGGTTTTACTAGCACTTTATTTTTAGTAGATCCACCAACTAATTAATCTTCACCTTGCTAATTGCTTGTTCTAGCCTAGCCGCCTCAAGTATTTCAATTCCCACAATCTTTAAATCACTTCCCATTGGCACAATTGCTCGCTTAAATCCAAGCCGAGCCGCCTCTTGCACCCGCTGCGCAGCGCCAGTTATCTTTCTGATCTCACCAGCTAATCCCACCTCACCAATCGCAACTAGATCTGCAGGCAGTGCTAATCCTTTAGCCGCAGATGCAACTGAGAGTGCAACTGCAAGATCAGCAGCTGGTTCGGTAATTTTCATGCCGCCAACAGTTGCAACATAAACATCTCTACCAGATATTTTAATTCCAGCGCGAAGTTCTAATACTGCAAGTGTCATAGCAGTTCTTGAATTATCTAACCCACTAGTTACTCGACGAGAGTTTCCCCAATCACGACCATCAGAGTTACCTATACCAACTAATGATTGGATCTCAGCAAGTAATGCACGGCGCCCCTCTAATGCCACAGTTACGCAGGTACCAGGAACTGGATCGGTATGGCGAGAGGTAAATAAACCTGTTGGATCTGGAAGTCCAATAATTCCTGAGTCATTTAAATCAAAACAGCCAACCTCATCAGATGCACCAAACCTATTTTTAATTGTTCGAATTAATCGCAGGCGGGAGTGGCGCTCACCTTCAAAGTTAAGAACCACATCAACTAAATGTTCAAGCAGGCGAGGACCGGCAATTGAGCCATCTTTTGTTACATGTCCAACTAAAACTAAAGTAATAGCGCGCTCTTTTGCAATCCGAATTAACGCAGCTGCAATTTCTCGCACCTGAGTTACCCCACCAGGTGAACCATCTACCGTAGTGCTAGATATAGTTTGAATTGAATCAATAACTAGTAAATCTGGCTTAACTGAATCAATATGAGCAATTACCGCACCTAGATCTGATTCAGCAGCAAGCCATAAATTTTTATCAATTGCATTAAGCCGTTCCGCCCGAAGTCTTACCTGTGATGCAGATTCTTCACCACTTATATAAAGTGCAAGTAGACCTTGCTTAGCAGTCTGTGCTGCCACAGTTAAAAGTAGCGTTGATTTACCAACACCAGGTTCACCCGCTAATAAAATTGCAGCCCCTGGTACTAAGCCACCACCTAAAACTCGATCTAATTCACCAACTCCACTTGTTCTTGCCTTTGCACTTGCTAAATCAACATCACCAATTGGTTTAGCAGCAGTTGTGATAGAGCCTGCGACTAATGAGAGTTTTTTAGGGGCTGCAATCTCTTCAACACTTCCCCATGCTTGGCACTCACCACATCTGCCAACCCATTTTGTGGCACTCCAACCGCATTCAACGCAACGGAATGGATCTTTAGCTGGTGCTTTTGCCATAGCGATAATCTAATGGCTACCACTGACTATCGCTGCTCTTGCACAGCCTTTGTTGCGGGGTGGATTACAAATAGTGGCAACTCACGTCGTTTTTGTTCCTTACGGGTTGCTGCAATTGCTGCCATCCGGTTATCACATAATTTAGCAAGCTCTCTATACCCACCCTTACCCATCATGGCAATCAATTCAACCTTACTTGATTTGTAAACCGGAACTTTGCCAGTGTGTGCCTCTGAGTTACTTGTGCAGTACCAATCAAAATCTGCGCCGCCTTCTCCCCAAGCTAATCTCTCATACTCACCAATTACTACAACCGTTATTTCTTTGTCACCAAATTCACGAGTCTCCCAAGAGCGGCGCAGTGGTAGTTGCCAACAAATATCAGGTTTTGTTTCAACAACATGCACACCCTCTTTTTCTGCTAAATGATGCAGCGCACAACCTGAGTTTCCAGTAAAGCCAGCAGCCTCATAACCAACACGATTTAGAAAAATACAAGAATCATTAATCTTTTTAGTCTTGCGATCTTTATCTAAACCAATCTCACTAATTTGTAGTTTTCCACCAGATTTCTTAGGACGAGCTTGATCGTAAAACTGCCAGGTTGCCTTAGTTAATTTTTTAGCAGCCCTTAGTGTTCGCTCCTCATCATCTTTACTGGTGTAGTAAGCACCATCTGAACAGCAACCAGCATCTGGTTTATCTGCATCAATGCCACAGCAGCCATTGCCGTAAATACATTGCCAATATGAGGTAAGCCAGGTCATATCGCATTTAAAGATCTCCTCAGGATTTTCTGGGTTTACAAACTCAACCCAATCCCGCACAAAATTAGGGGCGACCTCATTCTTAGATAACTTAGATTTCACACTTTTTGTCGTTGCCATAAGGCCGCAGTTTAAGGGTTAAGAGCGGTTAATGACTAATTGGGTAGGCTTAAAGTATGAAACCAGAAGTAGTTAATAAATGTGTTGGCTTTATTGGTGCTGGTGTTATGGGCTCTGCGCTAATTAAGAGCCTGTTATTTAGTCAAGTTAAGGCAGAGCAGATATGTGTTAGCGAGAAGATCAGTGAGCGAGCAGATGAAATAGCTGCAATATATAAAGTTAATTTACGGTCTATTGCTGAAATTGGCCAGAGTTGTGATGTGATCTTTTTGGCGGTTAAACCACAGGATTTAGGTAGCACGCTTGAGGAGTTAAGTAAAAATTTAAAGCCAGAGGCCTTACTAATTTCAATTGCTGCTGGGAAAACAATTAAGTTTATTGAAGATAAGTTGGCTCAAAAAAATCCAGTAGTACGCGTGATTCCAAATACGCCGGCTCAGATTGGTAAAGGAGTATCTGCAATTTCACCTGGCACTAGTGCATCTAACGATGATTTAACTCTGACTAAAAATTTATTAGCTTCAACTGGATTAGTTATTGAAATACCCGAATCACAACAAGATGCGGTAGCTGCACTAAGTGGATCAGGCCCTGCTTATTTCTTTAATTTTATTGAGGCAATAGTTAAAGGTGCCACTGAACTTGGTCTATCACAAGAGCTTGCAACTCAATTAGCAATTGGCACCATAGTAGGTTCGGCAGCAATGTTGCAGGAAAGTGGCTTAGATGCTGCAACTCTTAGAAAAAATGTGACAAGTCCAAATGGTACAACTGCTGCAGCTCTTAAAGTATTTTCTGACAGTAATTTAGAAAAAACTGTTACAGATGCGATGTCGGCGGCGAGAAAGCGTTCACAGGAGTTGGCTTGAAAAGAGTTTTTCTTGTAGTCATATTTATTTTTTCCTTATTACCAAGCTCTGCAAACGCTGTAGTAATGAAGAATCTAAAGCCAGTTGTGGAGCTTGCCTATTTAAACTCAGATCAGGTGAGTGATCTAGCCTTGACTCCAGTAAGTATTGTTTTAGTTGGCACAACTGAATCTGCTAGCTCAGCATGGATAAATGGACCACTTGGTGGGTTAAGTGATGGATTTATTGCAGCATATACCGCGCAAGGTGCACCACTTTGGAACCTACGTCTTGGTGGGGCAGCAAATGAAATAGCATCCTCAGTTGCCATAGATATAGATGGCAGCATCTGGGTGGTAGGTGCAAGTACATCTTTGGTAACACCAACCGCATCTAGCACGCCAACAAAAGTCTTAAATCCGGACAATGTGACACTAGATCCAGCCCAACCAATTAACACACCACTTAATCGAATTAAAATATGGCAGATAAGTAGTACTGGCACCTTACTAAATACATTTGAATTCATAGCCGAAAGTGTTGTTAACCCTAAACAATTACTGATCACAGCCGAGGGTGTAGCAATTATTGGAGATTATTACGAAAAGAAAGAGGTCAAAGGATTTTATTTAAGTGCAAGTAAAACGGGTACATTCTTGCCGATAATTAAGTATGGAGTTAAATCAACACAGATTAATTCAGCAATTCTTAATAAAGATGGCAGTATTACCGCGGTTGGTGTGAGTGGGGAATTATTACTAAAAATTAAACCACTTAGCAAGTTAGATGCTATTTCACTAAAGATTTCAGCAACAGGAGCATTACAACAAGTTGCAAGAGCAACATTAAAAAGTACTACCAGAAGCTGGAATTCAATTGATACCGGATTATTGCAAGGTGGAAAAGTTTCATACTCAAATAAAACTGAGGCTGCGATTACAAAGTTTTCATCCCTTGGTAAGCCAACTTGGAACACGAGGTACTTAGCTAAATCAGCTGCGCTAGTTGCAACCGGCAAAAATTCCTGGGCAAGTTTTACCTCATCCGGTGTGATTAAAGGCGTGCCTGCTTGGAAGCCAAAGAGTGCCACCCCAGTTGTTTTAGAATTAGGTAAGAAGGGTGAAGTGATCACTTCCTACTCACTTACCTCACCTGCGGTTGCGATTGCTGCCAATAATGAAATTGGCACGGTATTAATCACCGACTCGGGTATAAGTTTTGGCTTAGTGTTGATTAACTAGTAATCTTCTCTCATTAGTTAAATATCTCTAAAGGAGCAAAATGGGTTCAGTAATCAAGAAGCGCCGCAAGCGTATGGCAAAGAAGAAGCATAAAAAACTTCTCAAGAAGACCAGAATTCAACGACGCAACGCGAAGTAATTTAAGTTAAGGTTTAAAAAGAGTTAATTTTCCAGATATACCAGCAACGGCGTATCTAACTTTATTTATAGTGATCCAGTTACTTTGTCCGTCATTTTGGATACTTCCACTTGAAATTAAAGAAATCTTTTTATCAGCCTTATCAACTGAGCAAAGTCGAAGTTGGCAACTAAAGAGAATTGATTTTTCATCTATCGATACCGGCGAATTCGGTTTTCCATAATTTGCACTGCTCACATCGGTGAATACTACATCGGTAAGATTTTTATAACGTAGCTGATTTGGATTTGGAAATGAGAGACCACTTGCAGTGAACCAACTAAAGTTTATGCTACGCTTACTATTAAATACGCCAACATCGTAACCAGCAACCGATACACCTTCAGCTGGTACATCTAATGTTTTATATACCCAATCCTCAACAAGCGCACTACCCCTACTGGCATAACGAATATCGCCCCTAGTGACATTTCGGTCAAGATCAAAACCTCTAACAGAGTCATAAATTAAGTGAATCTTTTTTCCAACGGTGGTTGCTTTTAAATGAAAACCTACATCGCCAGTAGTGCGCTCCTGTGTATCTTTATCCCCGTCAACAATTTCATACCGCCATTCATTTTTATCTTTAACCGCTCCTAGTAAAATTCCCTGTGATTCATCACGGTAAAAAACCTGCACACCATCAGTAGTTACTGCGCATGCACTAGAGACTGATACATCAGAGCCACCTCGTACACGTGGAAACTCTTTGTAATCTTGAATAGCGCCACCATCACCATCAACAACTTCATAGAGCCAGTACTTACCGTTATAAACCGCGTATCGAAGATCTTTATCTACAAGGTCTGCATAAAAAAGATGCAAATAATTTGTTTTACCAACAACTGATGTGCACATAGAGATATAACCTGAGACATTATTATTTGTCCGACCAATACTCACTTGGTTTCCGTCAACTGTAGTAATACTCCACTTACCACTGCTATAAGTGGCAAGCTTTAAATCACCATTTTTACTATCGCTGTAAGCAATTACTGGTTTGCCAGCGTAAACTCCGCTGGCAAGGTATTTACTATCAGCACTTTTATCAATTATTGTGCTTTTCCACACCGCCTGCGGGACAACCGCATTTGAAATAGCGGTATTGGATGTCCCTAAGGTGTTTGTTGCAGAAACTGAAAAGGTGTACTTACTTCCATTTACTAGTCCAGTAAATATTGCTGGACTTTCTGTAACGATAACAGATTCCTCTGTTTGCATATTTTTAACCTCATACTTTGAAATTTGAGCAGACCTAAAATTAGTAGGTGGATCAAATTCAACAATCGCACTCTTATCACTTATTAATGCCTTAACATTTTGAGGTGGCAATGGAGAGCCAAACGCAAGACCAATAGGTGGCTTTTGTCGCATATCTTCGATCATTGCTAGTAGCAGTGATCCAGGCAAATGAAAGACTTCACCAGAATCTAAGTTTGGTGTCATAACCGCATTCTCACCAGATTGTGAAAATGTTTTTTCATCTAAATGACTTATTGAAGAACCTACTTCATAAATTGCTGGTGAATATAAAAGTGGCTTAACTCCCTTATTTGCTTTAACTGCATTATCACCAGACCAAAATAATGTTGAGGTAAGCGCTTTGCCAGTCTCCAGTGCTGGCGATGGCATATCTGCTAATCGCCTGCCATCAGGTAGTTGTACATATGCATCAAATATTGTGGGTTGATCAATTCTGCCAAAGCCAGAGAATTCGTCATAGTAATTTCCAGAGATAAAACCTAAGCCATGACCCATTTCATGCAAGATAACCGACTCTAAATCAAAACTTTTTAGCGGGCACTTACCATCTGTTCCGTAGTACCAAGGTGCATCAGAGGTAATTGTTATTTCCATTTCCGATTTTGTTGTATCTAAATCTTTACCAGCTAATGCGTTAGCAAGAGCGGCTGAGTAGTAAAGAGTTTTATCTGGAGCATTGGGAAAATTTGCATAGTTACTTTTTGCACTAGCAGCAGCCAGAATCCCGTAATTTGCAGCTCTGCCCCAAGTAATATTTATATTTACCGGAACTGCAGATGAAAAGTTCTCTGCCCAAACATCAACAGCAGCTTGGATAGGCACTTTGGCAAAGGCAGGTACGGTATTAAAATTAATAACAAAATTACTCTTCTTCTCAATATTTGCCGAGGGCGCCCTAGGAGTTGCCTGAACAGAAACAGTTTTATTACTTGCGTAGGTATATCCCCAATTAGCTGGTGCCACCTTTATTCCTAAAGCTTCAGCTGTTGGGAGTGAGAGTGGGTTTACCAGAAATACAGAAAGTAGCCCGATCGAAAGTAATATGGATTTAAGACGCACGGGCTAAAGGCTAACAGTCTGAGATGATGGGGTAGTGCCAGATCTGAAGTTATCAGCAACAATTCAGCAAAATTACATACTCTCTTTGTTATGCCTCCCCCTTCTCATTAGTTCTAGGGGCCATTAATGAAAGAGGTACTGGTTTATTCTCGCACCGGGTGTCACCTATGTGAGATTGCGATTGACCATATTAAATCAGTTAAAGATGATCTAGGTTTTAATCTTGAAATTAAGTTAATTGATATCAACGAGGATTTAGAGAAAGAGTATGGCGAGCAGGTGCCAGTTATTTTAATAGATAATAAGGTTCATGATTATTGGCGGGTAGATCTAGAAAGATTCACTAAAGCAATTAAATCTTAGATTTTATTTATGACCTCATCAGCATCAATGATCCGGTAGGCGTAACCCTGCTCAGCTAAAAAGCGTTGCCGATTTTGAGCAAAATCTTGGTCGATAGTGTCACGGGCAACTAATGAATAAAAACGTGCACTACGCCCATCTGCCTTTGGCCGAAGAATTCGACCAAGTCGTTGTGCCTCTTCTTGCCGGGAACCAAATGTGCCAGAGACCTGAATTGCAATCGTTGCCTCCGGAAGATCAATTGAGAAGTTAGCAACCTTTGAAACTACTAAGCATTTAATCTCACCACTACGAAAGAGTGCATATAGTCGCTCTCGTTCTTTAATTGGCGTATCACCTTTAATTACTGGCACACCTAAAGCTTCTGATAATTGATCTAATTGATCAATGTATTGACCAATTACTAAAACTTGATCATTTATATGTTTTTTTGCTAATGCAATTGCTACTGCTTTTTTAGTTTGTGAGGTGGCACAAAATCGATAACGATCTTCCTGCTCAGCTGTTGCGTAATTAAGACGCTCTTCATCAGTTAAGGTAATTCTTACCTCAACACAATCTGCTGGTGCAATATAGCCTTGTGCTTCAATCTCTTTCCACGGTACATCAAATCTCTTTGGACCAATTAATGAGAAGACCTCACCCTCCATGCCATCTTCTCGAACCAATGTTGCAGTAAGTCCTAACCTGCGACGAGATTGAATATCAGCGGTAAATCTAAAGATCGGTGCGGGCAGTAAATGCACCTCATCATAAATAATTAATCCCCAATCAATTGCATCAAATAAATCAAGATGGGCATAAAGACCTTTTTTACGAGTTGTCATTACTTGATACGTTGCAATTGTTACCGGGCGTATCTCTTTTTTAGCCCCGCTGTATTCACCAATATCATCCTCATTTAAATCAGTTCGGCGAAGTAATTCATCTCGCCATTGCCTTGCTGCCACAGTATTAGTGACTAAAATTAAGGTAGTTGCTTTGGCATGTGCCATAGCTGCTGCGCCAACTATTGTTTTACCAGCACCACATGGCAGTACAACTACACCAGATCCACCATGCCAGAAACCTTCAGCTGCCAACTCTTGATACTTACGAATCTTCCAACCCTCTTGTTTTAATGAAATCTCATGGTGCTCACCATCAACATAGCCTGCAAAATCCTCAGCGGGCCACCCTAATTTAAGGAGTGCTTGCTTTAAGAAACCACGTTGACCTGGGTGAACCACAATTGTCTCTGGATCTAATTGCAGTCCAAGCATTGGTGCAACTTTTTTGCCCCGGGTTACCTCCTTTAATACAGCTGGATCATTTGATACCAAAATCAAACCATGCACTGGGTGGGCTTCAAGACGCAATCTTCCGTAACGAGACATGGTCTCTGCAATATCAACTAATAAAGAGTGTGGGACCGCATATCTTGAATACTTAAGTAATACATCAACAACCTGCTCAGCGTCATGTCCAGCAGCCCTTGCATTCCAAAGTCCAAGTGGAGTCAGGCGGTAGGTATGAATATGTTCTGGTGATTTTTCTAACTCAGCAAATGCAGCAATCGCTCTGCGGCATTCATCCGAAAGGATGTGGTCTATATCTAGAAGAAGTGTTTTATCACTTTGAACAATTAATGGTCCATCACTCATTTAAGTAACTCGTTAATAAAAGCGGTGGTTAATTTAATTCTTGGCTCAACTGTTGATATTTTTATTGATTCCCCTGGTGCATGTGCACCCATTCCTACGGCACCTAAACCATCTAATACTTTAGCGCCAGCTGCTGCTGCCAGATTTCCATCACTAGCACCGCCAACACTTGCTTGCCCGATAGGGGCAAGTCCTAAATCTGCTGCCACTTTTTCTAATTTTTCATAAAGCTCTTTAGTATTAGCAAGTTCAAGTGGTGGGCGATTAATTCCACCCTTTACCTCAACAATTGCGACATCACTTGTCAAAGATCTAATTGCTTTATCAATTCTATTAAGTTCTAGCATGGTAAAAGATCTAACATCAATATCTAACTTAGCTAATGCCGGTACGGTATTGGTATTACCAACATCTATTGCAAGTAACATTACTTTCCCTTTCTAAAATCTAGGCCAATATCAAAAGCTGGAGCAGCATGAGTTAGCGCGCCAACTGCTAGGTAATTAACTCCAGTATCTGCATAAGCCTTTGCATTACTAATCACTAGCCCACCAGAGGCTTCAAGTTTTACCGATCCGGCAGTTTTTAAAACAGCCTCTTTGCACTGCTCAACACTCATATTGTCTAATAAAATCAAATCTGGTTTGAGTGAGATTACTTCGGCTAACTGATTAATTGAATCTATTTCAATCTCAACTGATTTGTTTGGATACTTCTCTTTAATCAACTTAAATGCTGCAGTAATACTGCCAGCTGCCACAATGTGGTTATCTTTAATAAGAGCAGCCTCCGATAGTGATACCCGGTGGTTTGTCCCACCTCCCATGCGAACTGCAAACTTTTCTAACTGGCGAAGTCCTGGCGTGGTCTTACGGGTATCTCTAATTTCACACTTTGTACCAGCAACAGCTGCAACCCATTGGCTAGTAAGGGTTGAAATACCGCTTAAATGGGATAGAAAGTTAAGCGCAGTTCGTTCTGCTAATAATAATTTTCTTGTATTTCCTTGAGCAGTAATTAACACCTTGCCAGCTGAAACCTTAGCGCCCTCATCGACTAGGACCTCATAATGATTAACTCCGCAGTACTCAAGTACTGCAGCTGCTACATGCAACCCACTAACAACTCCAGTTGAGCGGGCAACAAAATCAGCACTTATAACCTGTGAATCAGCAATTGTGGCAACAGAGGTAATGTCCTCACCCCCTGCTAGATCTTCACCGATGGTATCTTTAATCTGCTGAAATATGTGATTTGATGACAGACCTAAAGTTTTTAAATTATCACGTAGTAAATTCATTTAATCACCTCCACATCACTATGCCATGTGCCATCTTTATCAATACTTTCAATAACTCTACTTAACCACCTATCGGAAGATTGTGGGTAATCACTTCGCCAATGTGAGCCACGGGACTCAGTTCTAAGCAGAGCAGATTTCACAATTGCAGTTGCAAGAAGGTGCAGGTTAGATGCCTCCCACGCCTCAATTCTTGGCTCTTTACTTACTAACTTTGATAACTCTTGCAAAGTTTGCATTGTCTTGCGTAATGAGCTTTCAGATCTCATCACACCTGCACCTTCACTCATTGCAATTTGCAGGGGTAAAAGTATTTTAGGATCCAGCAAGATTGCTCTCTTGTCTTCTACTATCTCTTCCTGAGCTGGCAATTGTTTAGCTAATGCATCTGCAATTCGTGCACCAAAAACTAATCCTTCAAGTAATGAGTTTGAAGCAAGTCGATTTGCACCATGAGCGCCTGTGCAAGCTGATTCACCACATATATAAAGACCTGGTACAGATGATTGGCCATCCAAATCAACTAATACACCCCCTGATGCATAGTGTGAGGCGGGAGATACTGGAATCTTTTCTTTAGTTGGATCTATTCCGTTTGCAATACAGGAGGCATATATTGTGGGAAATCTATTAGTAAAATCATTTATTTTTGTTGCATCTAACCAAACATGTGGTTGACCACTTAATTGCATCTGATTAAATATTTCCTTTGCCACAACATCTCTTGGTGCTAAATCTGCTTGTGGATGTTTACCAACCATAAATTGTTCATTTTTATGATTTAATAAAATTGCGCCCTCACCGCGTACTGCTTCACTAATTAATGGTTGCTGGCCTCTGTTTGCTAAATCTCGCCATAATACAGTTGGGTGAAATTGCACAAACTCAACATCAGCTACCTTTGCGCCAGCACGTAATGCCAGTGCAACTCCATCACCAGTTGAGACAGCTGGGTTAGTAGTTTGTGAGTAAACCTGACCAAGACCACCAGTTGCTACAACTACCGCTTTAGCAACTGCTCGGCCAACACCATCTCTACTACCTGCGCCAATTACATGCAGTGTTACACCACAGACTCGACCACTTGCACTCTTTAACGCATCTATTGCAAGAGCGTGTTCAATAATTTCAATTCCTGAGTCCTCTTTAACAGCAGCTAGTAATGCTCTAGAAACTTCAGCTCCGGTGGCATCACCGCCAGCATGAAGTATTCGATTGCGCAGATGTCCACCTTCACGGGTTAATGCAATCTCACCAGTCTCTGATTTATCAAAGACCGCTCCTTGCGCAATTAATTTTCTGACCGCTTCAGGTCCTTCTGAAACTAAAACATCAACAGCTTTTATGTCACATAAACCAGCACCTGCCGCCAAGGTGTCTTTCTTATGTTGATCAGGTGTATCTCCTGGTCCTAAGGCTGCTGCAATACCACCTTGCGCCCACTTAGTTGAGCCCTCATCAATTCTTGCTTTAGTAACTAATAAGACAGATAAGTTATGTGATCTTAAATTTAATGCAGTAGTAAGCCCGGCAACTCCAGAACCAATCACAATTACATCAGCGCTTGTGCTCCATCCGGGCATGCCAGTCAATAGTTTCATTTATTCACACCCATGCGCATATTGTCGAGCAACCTCACCTGATTTACCCAACCGGCAATAATTACCCGCTTATTTATAGTATCGGCAGCAGCTGGCATAAATGTTCTCTCATCAATTACCTCAAGATAATCAACTTTAAATCCGCTCTCAGTTGCTAACAATTTTTTCATCTGTTCAACTGTCGCCATTTTTAATGCCTGGGGAATTACTAGAGAGGTGTTTCGTTCACTCTCATTTAATTTAATGTTTCTAGATGAGACGGCAACTTGATCTAAATCACGAATTGTTGGGGCAGAAATTATTTCAATTGGTAGGGATAACTGTTTAACCATCTGCTTAATTAGAAATAATTGTTGAAAATCTTTCTCACCAAAGACTGCTACTTTTGGCTTTACTAAATCAAATAACCGCTTAACAACTGTTAGTACGCCAGAAAAGTGGCCCGGCCTTGCAGCTCCTTCATATAACTCCCCAATTGGGCCAGCAGAAATCTTTTCAATATTGCCGGGATAAATGACAGACTCACTTGGTGCAAAGACAGCGGTTGCACCTGCGGCCTTAGCTAACTCTAGATCCTTCTCTAAACTCTTTGGATAATTTATTAAATCATCTTTATTCTCAAATTGAAGTGGATTAACAAAAATACTAACTAATACGTTCTCACTTTTTGATTTGGCTAACTTAATTAATGATTGATGGCCAGCATGAAGTGCGCCCATTGTTGGGACTAGCACATCGTATTTTTGGCGCGCTAAATCATCAACAGATTTAAGTAGGTCAATCATTGCTCCAGTCCTTTCCGGGTACCGGGCTAGGTCATAAGTTTAACTACTACTAGTGATAGATGCCAAAAGGGTTTTAATCTCACCCACACCTGGAATTACTGCCTGAGGGTCAATAGCAAACCAGGGCGCTAAAACAAACTCTCTTGATTTTGCCAGTGGATGAGGCAATTTAAGAATAGGTGAATCAATCACTTGATCACCGTAAACAATTAAATCTAAATCAATAAGTCGCGGTCCCCACTTCACATCTCTTACCCTGCCAATTTGATCCTCAATCGCTAATAACTTTTTAAGTAGATCATTAGCTTCTAACTCACACTCACCAATTGCAACCGCATTTAGAAAATCATCCTGCTTAGGCCCACCTACCGGTTCAGTTTCTATATAGGGTGAAACTATTAATCCAGAGAGTATCTTTGCTAACTCTGTTACCGCAATATCTAAATTAAGCCTTCGGTTTTCTAGATTTGAACCAAGTGAGATAACCGCCTTCATCGCTTGAACACAATTTGAACCGATACATCACTAAATGCAACTGGAATAGGTGCTTGTGGTTTGTGAACAGTAATTGTTACCTGACCTACTCGCTTAAACTCTTTTAAAATAGATTTTGCAATATTTTCGGCCAGTGTCTCAATTAATAAAACTGGATCTCCAACAATATGCCCATTTATAAGCTCGGCAACCGCTGCATAATTAACTGTCTTCCCTAAATTATCTTTTAGATTTTTAAGATTAACCTTTAATTGAGCATCAACGATAAATTTTTGCCCATCACTTCGCTCTTTAGGCAATACCCCATGAAAGCCAGTGGCGGTAATACCGGTTATATTTATTAGATCACTCATTCGCGTAGCCGCTCAATAACTGAGATCGCATCTTGATGGGCTTTAACACCATGAGTTCGCACACCCCAAACCTTAAGCCGTGCCAGCTCTGTTGTTAAAGCAATAGTTGCTGCCTCCCGGCTATCAGTATCTTTAGCATTTATTAACTCACCTAAAAATCTTTTTCTAGATGCACCTACTAGAAGTGGATAGCCTAATAGTTGAAACCGTTCAATATTTTTTAGAATTTGCCAATTATGTTCTGTCTCTTTTGCAAAGCCAAGGCCTGGATCTAAAATAATTTGTTCAGCAAGCACTCCTTGAGTTAATAAGTTAGTAACTCGCTTATCTAACTCATCTTTAACCTCTTTAACTACATCCTCATAAACTGCTTGTTTTTGCATATCTTTTGAGTGCCCTCGCCAATGCATAACTATGTATTGCATCTTAGGGTTTGCGGCAATTACTGCAGCCATCTTTAGGTCAGATAATCCACCACTAACATCATTTACATATAAAGCACCTGCTGTAATTGCTGCCTTTGCCACCTCAGATCGCATCGTGTCAACACTTACTACTGCGCCATCTTTTACTAACTCTGTGATCACTGGAATTACTCTGGCTAACTCCTCTTCCTCACTAATTCGCTCAGCTCCTGGCCTAGTTGATTCACCACCAACATCAATAATGTCAGCACCCTCTGCGATTAATCTTCTGCCTTGGGTAATTGCATCGGCTTTAGATAAATACTTGCCACCATCTGCAAATGAATCTGGGGTGACATTTAATATGCCCATTACAACTGTGCGGCTCATGTTTACTACCTTGTTTGATTAATTAAAGAGATTGCTTCAGCTCTAGTTGCAGAGTTTAATAATTGGCCGCGCACCGCACTTGTAGTAGTACGGGCTTGAGATTTTCTTACTCCTCGCATTGACATACATAAATGCTCACAATCAATAATCACAATTACACCACCAGGTTGCAAGATTTCAACTAATGCATCGGCGATCTGTGAGGTTAACCGCTCTTGTACCTGTGGCCTTCTTGCATATAAATCAACAAGACGTGCAAGTTTTGATATTCCAGTAATTCTTCCACTCTCACCTGGTATATAACCAATATGTGCTACGCCATGAAATGGAGTTAGGTGATGTTCACAGTGCGAAAAAACCGCTATCTCTCTGACAATAACTAGCTCTTTATGACCAATATCAAAGGTAGTAGTAAGTACATCCTCTGGCTTTTGCCAAAGGCCTGCAAAGTTTTCTGCTAATGCTTTCGCCACTCGCTTTGGCGTATCTTTTAAACCATCACGGTTTGGGTCTTCCCCTAAGGCGTTAAGTAACTCAGTTACCGCTTTTTCTGCCCGCACTTGATCAAACTCCTTTTTAGCACCACCATCATGTGGTCCCATTGAAACAGAGCTAATCTCACTCATTTACATCTTTACTAATATCTTTAGCACTTTTTTTAACTGGTGCTTTTTTAACTGTTTTGTCCTCTTCAGCTACTTTAACTTTCGCTGGCTTTAATGCAACTGGAGGTTGATTTGAAGGTGTTCTATTTTGAGAACCAGTCCATGCAGGTCTTGGCTTAACCTTCTTAACTCGCTTAAATGCTTTGGCAATCTCTTCCTTGTTTAAAGTTTCATTCTCAAGTAACTCTTCAACTAATTGATCTAAAATATCTCGGTTTGCTACCAAAATATCAAATGCTTCCTGGTGAGCATTCTCAATCATTTCCCTGATCTCACTATCAACAATGGCAGCAACATTTTCAGAGTAATCTCTTTGATGACCGTAATCTCGGCCTAAGAATGGTTGTGAATCTGAAATTCCTAATTTAATTGCGCCAAGTCTTTGGGTCATTCCATATTGGGTAACCATTGCTCGGGCAAGGTTTGTAGCTTTTTCAATATCATTTGAGGCGCCAGTTGTTGGATCATGGAAAATTAATTCCTCCGCTGCTCTACCACCCATTGTGTAGGCAAGTTGATCTAGCATTTGATTGCGAGTAACCGCGTAGCGATCTTCATCTGGTAAGACCATTGTGTAACCAAGTGCACGCCCTCTTGGCATAATCGTAATTTTATGAACTGGATCAGTATGCGGAAGTGCGTGCGCAACTAATGCATGTCCGCCTTCATGGTAGGCAGTAATTCGCCGCTCCTCTTCAGTCATAAGGCGAGAAACCTTTTGTGGCCCTGCCATAACGCGATCAATTGCTTCATCTAAGTCGGAATTCTTAATAACTTTTCTATCTTCTCGCGCTGCTAGTAATGCTGCTTCATTTAATACATTTGCTAAATCCGCACCAGTAAACCCAGGAGTGCGTTTTGCATATGAGGATAAGTCAACATCTTTTGCTACTGGTTTATTTTTTGCATGCACAGCAAGAATTGCAGCTCGTCCTTTTAGATCTGGCCGGTCAACTGGAATTTGGCGATCAAATCTTCCTGGTCTAAGAAGTGCTGGATCTAAAACATCTGATCGGTTGGTAGCAGCAATTAGAATAACCTGACCATTTGCTTCAAAGCCATCCATCTCAACTAATAATTGATTAAGTGTTTGCTCTCGTTCATCATTTCCACCACCAAGGCCGGCGCCACGTTGACGACCAACTGCATCAATCTCATCGACGAAAATAATTGCTGGTGCATTTTGTTTTGCTTGCGCGAACAAATCCCTAACTCTTGATGCACCTACACCAACAAACATCTCAACAAACTCAGAACCTGAGATTGAATAAAATGGAACCTTTGCCTCACCTGCTACCGCTCTGGCAAGTAATGTCTTTCCAGTTCCTGGTGGACCGTATAACAAAACACCCTTTGGAATCTTTGCACCAATTGCTTGGTATTTCTCTGGGCTTGCCAGAAAATCTTTTATCTCGCGTAATTCTGCAACTGCTTCATCAGCACCTGCTACATCAGCAAAGGTATTAGTTGGATTCTCTTTATTTTGTAATTTAGCTCGTGACCTACCAAAGGAGAGTACGCGACCACCTTGGCCACCGCCCATAAATAACATTAGTAAGAAAATAATTAAGAAGATTGGCAAAATACTTAAGATTAATGAGACAAAAAATGATTGGGTTGGAACCTCAATATTCCAATTACTCGCTGGTGGGTTGCTAGTTAATAACTCAACTATCAGTGGCTCTTGGCCAGTTAAATAAGATGCTTCAATACGAGATGCACCATCAACAAACTCACCATCTTTTAAAACAACTCGCACCTTTTGCTTACGGTCAATTACGATCGCTGATTCCACATTATCTTTTGATATTTCATTTAAAATAACAGATGTATCGACCTTTATAAACTCTTTGCCACTAGTTGAAATTTGACCGAAAATACTCACGCCAATAAGAGCTGCAATAATCCAAAACAACGGGCCACGTAAAATTCTACGCACTAATTGTGGTGAAGGTTTAGTTGGCTTTTTGCCACTCTTGAACCCATTTAATTTTGGAATTTTAATCTGCTTCTTTTGCGCCACTTATTTCTTCACTTTCTTAAAGCTACTAATGAGGGGCTTAAGAATAAAGGTGTTTGGCAAGAACGCCAATAAATGGCAGATTTCGATACTTCTGATTGAAATCTAAGCCATAACCAACCACAAACTCGCTTGGAATATCAAAGCCAACATACTTAGCCTCTACCTGTACAGTTGCTGCATCTGGCTTGCGCAAGACGGTCAAAATTGAAACTGATTTAGCTCCACGTGATAATAAATTCTCAGAGAGCCAAGAAAGTGTTAAGCCGGTATCTAAAATATCCTCAATAATTAAAACTTCTCTTCCTAAAATATCATTATCTAAATCTTTTAAAATTCTAACTACACCACTTGATTTAGTCCCTGCACCATATGATGAAACTGCCATCCAATCCATATCAGCATGGCGTTGTAGATAGCGAGAAAAATCTGCCATTGCCATAACTGCACCTTTTAATACCCCTACTAAAATTAAATCTCTGCCTTTATAATCCTTTTCAACCTGAGCAGCTAACTCTTTAAGTCGAGTTTGAATTTGCTCCTCGCTAACAACAACTCTTTCAATGTCATTACCAAGTGCTGATAGATCCACAATGCTCCTTTAAATTATTGGGCTAAGAGGGTAATTCTGCCTGAATTTCGTAAAAGCTTCACATTCCCCGGAAGTGATACCTCTTTCTGGCCGTGCCAATCAGAGATTAACGCCTCAGCAGATGCAATATGTTCGGCAGAGAGTGAACCAGCTGGCGCTCCAGCCCGATAAATAGCAAGCCGTAATACTCTAGTTCTGATCGCCTTAGGAAGCCGCTCTAAATCCTTAACATCTAAATTAGATTGATCTGCTTGATTAAAATATTCAAGCGAAAATCCATCCAACGCATCTGCATCATCGCGTAATAAATCAGCACTTCGCGCTAAAGCATTTGTAATACCTGGGCCAAGATTAGCTTCCAGGGTTGGTAATACATTTAAGCGGGTTTTAACTCTGGAAAATCTTAAATCCTCATTATGTGGATCCGACCAAATCTGAAGCTGAGCCTCATCGCATGCAGCGGTAGTAATTTCCCGTGAAATTTTAAGTAATGGGCGAATATAAATATTACTTTGTTCGGCCATGCCAGAAAGTGACCTGGTGCCAGAGCCTCTAGCTAGACCTAATAAAACATTTTCTGCTTGATCATTTAGAGTGTGTGCAAGCAAAAAATACTTTGGTTGATAGGTATCAATAAATTGATTAAATAGTTGATAGCGAGCGCGTCTGGCAGATGCCTCTAATCCATCTGTCATTGTTACCTGCGCTCTAGCAGATTCAACTTGAGTAAAACCAATTTGTTTAAGCCGATCAATAGTTTGTGAGGTAATTTGCGCTGAACCGTCCTGTAAGCCATGGTCAATCACAATTGGAATTACCTTTGTATTTGATCTCTCCATAAATAATGCAACTGCTAATGCCATCGAATCTGTACCACCTGAACACCCAAATAAAACAGGTTGCGCAGAATCACTCAGCCATGGTTTAACTGCTTTACGGATCTGCCAAAGCGCTGGAGTGTTTTCAATCTTCACTGACCTAGATTAGACCCGACCCCCGTATGGCATTAAACCTTTAACGCTATAGATGCTTGAATAGAGTAAATCTTTATCTTTGCTATGAGCTTCCCACATCATGCCATCACCGGCATAGATGGAAATATGGTGGATTGTGCTAACTGTTCCTTTGTATGAATAAAAGAGGAGATCACCGGGTACTAACTCACTTAGTGGAACTCGCTTTGTTGCTACCCAATACAGAGAGGAGTTAAGTCGATCCCAGTTTGGAAAAGCTAAACCAGCTGACTTATATGCGGCATAAACCAAACCAGAGCAATCAAAGGTTGTAGGTCCTTCACTTCCCCATACATATTTCTTCCCTGCTTGAACCTGCTTTGCAGCATAAGCAACCGCTGCTATTCGCATTGCCTCAGTTGCTCTAGTACTACTTCTACCGGTAAAGCCAATATCTGGCCAGATCTTTGATTGGTCAAGTGTTAGTGCTGCGCGATCTGCATTTGCCTCTTCTAATAATGCAAGTTGCCGTTGTTGTTCTAGTGTTACCCGAGTTTTTTGAGCAACTGCTAACTCTTTTGCTAGTTTATCTTGGACTGCTTGTAATTTATCGACCTCTTCTTGTTGCATAGCGTGGGCAACATCTGCCTCTTTTTTAGCAGATGCAACCTTAACTGTTGCAACAGCCTGTGCTTTCTTTGCAGTATCGGCAACTATTTGAGCAGAGGAAGCAATTTTTTCTGCTGATTTAAAGCGTTCTAATGCTGTTGAATTATTTTGACCTAGTACATCTAGGGTTGTTAGGCGATCTGCTAAATCCTGTGGCCCATCTGATTTAAGTAATGAATCTAGATTTGTAAATCCTCCGCCCATTACATATGCATTAACCGCTAATTTTCCAATAGCAGTTTTACCATTGCTTACCGATATTTGTGCAATCTGTAAATGCTTCATGGCAAGATCTGCTTTTTTAGCTTTTAGCTTTAACTCATTTTGCGCAGCTAGATACTGCTTACGCTTTGCTTCTGCAATAGCAGATAATTGCTTAAGTGTTTTCTTGGCAGTATTTAGCTTCGCCGCAGCGGCATCGGCAGCAGCTTTCTTTTCATCCTCAAGCTTCTTAGCGGCATCAATCTGAGCTTGAGTTGGCTTTGGGGTAGCCGCAAATACAGTAGTTGGAATAAGAGTTGTGATTAATAAGGCGGCAATTAATTTTTTTACCATTTAATTTGCCACATCTCGTTTTTTGAACAAAAAGGCAACAACTGCTAGCCCACCTAATAAAAAGCTGTATGAGGTAATCAGGGCGTATTGGTATGAGATTTTATCGGTGCCACCAACTGCAACTGTGGAAAGTAATTGGCCTGGGAAGTAGCGATCAATGTTTGTAACAAATGCTGAAAGTAAGCCTTCGATAATTAAATTCCAGATCACACCAATTGAGATTGCAGATATTGGTGATCTAAATAGCAATCCTAAAATCATGCCAAAAATACCGTAGCCAATTGTTGCGATTAAAACATTAATAAACCCTCTGATCACAGCAGATCTTGCTTCTGGGGTACTCCATAAAGTGGTTGAAACATCTTTTATGCCGGCAAACAAATAAGAGAGTGCAATACCTACTAGGCCAGAGACTGCAACCATAACAATTGCGAATAATTTCATTGCTGCTAACTTCCCAATTAAAATCTTCATACGTGAGGGCTGGCGCACTAATAAATTGCGCAATGTTCCATAGGTGTACTCCTGTGCTGTTTGCGCTGCAAAGATGCATAACGCCACAATGCCAAGTAGTCCTGCTGAATTGCTAAAACTTAAAGAAGCTCCGCTTGCAAGTGATAAAACATCACGGCCAATTCTTACGCCCCGCTCACCGTTACCACTGGGTGAATCAACTAATAAAAATAATACTGATGTGATTAATCCGGTTACAAAAGTAACTGCAAGAAGTGTGGATAATGCAAGTGATGGCCTACGTAATTTAGTTAACTCTGCTCTAATTACATTCCACATAACTACTCACCCGTCATTTCAAAGAATGTATCTTCAAGAGATGCCCGTACTGGTGTGAGTGAGGCTAAAACAATTCCGGCATCAAAAGCTGCCCGGTTTAATGTGGCTGAAAAATCGGAAGTACCTGTTACATGTACTGCACTATCACTAATAATTGCTTTGTGTCCTGCAGCAGCAGCAATCTGCATCAGTTTGTCTAAATCACTCACCTTTTCTGGCACTGCCACAATTACTGGTTGTTGCTTTGCAAGTAAGTCACTTGTTTTGCCGGAGAAAATAACTTTTCCTAATCGCAGCATAACTAAGTGATCACTAATCATTTCTATCTCTGAAAGCAAGTGGGATGAGACGAAAACAGTTGTGCCAGCATCTGCAAGTTTGCGAAGAAGGCTTCGAACCTCATGAATACCTGCTGGATCTAATCCATTTGTTGGTTCATCTAAAACTAATAACTTTGGATTTGGTAGTAGCGCTGCTGCAATACCTAATCTTTGTTTCATGCCGAGTGAGTATGTTTTATATTTTGAATCACCTCGATCGCCAAGCCCAACTAGATCTAATAAACCCTGAATTAAGTCGGTTGAGAATCCGCCAAGCTTTGCAAGTACAGTTAAGTTTTGAAAGCCGGTCAGTGCTGGATAAAAAGCTGGTCCTTCAATCATGGCGCCGACATATGGCAAATATTTCTCTGGTTGGGTAATTGATTCACCTAATACATGACCGCTACCAGTAGTTGGTGAGATTAAGCCAAGTAACATTTTGATAGTAGTTGTCTTACCAGAACCATTTGGGCCAACAAAGCCACAAATACTTCCCATTGGAACTTCAAAATTAGCATGGGATACCGCCATGCGATCGCCGTACTTTTTTGATAAATCGGCAACATCAAGTGCTAGAGGGGAGGACATGGGAAAATTATCCCACTAATTTGGCTTAAAACTACTTAAGCAATACACCAACAACTAGTAAAAGTGAGTAAATGCTGAGAAAAACGATGGATGCTTGGAATAACTTCCCGGCATTTTCCTCATTTGGCTGCTTGCTTAATTTTATTAATTGCCATTTCCAACCGGCAATAAGCAATATAGTAATTAGAAGTGCCCAACTAGAAAGATTAGTGTTAACGATTACCAGTATTGCAACAACTGACATCGCAACTGAGTGAAACCACATCTGAGTTATTACGGATTTTATTGGAGCAACTACCGGCAACATTGGAATTCCAGCGGCTGCATAATCATCTTTATATCTAACTGCAAGTGCCCAAAAGTGAGGTGGAGTCCAAAAAAATATTACAAGGAAAAATAACCAAGAAGTCATAGTTAATGAGTTGGTGACTGCAGCCTGACCAATTAATACCGGCATACAACCTGCAATACCACCCCAGACAATATTTTGTGAAGTGTGTTTTTTAAGAGCAATTGTGTAGCCAAGTACATAGAAAATAATTGCAATTACAGTTAATAGAGCTGCTAGTTCAGTAGTAAAGATGTAAAAAATTAATATTGAAATAATAGAGATAAGGAGTGCAAATATTAAACCACTCTTTTTTGATATCTGCCCGGTTGCAATAGGGCGGTTTGAAGTTCGTTTCATTAATTTATCTGATTCTGATTCAATCACCATATTAAAAGCATTAGCACCACCGGCTGCTAATGTGCCACCAAATAGGCTCCAAAAGGTTACTGAAATACTTGGTATACCATCACTTGCTAGAAATAATGCTGGCACGGTTGTCACAAGTAAAAGTTCTACAACCCGTAACTTCATTAGATCTATGTAATTTTTCACTGTTATATAAGCCTATCGCCTAATTAAATAAAATAAATATCAGGGGTTAAATGTTATTAAATTAGGAGTAATGCTAGATGTTGCCAACACTGGAGTAGATGGTTTTGTAATAGTTCCAAGCATTCGATCAATTGCACTTCTTGCTGCATTTTGACTGCGTTTTGTTCTGCCAACATGATCGGCAATTACCACAAACACATACTCTTTCTCACCAGATGTAGCAAAACCAGCGAGTGAAACAGTGTGTCTAGTTGATCCAGTCTTTGCTTTCACTAAGCCAACTGCTTGCGGAGCGGTTGCGTGAAATCTGCCAATTAATGTTCCAGACTCGCCACTTGTTGGAAGTGCATCGTAGACCATCTTTAATCTTGGTTCACTTCTTATCTTTAAAAGTAGTTGCGAAAGAGTCACTGCTGATATCCGATTTGCCCCAGATAGACCAGAGCCATCTTCAAGATGTAAACCGGTTGTATTAATACCCATTGCAAATAACTTGTCATTCATCATGTCATTTAATCCAGTTTTATTATCTGGGTATCCACTTCTCGCTGTTGCTACCATTGCAAGTCGTTGCGTTAAAACATTGTCACTATATAACAATGCAAATTTAATCATTTTTGATAATTGTGGGGATTTAATCTCAACTAACTTTTCTGTTATCAAGGACTTTGGATCAGTATTTTTATCAAGTGCTTTGTAAACAACAGATGCACGCCGACCTAGCGCTTTTTTAGCGTAATAGATATCGCTGCCATTTATTCCGTCATAGAGCAGAGTTATTCGCTTAAGCTTCTTATCAGAGGCAAAAGCTTCCTTTATTAAGGTTGGTGTATAGGCGCGTTTATTTGCATCTCTATATTTGGCATTTGATGTCATCCATGGGTCATCGTCACCCAAAATAACAAATACACCTTTTTTTTCAGTTTTATAAAGACTGGTAGTAAATACTGTGGTGCTATCCAATGTCATAGCAACCGCTGTTGCAGATGTTAGTTTTAGAACAGAGGCTGGAGAGCGAAGTATGGTCGATCCGCTTTCATAAACAATTTCTTTGGAAGATCCATCAAGGAGAATGATTCCTGGATTTGCTAGATACTTTGAACTTAAATAATTAAAAAATGGTTGAGGCAAAGTGTCGACTGCATTAGCTGGCGTGAGATTGAAAGTTAATGCAAGTAAAATAAGTACAGATATTTTCTTCATTAGATCTGCACCTTTCGGTTAAATCTTCCCTGCGAAATTGCAGCACCGATAATTACTAATAATGCACCAACTGGCTCATACCAGGAGAGTGCCTCCCCTAAGAATACCCATCCAACAATAATTGCAACAACTGGGGTGAGATATGTGACTGAACTTGCGATGGAGCTGCCTGCGGCAGCAATAATTGAAAAGTTCCAAATGTATGCAATTCCACTTCCTAAGATGCCAAGAGCTAACATTGCCAAGAAGGTTGCTGGTCGATAATAATCCTGTGAGATTCCATCAAACAAATAAAAAGGTAATAAGGTAATTGCTGCCATTATTAATTGAGTAGTTGCAGCTGCCTCTGGTTTTAAGCCAAGTGGAATAATATTTCTAACCGTATAGGGAAATGAGATGCCGTAGCAGGTAACTGCAATAAGTAATGCGATTACTCCAGTTAACTGATTTTCGCCAACTCCCTGCCAGATTCCTAGAACTACCATAACTCCGATTGCGCCGATAATTAAGCCGATTATTTGTTCTACTTTTAATTTCTCTTCTCTAAAAGCAATCAGCATCACTATTAAGGTAGCGAGTGGAGTTGTGGCATTAATGATTCCAGCAAGAACTGATGTGACATGCACTTCGGCATAAGCAAATAAGATGCCTGGAATTACATTTAACAACATAGAGAGTATCCAAAGTTTTTGCCAAGTACTTTTATCGTTGGGGAGTTTAATTTTTTTAATCTTAACTATAATTAATAATGTAATAGCCCCTAATGCGCATCTGCCAAAAGCCACCCCAAATGGAGTTAAAAACTCAAGGCCAAGTTTTATAAAGATAAAGGAGCAGCCCCACACCACGCCTAATGCAAGATAGGCAGGTAGCCATGATTTTCTCATCATCACTCCTTAGCCTTAAGGTTTACTTATGTCTGAATCAAATGTCGGTCCTGGTGAGTTTTACCAGGTTGTTGGCGTAGGACCACACTCTAAACCATGGCCAACTGATAATCACTTTGATCCTGAGTTACTTGAGCAAGGTGACCGCAGAAATGTCTTAGATAAGTATAGATATTGGAAGTTGGCGGCAATTGTTGGCGATCTTGATACCAAGCGACATGATCTACAGATTGCAATTGAAAATTGGCAACATGATTTAAATATTGGATCAATTGTTAGAACTGCAAATGCCTTTAATGTTTCTGCAGTGCATATTGTGGGTAAACGTGATTGGAACCGCAGAGGTGCGATGGTTACCGATAGATATTTAACTGTGCACCATCATGCAACGATTGCTGAGTTTAAAGTGTGGTGTGATAAAGAAAATTTGCCAATAATCGGAATAGATAATTTACCGATTTCTAAACAATTAGAGAGTGCTGATTTACCTAAAAAATGTGTGATGTTATTTGGCCAAGAGGGAGCTGGTATGAGTGATGAGGGTGTTGCAATCTGCACAGTAGTTTTGGCAATTTCTCAATATGGATCAACTAGATCTATGAACGCTTCAGCTGCTGGCGCTATTGCAATGTATGCCTGGGCGATGCAACATTTAAACCCAACAAACCACCCAAAAAGTTAGAGAGTTACTCCTCTAACTCTCGCTTTGGATTTTTATTATCCTCATTCTCCCAGTCAGGTATCGGTTGAGATAGCTTCCAATACATATAGTAAATAAATATTCCAAAAAATGGCCACTCAAATACATAAACCCAACTTCTGTGATTTCCACCGAAGGCACGTTGTAATTCAATGAATCCTAAAAATAAACATAACGGAATTCCAAGTAAGACCCATTTTCGTTTTGGATCTTCATTAATTGGTGTCGGCTCTTTCATTTACTTATCACCACTTAAAGCTTGCTCGTGGGCAAGCCAATCTCTGGCTGCTAAGACAATCCAAATTGTGTCGATGATCATTCCCATCGACCACATCAATACTCCGCCAATATGCTGATCTTTAAGTGGATCAATCATGGAACTCATATCCATTCCCATATGGTGGTGGGCGTCATGCAAGAGAGTATTTCCGGAGTAGAGAAAAAATCCAGTCATAGTCTCTGGCAGCATCATGACAAAAAGTGACCCAACTCTCACATGATGTGGAACTGGGAATGGTCTGGGATTTCCCTCAAGAACAGGATAGTAATAAATAAGGCCTGCATATAAAAATATCATTAACTCAAGCACGTGCAGATTTGGATTATTAATTGCTGCATTAGCTAATGGTGAAAAGTGAGTACCGATTAAAGCTATTAAAAAAATTGCAAAACCTACCTGTGGTTTAAATAAATTTCTAATTACCTTTACTTTTATGAATGCTCTGGTAATTTTTCTTAAAACTAAAAATTTAGAGTTTAGTAAAAGTTTAAATGGAGAGCCTAAAATTAATAATGGTGAAATTAACATCATTAATAAAATATGTTGTACCATGTGAATCCAAAAATAATTAATTGCATTATGTGCAACTGGACCAACTAAAACTATTGTTAATAGTACAAGTGCAAAGTAATAAAGGAATTGGCGAATTTTTGCAATTTCACTGCGGTCTTCAAGCCAGTACCAAATGCCGATTGTGGTAATACAGAGAGTGAAGTAAAAGTCCCAAAGTATCGAAAGTTGCACAATTCCCCCCCCCGCACGCTCAGATGCAACTTTAGAGGTTAAATAACCTTGCGTGGAGTATTCCTTTCTATTACTTCTAGGTCTACCCTAAAATCTTATATAAGTGCATAGTGCGCTTAAGATGAGAGATCTAGATGCCATCTGCTGTAAAAGGATCTTCAAAAGTTTTACTCTCAGCAACTCTTTCAGTTTTATTAGGAATTGGTGTTGTGGTTGGAGTTGGTTACACATTAAATGGAGCAAGTGATGACGGGCGAGATCCTGTTGTTGCAACAATGGCCGGCAATATTGATACACCTAAAGGAAATATGCCCCATGCCACTGCAACATTAAGTGTGTACGCAGATGCTGAAAGCTCAGAGGGTGCACATGGCCCTGATGGTGGAGGTCATCCTGGGTATGTAACTTATGGACCTTCTAATCATTTAATTCTTCCTGCCAACTCACTCATAACAATAACTATTAAAGGTTATGACGGTGGAGAATCTTTAAATACACCGTTTTTTGGCAAAGTAATTGGAACTGTTGACGGAAGTATGGATGTTGATGGCAAAAAAGTTACTCTACTTGGAATGAAAGAGGTGCAACACACTTTCACAATCCACGGAGTACCAACATCTACCCAAGATCCATTATTTGTAAATATTCCACTTTCCAAACAACCTGACGATGCAATGGAAAAGTTTGATGAAGATGGAACTCTTCCAACACCAGTTGTTACTACCTTCTCTTTCTATACCGGTGGTGCAGGTGAGTATGTGTGGAACTGCGAATTCCCTTGCGGTGACGGTACCTATGCAAAATTTGGTGCAGCAATGAGCAAGTACGGGTACATGTCTGGAAAGGTGAGCGTCGTTGATCACATCTGATTCATTACCTCCATCAATTGGAGACCGAACTCGTAAATTCATAAAACGGCACGATGTTCGGATGTCCTTTTTATATGGCTCATTTTTCACTTTATTGTTTATATTTCTTGGACTTTCGTTCTATCCAAAGTTCATGCCAAAGATTATGAGCGAGCAGATGCAAAATGGTAAGGAAGTAATTGTTTATTTCACAGTTATCTCTGCGCCAATTGCTGGTTTAGTTTTAGGTATTGCGCTATATACATTCCTTAACCGCCATAAAGGTGACACCCCACCACCAGATGGTCCAGCAATTAGAACAAATACACCCGTGATTTTGGTTTGGACAGTTGTCTCTTCATTATTTTGTTTAGTTGCGATTGTATGGGGATTAGTAGAGATGAATGTAGCTAGTTCTGAAGCTGCAGAAAATGAGCCAAATGCAATTGTAGTTGAGGTGACTGGATCACAGTGGGTTTGGAACTTTAATTATCCTGAGTATGGATTTTCTACAGATAAATTAAATTTACCTATAGATCGTCCGGTGGTTTTCCGAATTACCTCCGTTGATGTCAACCACTCATTTTGGCCAGTTCAACTTGGTGTGAAGGTTGATGCAAACCGTTATGCAGTTACTACCGCTAGAACTACACCAAATGTATTGGGTGTTATAGATATTAAGTGTGCCGAACTTTGCGGTTTGTACCACGCTTACATGGAATCTGAAGGTGAAATTATGACCGCAGCTAACTTCAATAGTTGGGTAAAAGCTGAAGGAGGCCATACAGCATGACAACATTCGCAAACAAAACTCAAACTGCGCCAAAACCTGGAAGGAGTTTAATTACTAAACTAAATATGGGTACTGGCCTAGTTGTTGGTATTGTTTCTGCCGAAGTTATGTACTGGCTTTCAAAAAGCTGGTTTGACATAAATGAAGCTGCCGAAATTAATAAGATTCTTACCCTTTCAATGTTCGCGTGGTGCATTGGCTTCTTAGTTGGAATCGGTGCATTTATTGGACCGTTTCGCTGGTTAATAGGTAAAGATCTAACAGCTGAAGAGCATTTATATATGGCTGGTGAGGGTCAAGGAATATCTCGCTACTTTAAATACTGCACTGACCACAAAGTTGTTGGTATTCAATATTTAGTTGGTGTTATGACCATGCTTGGTGTTGGTGGCGCTATGGCGATGATGATTCGCACTAATCTTATCCAGCCTGGATCAAGATTAGTTACACCTGAAATATATAACTCATTAGTTGGTTTACACGGAATAACAATGATTATTGCCTTAATTGTTGTATCGACCGGCCCATTTGGTAACTTTATTTTGCCTATCATGATTGGTGCTAGAGATATGGCATTCCCACGGCTTAATGCTCTTAGTTGGTGGTTGTTATTTACAGCGATCATAACTTTGTGCAGTGCATGGTTTTTTGGTGGTATTCCAACTGGTTGGACAGCTTATGCTCCACTTTCCGTGCAAGCTGGTCCAGGAATGAATGCATTTATAGTTGCAATTATTATCTTTGCGATCTCCTCTGCAATTGCTGGTGCAAATATCACAACAACTGTTGTAACAATGCGAGCAAAGGGAATGAATTTAACTCGTATCCCAATATTTGTTATTGGTGCCACAATCTCTGTTGCAATGGCTATTCCGGCGTTTCCAACCTTTATGGCATCACAGATCATGGCAGCCTTTGATAGAACTATTGGCACAGGTTTTTATGATGCAAATGTTGGTGGTAGTGGTTGGTTATATGCACATTTATTTTGGATTATGGGTCACCCAGAGGTTTATGTAATTTTAATTCCGGGTGTAGCAGTGCTACTAGAAATTGCTCCAGTTTTTGTACGCAAGCCGTTATTTTCAGTTAACTCAGCAATTCTTGGGTTTGCCGGTATCGCTGGATTGAGCTTTTTAGTTTGGGCACACCATATGTATATATCTGGTTGGTCACCTTCACTTAATGGTCCATTTATGGTTACAACTGAGATGATCTCAATTCCGACAGGATTAATATTCTTAGTACTACTTGGAACTTTGTGGCGTGGTAAGCCGTGGTTAAAGCTTCCAATGTTGGGTGTTTACGCATTTATCTGGAACTTTTTAATCGGTGGTGTAACTGGAATTTATCTATCTGATGTTCCAGCTGATGATTATCTACATGGCTCTATGTTTGTTACTGCACACTTTCACTACACCTTAATGGGAGCAGCGCTAACTGGTGCAATTGCAGGTCTTGCCTTCTGGTTCCCAAAGATGACTGGCAGAATGTTGCATGAACGTGCTGGTTACATCTCATTCTGGATGGTGCAGATTGGTTTTAACCTTATATTCCTTGGAATGTTCGCAGCAGGTTCCCAAGGTCAACCTCGACGGGTTGCAGATTATGCTCAAACATTTGCTACTTCAGATCTAATAAGCACAATTGGTGCTTATCTAACTGGAACTGGAATGTTGGTCTTGCTTTGGGCGGTAATTCACTCTTGGCGCAATGGAAAAATTGCACCGACAAATCCCTGGGGATCTAAAACATTGGAGTGGACAGTTCCCTATCCAATTCCACTTGAGAATTTCCATGAAACTCCTGTTGTTACAAGTGATGGCTACGGATATGGAAGGAGCAATTGATGAGCGCTTCGCACGGAACAGTTATTCATCATGACCCACCAGCTGTAGTTGGTCGTCGTGAAAGATTAGGGGTTCGGTTAATTATTGTGGCTGATGCATCCTTTGTATTTGCCATGGTTTTTACCTACTTCTATCTACGTAACCTAAACCTAAACCAAGGTTGGCTTCCTAAAGATGGTCATACATTCTCAATCTCATCTGGTTGGGTAACTACCATTCCGCTTGTTATCGCTGCACTAACTCATCGTGCATTCCAATCAAATCGGAGCATTTCATTACTGCCTTTTGCCACCTTTGTAGTGTTATTAATCGGTGGTTACTTGCAGTGGAAACAATTAGCAAGCATGCCTTTTATTGTGGAAGATTCTGGAACATTTGAGGGAGCATACGCATCATCTTGGTTCATAATTGGTGGGGCAAACTTCCTTCACTATATTTTGGGATCATTTGTTGCTTTAGGTATTGCACTACGCAATCAGCGAGAGAAGATTGATCCGGTGCTAAAAGATTGGCGCCTTGCAACAGCTAGTACTTGGTTTAATTGGATTGCAATCTCTGGTGTTATTTGCGCAATTACAATCTCAATTATCTAATGCCTAAAATTACTTAGCTATGGGTATATCTTTACCGGTTATCTGACTTAATGCACTAAGAACAGCATCAACTGTCCAGTTTGGTTCTTGGGGTGAAATTAAATTCTTCTTACCTTGTTCGCTTAAAAACTTATTTAATACTGGTGGAACTACCCCCGATTTAGTTTTAGGAGCGCCAAGATCTAGCCAAAGCCAATTACCCTCTGGTCCAACAATCACTACTAAGTCTGCATGCATCATGTCGTAAGTATTTGGCTTACCCGTTTGCCAATCCATTGGCATTGACTCTGACGCATCCATTATCTCTTTTGTTGCTGGGGCACCAAAGAAATCCCAAATCTTTGTAATCCCAACTGCATCACCAGTTACTAAACTCCAGCGGTTATCATTAAATAAATCCTGATATGCAGAAAGCCGGGATGGAATATCTCGCTTTGGATCAACTGTTATCTCTAATACTTCGATTTCTTTAGATAGTGCCGCTGCATCAACTGATGCTGCAATATCCCTCATATTAACTGTGGTCATTGGGCAGATCTCTTGGCATGAGGTTAAGAAGTTAGTAATTACTAGAGTCTTACCTTTTAAATCTGAAAGTTTAAATTTGTGATTGCTTTGATCAACTAACTGAACAGCTAAAACATCAGCTGGTAGGGGCTCATTTAAAAATGTTCCACCCATTGGAGCAGCTGTTGCTTCTCCTCGAGTTGGCATCTGATAATTCATATTCATCTGTCCATGGTTCATGCTTGTTACATCATCTGGATCAGAGCAGCCAGATAATAGGGCTGAAACAGCCACTAGGGCCAGGATTTGAACCTTCATGGTTTGAAGAGTACCTCAAGTGACCCAATTTATAGGAGGTTTATAAACTGCTTTTAATACTCCAAGATTGATCACTATTGCGATCGATTACAAATACAGAGTAACTCTTTAACTCTGGTTTATTAAACCAAATAACACCATCTTTGCCGCAAACCATTAATGCGGTAGCAAGTGCATCGGCAATTGCAGCATCTGGGCCAATCACTGTTGCACTCCGTGCTCCAATAGCAATTAAATTTGTAAATGGATCATATATATGAGCACCTTTTTCATAACTACCACTTGTTGCGATCGCACCAGTGTTTATTTTAAAGCTCTCCACAATCTCGTTTTTAATCTCCGGGTTTCTGATTCCTATTTCCCATGGAATAACATCGTCATTCTTTAATAAACCTCCTCTTAGCGCAAGATCACCAGCAGCATTAACTAATGAGTTTTCAACTCCATGCTTTTCAAATATTTGCCCGCACTTTTGCGCAGCCCAACCTTTAACTAATCCAGATGGATCAAATCCTTTAAGCCAAGGATTAAACGCTCCACCAGTTAATTCCATAACTTCTTGGCATAAATTCCAAACCTCTTGCACCTCACTTGAGCAAGTGGCTATTTCAATTTCCTCCCGTTTTAATTGAGAGATTACTGATTTTTCTTTATAAGTAGAAAAGACCTCATCAACATGATAAATAAATTGCTCTGCCTCTATAAATGCTTGAATTAACTTTTCTTCGCTCACTTTTTGTGACGAGAATTCAAATAAAATTACTGTTCCCCAGCTTTCAACCTGCCTGGATAAAGTAACCACAAATTTTTAGTTAAAAGCCAGCTTTTTCAATCGCTGTTTTTAATGAATCCCAATAAGCAATGCAGGTATATGAAGCACCTGACACATAAGGAAGTGCGTTTGCATTCTTAGATTTAATTGTTGCGGTATTGATTTTTTGCGCCTCAATATATGGATCTAGTTGATTAAAAGCCATCTGTCCTCGGCTTGTTGGTGACTGGATTCCAGTAATACTGGTGATAGCTCCGTCAGTAAATGTAACTTTAACTCTTACGGTTCCCCATGACCTTCTACCCTCATCTGCTTCAAATGGGTCTCCAATAACTGTTTTAACTCCAGCATTTTGTGGTTTAGGAGTTGGAGTTGGAGTAGGGGTTGTATCTGGCGTTGGGGTGCTTTGGTTATTTGTAGCAGGTGCGCTCTGACTAGGTTTTGGATTACTTGATTTAGTTGCACTTGGTTGCGCAGTTGCGGTAGCACTCGGTGCTGTACTTTTCTTTGGCGCTGGTGTACTTCCTTGATCAGTTGCAGCCAATCCACCTGCACCGCCAAACTGAGGTGGTGTAACAGCAAGGACAGCGCCTAAACCACCAATCGTTCCAGTGGTAATTAAAAAGAATCTTTTTTTCATATTTCGCTTATCTCTCTACTCACCGTGAAAAGCAAAAGCTTCGTCGTGGAATCTATCTTTTGGAATTCCAGCATCCTTTACCGCTTCTTTAACCGCATCAACCATTGGCTTTGGCCCGCAAACAAAAACATCTGCATCTCGAAAAGCAGGTACTATTTTTTTAATGTAATCAAAGGTAAGTGGGTGTTCTTTTCTAGACCCAACTAAGTAATGAACTCGCGCACCCCGCCTTCTAGCAATCTCATTTAACTCAGCCTTTAATACTAAATCTGCTTGGGTTGAGGCTCTAAATAAAACATCAATCTCTTTAGTTTCATCAAACTCCTCCATCAATGCTCTAAGTGGAGTAATACCCACACCGCCACCAATTAAAACCACATGCCCTCTGCTTGCTTTACTTGCCACAAATGTTCCATATGGACCTTCAAAAATAACTCTGGTGCCACGCTTTAAATTTACAACCCCACTTGATGCATCACCAAGGCTTTTAACAGTCACTCTTAAATACTTATCACTCGGTGGGGCAGATAGTGAATATGGATGCGAGATAACCCATTGGCCTCTTGCTAAAAATCGCCAACCGAAGAATTGTCCGCCTTGGGCTTTTAATTTATCTAACCTTCTGCCCTTCATAATAATTGAGACCACACCAGGGCCTTCAATAACAACTTTTTCAACCTTTAGGTTATGACGAATTGATTTAGAAATTGGAATAACAAAGCGCCAATAAACTAAAACAAATACCACTGTTACATATAGAAGCTGCCAATAAAGTTTATTGAGTGGGTGACCTAGAAACATCTGCCCGGTTATCACTTGGTGCATAAAGGAGAGACCAACTGCTAGGTAGGTATAAATATGAATTGTCCACCAGGTCTCATAAGACATTTTGGCTCTTACCTTTTTATAAGAAGAGATTCCAGCTGCAATATAGAAAATGAATCCGACCATCGCCGGCAACATCCATGGGAATTTGGTAATTAATCGCCATAGCTCAACTATTAATCTCACCTGGTCATTAGCTGCATAACCTATGGTAACGAGCAAAACGTGAAAGCTAATTAAAAATAATGAATAGGGCCCAAGTTTTCTATGCCAGGTAACTAATCGATCATGACCAACAGAACGCTCAACCCAGGCAATACGAGAGATTAAAACTAAACCAACTAAAGCTAAGTAGGTTCCAACTAATGCGCACAATCTAGAAATAGATGTAATTAATGGGTAAATAGAATTAACATCATTTTTAGTTATCGTATCCACCTGCAACGCCAGAGTTAAGCCAAGGCCAATACCTAAAACAAGTGAGGCATTATCTGCGGGCTTTCGGTGGCCGATCTTCATTGATGAATCAAACCTCTATTTCCTGAGAGTTAATAGAGAAGTACCTGAAGGGCTCATCTGAATCACTTCATTAGAGTACTCAAATAAGACGTTGTTGGTTACTCGTCAATTACCTCAGCAACAGCATCTAAGCGGCGGACAATCTCATCAGCTTCAATATCTCGATCTAATTTGCGAAGTGTGATTGCAATCTTGCGCTCAATATCAATAATAAATTCAAAATCTTTAAACTCAGACTCAGTCACATTCTCTAATACATTCTCAAGAGTCATAAGAGCTTCTTCAAATTGGCCAGATGCAATCTGAGCTTTGCCTAACTCAAATGATGAGTAGGTCTCACGCCTATGATCATGAGCGGTAACAAATACATCTAATGATTTTTGGGCAGAGATTAGGGCGCCCTCAGCATCGCCTAACTCTGTTAAGCAGTGCGCAATCTTTTGATCACACCTTGCCACATTAATAACCTCTTTTAACTTTTTAAATAAGGCACGTGATTCTTTAAATGCCTCAAGTGATTTCTCATAATTCTTAATCTCTCGGTATGCACAACCAATTAAATGCAGATCATTAGCAGCTCCTGAATCATTGCCATCCACTAAATGCTCCTGCACACATTGATTCATGCACTCAATAGTTTTTTCATACTCTTTGGAGTTAAACCACCACTCACCTAGGGTGCAGGCAAGCTCGATTGCCATTGGTGATTTAGTTTCTCGAAGCAAGTCAACTGCCTTACTCATTGCATTAGCGGCCTCATTCATCCGCTTTAATTGATTTAAGTTATAACCAATTGCTGAGTAAGCCTGGGCTAATCCTTCAGTCGGTGCTACCGCTCCTAAATCAGAAAAAATATCTCTTGCAGTTTCTGCTAATGCTAATGCTTCATCATATTGACCGCGGGCGTAAATTCTCGCGCTTAATTCGTAGTAAGTATTTGCTCGATCTAATCCTTGTACCTCAGGAATTCTCTCCCAAAGCATCTCTTCGGTAATTATCTCTTCAGAGTTAAAATCTTCATTCTCTGAGTTATCTGACAACTTTTCTCCTTTATTTTAAGAAGTAATCACCTGTTAGGAAGAGTCAAACAGTACCAAGTTGTGCTGACCTTGGTGGGGTATTTAGATTGATCTATCTTGGGGCTAACCTTATTACATGTCATCTCAGCAAACTCCTAAGCACAAATTGAAGGCTAACCTGCCAATCTGGTTAGGCCGGCTCGCCTATTTAGTAGGAGCTGTGATGGTCGCAGCTGTCTTTTTACCACCGCTGCGTAAAGAGGCTGATTACTTTTATAGTTTTATTCCGCTACCTATTAGAGCGACCGCAGCTGCTTCGGCAATTTTTTCTGGGGTGGTAATGATTACCCTTGCTAGAGGATTAAAGCGAAGAAAATCTCGCGCAAGAAATTTGGCGATTCTACTCTTAGTTCTTAACTCTTTTAATTCATTAACACAATCAATTACTCAGCTAATACTTTTAGTACTACTTATAATATTTCGTAAAGAGTTTTATGCTAAATCAGATCCTTCAACTAAATGGCGTCCACTTACCGCTTTTTTACAAATGACGATTGTAACTTTTTTCTCAAGCATTTTTTTACTATACCTTCGAAAAGATAATTTGTTTTATGGTTCCACATCATTATTACAAATTTCTAAAACTGTAATATTTGGTTTTTTGGGTATTGATTCAGGTTTGCAATTTAAATCAGAGCGACTATCAGATTTTGCTGCATTTTTTTTGGGGGCGATGGGCATTTTTACAATCCTAGTTCCCCTCTGGTTATTTTTTAGAAAAATAACGCCACATACTGCAATGTCTGATGAAGACCGCATAATTCTCAAACAACTTTATAAACATGATGAATTGCAAGACTCGGTTGCCTACTTTGCTACCAGATATGACAAGAGTGTGGTCTGGTCAAGAAATAAAAAAGCTGCCATCGCATACCGGGTAGTTAATGGGGTAATGCTGGCAAGTGGTGATCCAATTGGTGAATACAGTTTATGGCCAGAGGCAATTGGAGAATTTATCAGCATTGCTAAGCAATATGCCTGGACGCCTGGAGTTATGGGAGCAACTGAAAAAGGTGGTCAAGTGTGGATTGAGCAAGCCAAGATGATGGCAATAGATATTGGTGATGAAGCAATTATTAAGGTTAAAGATTTCACTATTGAGGGAAAGCCAATGGGAAATATTCGCCATATGGTTAACCGAACAAAACGTGATGGTTACTCAGCGATGACATATAAATGGACGGATGTTCCGCTAGATGATCAAGCAGAGTTAATCAAATTAGCGAAGGAGTGGCGATATGGCGCAGCCGAACGTGGTTTTTCAATGTCGATGGATCGATTTGGTTTAGCAGAGGATGATGAAACTATTATCACTATTGCTAAAAAGGGGGAAGAAATAAAAGGATTTATTTACTTTATGCCTTGGGCTACTACCGGTTGGTCATTAGATCGAATGCAACGAGAAATGGGTGTGGATCCTGGGATAAATGAGTTGATGATTGTTACAACTGTTGAGGCTGCTGCAAAAGTTGGTATTGAAAATATTTCACTTAATTTTGCTGCGTTTCGCTCCCTTTTTGAAAGAGCTGACAAAATTAGTGCTGGCCCATTAATTAGAACAATGCGTAATTTAATTAGATTTGCATCTAACTGGTTTCCAGTTGAATCTCTCTACAGATTTAATGCCAAGTTCCAACCTGAGTGGCAAACAAGGTATGTCCTTTATCCAAGCTCAACAGATTTACCTAGAGTGGGATGGGCAGCGATTAGGGCTGAGCAATTCATAAGTAGCTTTAAGTCAAAGGGAATCCGCAGATAGGCGTAAGCGCGCTGTATTTGATTGCGCTAGTAGCGGGTATAGTTATGTCACGTGCGTTTCATAAATAACCCAAGCCACGATCTGACCTATGACGATGTATTTATGGTCCCTTCCTACTCAGAGTTATCTAGCCGGATGGATGTTGATCTAACCTCCTTTGATAAAACTGGCACCACAATCCCACTTGTAGTTGCAAACATGACTGCGATTAGTGGCAGAAGAATGGCAGAGACCGTTGCTCGCCGCGGCGGCATGGCTGTTATCCCGCAAGATATCCCAATTGAAATTGTTGCTGATGTAATTAGCTGGGTAAAGTCCCGTCACATAATCTTTGATACCCCAGTAACTTTAAATCCAAATGAGACTGTGGCTGATGCGATTGATTTAATTACCAAGCGAAGCCATGGCGCACTTATTGTGGTTGAAAATGAGATACCAGTTGGAATTATCACTGAGGCTGATTGTGAGAATGTTGACCGATTTACTCAGTTAAATAAGATCATGTCAAAGGATTTAGTTACTTTAAAAGATGATGTAAGCCCTAAAGAGGCGTTTGAGTATCTGACTGAACAACGCAGGCGTCTTGCCCCAGTAATTGATAAGAGTGGCAAATTAGTTGGAATCATTACCAGAACCGGTGCCCTTCGGGCAACGATGTATCAACCAGCAGTAGATTCAAATGGAAAGTTAAAGGTTGCGGCCGCCGTTGGTATTAATGGCGATGTGGCTGGCAAAGCTAAGCAATTATTAGCAGCAGGGGCAGATGTACTTGTAGTTGATACCGCCCATGGACATCAAAAGAAGATGGTTGAAGCCTTAAAAACAATTAGAGCATTAAATCCATCAGTACCAATTGTGGCTGGCAATGTTGTTACCGCAGCTGGTACTAAGGAGTTAATTGAAGCAGGTGCTGACATAATTAAAGTCGGCGTAGGACCAGGTGCGATGTGCACAACACGTATGCAAACTGGTGTTGGACGCCCGCAGTTTTCTGCCGTTCTTGAATGCGCAGCTGAAGCTAAGAAACATGGCAAAACAATCTGGGCAGATGGTGGAGTTCGCCATCCTCGAGATGTTGCATTGGCTCTTGCAGCAGGTGCAGCCCAAGTAATGATTGGCTCTTGGTTTGCTGGAACATATGAATCCCCAAGTGATCTTAGAAAAGATTCTGATGGCAGGCTTTATAAAGAGTCATTTGGTATGGCCTCTGCGCGTGCAGTGGCAGCTAGAACGGCAAGTGAGGACGCATTCGATCGCGCCCGTAAATCATTATTTGAAGAGGGAATCTCAAGCTCTCGAATGTATATAAATCCAGCTCGCCCCGGCGTTGAAGATTTAATTGATGAAATTATTGCCGGCCTTCGGTCATCTTGTACATACAGCGGTGCTAAAAACTTAATTGAACTTAATGAGAAGGCGGTTATTGGAATCCAATCAGCTGCCGGATATGCCGAAGGCAGACCACTCTTTACCTCTTGGAAAAATTAAAGCTCATCTCTTTTAATCTTTTTTCTAGACAAAACTATATGCCCAGTAAAACCAATTAGTAACGCAGCAATTACTCCTAGATTTGCATAAGCCCAACTACCACTTCGCCCACCAATTGGTCCGAGTAAATATCCTTGCCAAGAGAGCCATGAAGCGAGTGAGTTAGTTACCAATCCCCAGCCAATTACTGCACCGAGTGCAACTAACCCAATTGATTTAAAGTTATACGCGCCATATCTACCGCTTGAATTAAATAACTCTTTTTCACTATAGCTTTTTCGCATTAATACATCAGCCACAAACAAACCAGACCAAGCAGCGATCGGAACACCTAGGGTAATTAAAAATCCTTGAAATGGCACAAAGAAATCAGATGCAAACCAAACTAGATAGATCGTGCCGATAGTCATTATTACGCCATCAATACTGGCGGCAACATGTCTTTTAACTGGTAGTCCTATTGAAACCAAAGTTAAACCAGATGAGTATAGATCTAGTATTGCTCCCCCGATTAATCCTAGGACTGCAACTAATGCAAAGGGAATTAAGTACCAGGTGGGAAGTAATGTGGTTAATGCCCCAATTGGATCACTAGCAACTAGTCCACGCAGCTCCTCACTAGAGCCAGCAAGGAGTGCGCCATAAATTACTAAAATTATTGGAACTACTGATGCCCCAAAAACAGTCCAGCCAACTACAGCTTTGTCAGAGAGATTTCTTGGTAAGTACCTGGAGTAATCAGCTGCGCAATTTACCCAACCAAGCCCTAAGCCAGTAACGCCAAATATAAGTGCGCCGATAAATCCTTGCGCACTTCCACTTGGAATTGAGTTAACAGAAGCCCAGTTAATTTGGTCAACTGTTAGCGCAATATAACCAGCGGTTAGTATTATGGTGGCGTTTGTTAAATAAACTTGTAACTTCATAATTACTTTAAAACCAAGCACGCCACCAAATACGGTTAAACCACCGGCAAGTAAAAATCCTAAAACTCTAGATAAATTTGGGTCAAGATTTCCTACCCTAGTAAAGACACTCTCGGTGGCAAGTGTGGCAAGAGAAACTAAAACTGTCTCCCATCCAACAAATATTAAGTATGAAAGAAGACCTGGCACAATATTTCCTTTAACACCAAAGGCAGCCCTGGATAAGGTCATAGTTGGTGCATTTGCGCGTTTGCCGGCAAGGGATGAGATTCCTACTAAGAAGAAACTACTAACTGTGCCAATTACTGCCGCAAAGGTTGCTTGCCAAAATGAGATGCCAAAGCCTAAGAAGAATGACCCGTAGGAAAGAGCTAGAAATGAAACATTTGCTGCAGCCCATGGCCAAAATAATGATCTAGCTGAGCCTTTGCGCTCTGACTCATTAATGAAGTTAATTCCATTTAACTCAATATTACTGGAGATATTTGGCATAAGAAATCTTAACTTTTAAATATTATTACCGAGGGCGTTTGCGACGCTCATGCGGACGTGGGCGGGATTTCTTCTTTTTACCGCCACCTCTTGATCTTGAACCTCGATACCCTCCAGATCTTCCTTCACCTTCACTCTTAGCACCTTGCGCTGTAACAATCGGTATTCCAGATGGCTCTGCCGCCCCAGTTACCTTTATTAAATTAGCATCAAGAGGTCTAACAGTTGATTCATTTAATCTCACGCCAGCTCTTGCCGCTAATCCATGCACACCTTTTCTTTGCTTATGGGTTGCAAGTGTTACCACTGTTCCCACTGCGCCAGCTCTGGCAGTTCGGCCAGCTCTGTGTAAATAATCTTTGTGGTTTTCAGGTGCATCAACATGGACAACTAGTGACACGTCGTCAACATGTATGCCACGAGCTGCAACATCGGTTGCTACCAATGCATTTGTATGGCCTGCTTTAAATGCTTCTAGAACTCTAGAACGCTGTGCTTGAGTTTTTCCGCCATGTAATGCACCAACATTAACCCCGGCCTCATTCATTCTTTTAGCTAATTTATCTGCCCCATGTTTAGTTCTAACAAAGAAAATACTCTTTCCTTTTCGAGCTGCTATTTGGTTGGTAATTAAATCTTTCTGTGACTGCTCCATTATCAAAACGTGATGGGTCATATTTCCTGCAGTTGATTTCTCATTAGCTAAAGAGTGGGTTACTGGATTTTTTAAATACTTTTTAACAAGTGAATCAACATCTTTATCTAATGTGGCACTAAACAACATTCTTTGTCCACCTGGCTTAGTTAAATCAAGGATTCTTTTAACATCTGGTAAAAAGCCCATATCAGCCATTTGATCTGCTTCATCTAAAACAGTTATCTCAATGTCATCTAACTTAATATGCTTTTTCTGTATTAAATCTATTAATCGCCCAGGAGTGGCCACCACAATTGGCACGCCCCGTTTTAAAGCTTGGATCTGCTTTGAGTAAGAAAGCCCACCAGCAACAACCTGTGAGTTTAAGTTAACTGATCGTGACAGTGGTGCAACCACATCATTGATTTGCATTGCCAGCTCTCTAGTTGGCGATAGCACTAGTGCAAGCGGCCGCATTGGAGCAGCATGTCTCCCAGATAATCTAGTTAAAAGTGCAAGGCCAAATGCAAGTGTTTTACCCGAACCAGTTTGCCCTCGCCCTAAAATATCCTTACCGGAGATTGCATTAGGCAGAGTTGCTTTTTGAATAGGAAATGGCTTATTTATATCAGCCGCCGATAATTGTTTAATAAGCTCAGGGCTTACTTTTAAATCTTTAAATGACATAATCTACCAATCTAGATATTGCAAAAGTCTCATTGGTAAATTTAGAAAGACTTGCAAGTTAAGTAGTTAATTGTAGCATACAAATTTAATCGATAAAACTTTGCCGCAATTTGTAACGCTTGTTTTTCTCATGATTAAGGACAAATAACTCCTTTATATTTACAGGATTTCTTGCTAAAGCCATCCCATGACTGATTATTTTTAATTTGTTTTTTGTACTATCATTAAAAAACCGGTTGGTTACCAGCAAATCTTGAATCAATAATATTTTTCTTTGCTCTGACTTTGAGTAGTTTTCATAAATTTCAAATATTTCCTTTATGTTCTCCAGGCAATAGATAAAGTCTTGTTTTTGAATTGAGATTTTCTTAAGCACTTCATATTTCTTTTTAAGAGCTTGATCTCGCTTTGACGAGCTAATTGAACCTTTTCTGATTCTGTAATGAAGTAAACAATTTGGGGCTGAAGTAATTTTACCTATTTTCGCAAGCCTTAACCAAAGTGATAAATCTTCTGCTGGAAAATCTTCTTCCCTATACCCCCCAACATTAATTACAGCGTCTTTGTTAAAAAGCACTCCAGGATGGGGAGTACGCACGCTATTCACTAATGAAATTGCTGTTGGACTTGGAAGAATAGGACTTGTTAATAATCCATGTTTATTGCCATGTTCATCAATGAAATCGTAATCAGAAAAAACCGCAACTGTATCTGGTTTGATAAGTTCTCTTTGAACATTAATACGATCGTTCTCGTAGATATCATCAATATCAAAACGTGCTATCCATTTGTGACTTGAATGCTTTAATCCTAAATTTAGTGAACTAACCAAGCCGATTCCATTTGTTTGTACAACTTTGAGATTACTTGAACTTTCTTTCCAGTTATTAAGAAAATCAGAAGTACTATCAGTCGAACCATCATTAACTGCAATAATTTCATCAAAATCTCGAAGGTTTGATGTCATGGTGTTTTTAAATTGATCCAAATATTGTGAACCGTTTTTTATTGGAATTAAAACACTGATTGGCTCGTATGATTGAATCATTTGTTATAAAGTGTACTACTAAATGGAGGGTGGTACTTTTGATATCGGTATTAATTCCAGTACGCGGAGATGCACCTTTTCTTTCTCAAGCAATAAAAAGTTTGTCTGAGTCGACACTTAAACCAAGTGAAGTTTTAATTATAGATGACGGTATTTCTGAGAACCAATTAATTAAGTTAAAAGAATTGAATTTTGATCTTAATTTAAAAGTAATAAAAAACAAAGGAGTAGGTTTAGTTAGTGCATTAAATACTGGTTTAGATCTGGCAAATAATGAATTAATCGCTCGCCTAGATTCTGACGATATGGTCTATAAAAATAGACTTGAATTGCAATATAGCTTCTTAATTAATTCACCAAAAGTGGTGGTAGTTGGTAGTCAAGTTACGTATATTGATGAGGATAATAACAATTTGGGAAAATCGGCATACCCTCTTGGAAATATAAATAATGATGCACGATTCAATATTTCTTGCTTGGTTGCCCACCCCAGTGTCATGTACCGGAAAAGTTCTATAAGCAAAGTTGGTGGTTACAGAGAGATCGCTAGAATAGGTACAACTAGTTTGTGTGAAGATTTTGATTTATGGAAACGGGTTGCTAGGCAAGGGGAATTAGTAAACTTGAAAGATGAGTTAACTTTTTATAGACAGCACTCTGGTCAACTATCAAATAAATATAGATACGCTCAGGAGCTAGCCACATTATATGTTGAAAGTGACGCCTTTGATAACACTCATATAAAATTTCAAATACTAGAACTTGGCTATATTAATTTAGAAGATAAAATTAGAAAATCAATTTCGGGTTTACCCAAGAAACGATTATTTAGATTTTACGTTTATTCAAAATTAATTCGCAGTGATTTGAAATTTAAAAAAATTAAATTTTTATTGGGAGTTTTATCTATAAAATTTATGAATTTTATAGATAAGTAACCTTTAATTTCGCCAAGACTTTTCAACTGTTCTTATTGATAGAGCCATAATTGATAAGGTTGGATTGACCCACCCTGGGGTAGTAAAAACACTACTACCTAAAATATAACAATTTTCCATATTTAAAAGCTTGCAATTTTTATCAACTACTGAATCAGTTTCTAATTTACTCATTCTTGTAGTCCCAGAAAGGTGAAATGCAGGTAATACTGTGCTTTCTAAGTCTTTAACAGTTTCAATTTCCCGTGCATAGTGCAGTGAAAATCCATTTTTCTTGGTTAGAAATTTTATAGTTTTAATAATCTCAAAATAATTTTCAAGGTCCTTTTCGTTCAGTTTCCATGAAATATGAGTCGATTTTTCTTTTACATAAATCTGCGATTCAGGGTTCAATTCTTGGGCAAGTTGTATCCAAACTTTTGTTTGAAGTGGCCGAAAAACTATTCTCTTGAACAATATGTTGTTGAATTTATTAATTGTGAGCTTTATATATTCGTTAAATAATAAATTGCTTGAATTGTTGTCGATTGATCTATGTGTAAAAAAATGACGTATTTCGAAAACTCCTAGGTTTTTACCATTTTTTCTAACCCGGTACTTCTTTTTCCTGAGTAGAAATTTATTGTTAACTTTTTTCCTCTCAAATAACTCTTGGAAAGAGTTTCTTCTGCCTCCTCTTAAATATATATTTTCGAACATTGGGTGATCTGCTAAATATTTTGAATATGTGCTGGATTTATTTAGCTCTATAAAATTACTACGTGAAAGTATTTCAGTATTACCAATACATCCCGCTGCTAAATAGATTTTAGAAGCTTTATTCACTGCCTGTTCTGTACCGTCTAACACTAGGCTGTTGATAAGATGATTGTTGTGTATAATTTTACTTACAATTCCGTTGTGAATAGCAAGTAAAGGGTTTTGTAACGTGCTTAAAAATATCTGCTCCCAACTTTGTTTCTTTGAGATTATTGTTTCTACTTCATCGATGAAAATATCATCTTGGCTCAAATACCTGCGTCCGCTAGAAGCTTCGTTATTTTTGTTTATTTCTATATCTAATAATTTTTTAGCTTTTTCTGTATATTTTCGATATTCTGAATAACTTATTGGCCAGGAAGAAAAGTTATCTAAGCCTTCAAAATCAACCTCTTCTAGCTCTGCGCATTGATTGTGCCATTCATTTGCGAGTCCACCTATCCCGTAACCATTTGCTGTTGTAGCATTGATTAAAATGGATTTCTTGCCTTCGTGTATTAATTGGTTAACCGCCGCCAATCCAGCTGGTCCCGCGCCTATTACAATTGCATCAAAATCTGCCAATTTAAGAACGCTCATAGTGTATATATACTAGTAAAATATTTATTGAATAGGGGGCAATTATCAAAGTTAGAATTACTGGAGGTTTAGGTAACCAGCTATTTAAATTCTTTCACGNCGTAAAAGTTGCGAATTTTTATGAACAACAATTAATAATTGATATCTCTTGGTTTAAGCATGGGTATATGACTTCAAATAAAGTTAATAATAGAACTTACGAACTCTCTTTTTTCGAACCGATCAATTCGCTCCCAACGTTTATCTCCGAAAATAGAAGATTTGATTTGATCCGCGGGAAAACAGAGAGAAAATTCGCTCCCAAAATGCAAAAATTTTTAGGGTGTATGACGGAGGACAATGAGCATATATTCACAAAACCACCAAAAATAATAGATGGAAGTTTTGAGAAGATAAGTGACTTACCAGATTATAAGGTTATAAGTGAATACATTAAGTTTCCCGAACATCAATCAATTTGGTTAAAAAATGAGTTCAATAATCTAGAGAATAGAATGGCTGTAGCAATTCACGTAAGAAGAACTGACTACATTAATCTTCCTGAGATATATGATGTGTTAACCAAAAAATATTATATAAATGCAGTAAATTACTTTCAGGAAACTTATAAGTCAGTTTCGTTTTGGCTGTTTTCGGATGACATAAAAGGTGCGCAAGATTTTTTAAAGGATGTTGTGCGCTTTGAACGAGTTGTGAATTCACCCAAAGATGTACCTGTAGGCGAGAATTTAAAATTAATGTCGAGTTTTAAAGGAATTATAATGGCTAACAGCACATTCTCTTGGTGGGCCGCCTATATTGGATATATGAATGGCCGAACTGTAGAAGTTGTTTTACCAAGTAAATTCTCTACACTGGATAGTGATAATCCAGCAAAATATTTAAGTATGCCCGGTTGGAATATGCTAGATGTTTAATAAATTTACTGAATCCCGAGCTAATTTTTTTAATACTTTATAATTTTCCCAATCTTTATTTATCTTAAGATACTCCTTACGTTGTTTTTTCATTAGCGATAGCTGTTTTGTATTTGATAAGCATAAAATTTGTGTTAATTTCTTAGAAATATCAAATACACTAGCATTAGATTGAACTGCTATATTTCTGTTTAAATGTTTGTTTAAATTAATCCCTACATATAGAACTATACATTGACCCTCTAGGGATTCAAATAATTTCTCGCTCACGTAACCATTTGAATTTTCAATAGCTAATGCGAATTTGTATTTACTAAGAGTCTTTTGTTTGTTATTCGTGATGCCTTTATAATTATTATATTGCTTGGCAAATAACTTTAGTGATTTTAAAGAGTAATTTCTAAAAGTAGTTTTGGGCAAACTTGATAAAATACTACGAATGTCATAAATAATATTTTGATTCCATCCATGTCCAAATAAATCAATGAATTTATCATTTTTATCATTTTTAAAAACTTCTCGTCGCAAACTATAAAGTTCCCCTTTTGAAATTGAATACTTATTGCTGCCAACAAACACAATTTTATTCTTCCTTTTGAGCCATTCAATATCCGACTGGGTTTTGCGAATAGCTTTCCCTTGTGGCCAGTTAAAGTAATGCACGTTTTGTCCCTTGAGCCAATGAGATGAAGGTGTAAAAATATGTCCGTAAGAATTAAGTGTTGAAGTTTTATATAATTTACCATTAACTTCCTTTGGTTCCCAAAGAATTAGTATTCTGTTTTCTTTCGAAACTCCAAATTTTTCACATTTGTGTATCATTTTCTTGCTATGACTATTTGCAATAAGAACATCAAATTTTGCGCTTGACCCACTAGGCACTATCTGTGCCCCAGCTGTTTCTAACTCCGAGAAAAATGCGCTCCACGGGTTATTTGATTGAGGTTTTAAAAATATTTTTTTGTCATGCCCGATAACTTTAATTATCATCAATTTGCCTTATTGTTATATAACCCAAGAATAGACCTCTTATTGAGTCTAAACTCTCTGATGGTTTTCTGGGGATGTTTAAAATAATATTTAGAAAAGCTCCAAGATTTGCCCAATGATACATAATATTTAGTTTACTAAGTCTTAACTCTTTGGAAATTATGAATCTGTTCCTTATCCACATTTTATAATGATCTATTTTATTTGGTCTTTCAACATTAGACATATTATGCTGTAAAACTATATTTGAATTAACTATTAACTCCCCAAATTTACTTGCTCTCGCCGAAAATAATACGTCTTCGCCTAATGATTGCCCAAAGAAGTTTGATGGAAAGTTAATTTTTGAAAATACGCTAGCATCCCATACGGAACATCCTATTAACCAGTCTGTAGAGTAAAGGTTTACTCCTGCTTTAAGATTCCCTTGGACTGGAATATTTACAGCGCTTTTAAGTAGTGATCCACCTATTATAGAATCCAATAAAAACAGCTTTTTAAGAATCGAAATAAATCGGAAATCTCTTGTTCTAGAATTAAGAGTTGGTTCCAGCGCTATTCCAGAGGCGCCGATTGCTTTGCTTTTCTTGATTGTTGATAAAAGTGAATTAAAATAATCGCTGTCGGGCTTCACATCATCATCCAAGAAAAAAACGTACCTTGAGTGACTCGAGATTTGTTTCACGCCTATATTTCTTTGAATTGAAGCTGATCGTATATCAGTGAAGAAATAGCTTATTTTTTTATTTATGCTTACTATTTCGAATTCTATACTTTTATCTGATGAGTCAACAATAATTAATTCGTTTAAATTTTTATCTTCAAGATTAATTGTTTCAATTAACTCAATAAGTTGTTTTTTTCTGTTACGTGTTGGAACTATAATTGAAAATTTATCGCTATCCATTTGTCTATGCGCTTAAGATATTTTTAAAATATTCGATAGTTTTGTTTAGGCCTGCTTCTCTGTCTACAAAGGGTTCCCAATTCAATATTTTTCTCGCTTTTGTGATATCTGGTAGTCGATCAACTGGGTCATCTTGTGGCAAATCCTTAAATACTAATTTACTCTCAGATTTTGTATATTTAATTATTTCATTAGCTAGGTCTTTCATATTAATTGCAACTGGGTTTCCTAAATTTACTGGAGTGTTTATTCCAGGTTGATCAAAAAGTTTAACTAAGCCTGAAATTAGGTCATCTACATAACAAAAGCTTCTTGTTTGATTGCCATCTCCATAAATTGTAATTGGTTGGTTACTTAGTGCTTGAACAATAAAATTGCTAACTACGCGTCCGTCATCTTCAGCCATTTTCGGACCATAAGTGTTAAATATTCGCGCTATTCGAATATCGAGGTTGTATTGTCGATGGTAATCAGAAAAAAGTGTTTCCGCAGCTCTTTTCCCTTCATCATAACAAGACCTTATTCCTATTGGATTGACGTTTCCCCAGTACGATTCATTCTGAGGTGAAACATTTGGATCTCCATAAATTTCAGATGTTGAAGCTTGCAAAATTTTTGCTTTAGTTCTTTTGGCTAGCCCTAACAGATTAATTGCACCGTGAACGCTCGTCTTTAAGGTTTGTACTGGATCTGACTGATATTTTTTTGGTGACGCTGGACATGCTAAATTAAATATACCTTCTATTTCTAGATAAATTGGGAAAGTTACATCATGCCTAATAAATTCGAATTTTGAGTTGCTGAATAAATGGTCGATGTTTGCTTTGCTTCCAGTTACTAAATTATCGAGCGCCACTACTTCATGTCCAGTCAACAATAATTTTTCACATAGATGCGAACCTAAGAATCCTGCCCCACCGGTTACTAGAATCTTCATATTAGAACGGTATCATAATCCATCGATTAAGATTAAAGCCCCATTAACTTTGATTGTTTATCAAAATCTGGAACTTTTTCCCGAACTTCATTAAACGATCCAGAGGCGAGAATTTTTCCGCCTTCTATGTAGATAATTTTATCTGCATTTCTTACAGTGCTTAATCGATGTGCTATTAAAATTAATGTTGTCTGCCCCCTAAGTGAAATAATTGCATTTGTTAGATTACTTTCAGTTTCTCCATCTAGAGAACTTGTAGATTCGTCCATTACTAAAATTCTCGGTTCCGTAATTAGAGCACGAGCTATCCCTAACCTTTGCTTTTGCCCTCCACTTAGACTTGAACCATTATCTCCAATATAAGTGTCTAATTTTTGCGGCAAACTTTCTACAAAATCTGAAAGTTGTGCTTTCTTTAATACATCATAGATAAACTCTGATGGTATCTCTTTTTTATCGTACCCAAGGCATATATTTTCACGCAATGTACCGTTAATTATGTATACATCTTGTGGAACATAAGCAAGTAAGCCGGGGTAATTATCAATCACCTCGTGTGGACTTTTGCCAGAGATTAAAATTTCACCTTCAGTTGGACTTATTACGCCTAGCATAATATCAACTAGAGTCGTTTTCCCAGCACCAGACCTGCCTACAATCGCATTGACAGTTCCGGATTCAATTAATAAGTTGACATTTGCTATACTAAAATTACTCTTTTCGTCGTATTTAAAATTTACATTTGTCAAAGATATGTCACTTTTTGATTTTATATATTCACGATTAAATTTATTTGAATTTGATAAAGGGTATTTTACGTTCTTAAGTTGGTCAATAAGCTTTAAAGCCGGTGCCGCCGCGCCTAAGGAGCCTCTCATTTGAATCATAGATTGTTGGATTCTTAGTATTGCTGGAGCAATACGTGCGCTTGAAATCAAAAAAACAGATAAGACTGCTACAGAATGTTCAGCACTATATTTATAAAACTGTATTCCACTAATTAAAAATATGCCAATTATAAGTGTGATTTCCAAAACGTATTTGCTTATATTTGGGAAAAAACTAAATTCTACGTTATTTTTGGCAATACTAAATTGATGATTACGTACCTCTTCTATATAAAAAGCTCGTTTTCCGCCGACTACGGCTTCTCTATATGTACTGAGTATTTCTCGAATCATTTCTTGATTTTTAATTGATAATTTTCCCTGTTTTATTCCGAGTAAGTGCATCCTCCTACCTGTTAACATATACAAAATGACTGCAATACCAACATACATAACAATTGTTAATAAACAAATTAATGGATCTATATAGAATAGACCGAACAGCATGATTAGCGTAAGAGATAAATCTGAGATAGCAAAAATTGCTGCCCCCATTATTGAATTTACTATACTTCCAACTCCTCCAGTAAGGGCGTAAATATTTTCTTGAACTGAATTTTTTTGAATACCTTGCAGTGATTGAGATAGCAGTTTTGAAATTAAATTTTCAGTTAGTTTTGCGCTTCTATAACTAAGAAAATACATGGTTCGCCTTGCAAAAAAAAGTGAAAAAAGAGTTTTAATTACTAAAAATGAAGCAGCTAAAACACCAATTAATGCTGCTTGATATTGAACGTTGTAATTATCTAGATTTAGGATTTTAAGAACTGATTCTATTCTGCTTCCAGGTTGCTTATTAGAGCTTCCAGATATTGCCAATGAGCCAAGAACTCCAAGCAAAGCAACGCCTATAAGGTCCAAAAAATTAGATAGCACTTGAATTAAAGTTATTAAATATATTTTTTTACGATCTGATTTATCAAATAAATGAAAGATTTTGAGTATTGTTAATCGGAAGTTTAACATTTAAATAATTTAATCAATTTCAATAAAATTGCCATTACTTTCAAAAGTAACTGACGTAATCTCTGAGTCTGCGCTATTAGCATTTTCTCTTAATTTTATTTGCTTATAACTTGAAATATCCGAATTGATCCAAGTATTTAATTCGTCCTTTGATCCACATATATTGATTGAGGTGATAGAGGTTTTTGCTTCTAAGTCTTTTGAGGGATGATTTTCAGAAAGCCATTGAACAAAAAATGGAAAATGCCCATTCTTTGATAATTCTTTTACGCCAAGCTGCTTCCATTTCAATTTTGACCCATCAGGTTTCACTCGATCTCCATCGATTGCTTTTCTGTCAATCCTTTTTTCTGTTTCTTCGATATTAGGGGTCCTAATTACCCAAGCGAACCAACCCCCACCACTTAGCGCTTTTTGCTTTACAGCTATACCAAAGTTGGTTTGATCAGTTGCGGGGTGGTCAATTGGGCAAACCACTTCTATGTACTGCCCGTTTTTTAACGGTGCCGTAAAATTTCTTGTCCCAAAACGTGGATGTATTCCGCCATCAATAAAAGGTGAGCCAATCAACAAGCCAATTCTATTTATAACATCTGAGATTTGATCATGCGATGCAACATACGAAACGTGGTCAATTTCCATGATTGAATAATGCCATATTTTCCTTAGATATCTAAATTTACCGCTTGATTAAATGCGTAACTATCATTAATAATTTTGTTTAATGAAAATTCACTTACCCAGCCTAGTTCCATGTTCGCTAATTTACTATCGGATACTAAATAAGCGGGATCACCATTTATAGGAGGCCCATTGTATTTGGTTATTTCTGAAAAAATAACTTTTTCTGCTTCCTCAATTACCTCTAAAACACTTGATCCGTTGCCACTACCAAGGTTATAAATCTTGTGGTACTCTAATCTTTTCTTTTCTAGAGACAATTTAATGGCTCGTGCCAAATCAACCACATGCACATAATCCCTAACACAAGTTCCATCTAATGTTTCAAAATCTCTTCCATAAATATTTATTGATCTATTTTTAAGAATTTTTGGGATTAAATGTGTTTCTTCATCATGTAACTCACCAAATAAAATATTAGAGTTGTTTTTGTATGAACCTCCAACGTTAAAAAATCTAAGACTAATTGAATTTAAATTATTCTCCTTTGAAAATCGATCTATTTCACCATCTGCTAACAATTTTGACTTTCCGTAAGGATTGATTGGGTTTGTTGGATGATCTTCTGCTATCAATCTAGAAATAGGATTGCCATATACGGCACAAGTAGAAGAGAAAACTAGTTTACTCACTAACATCTTTTTCATTGAATTAAGAATATTTATTGTTCCTATATGATTATTTTCCATATAAAGGTCAGGTTTTAACACTGACTCAGAGACAATAGCCTTACCAGCTAGGTGCACCACTGCTTCACACCCTGTCATTGAATTTATAACTGAATTACTATCTAGAATATCTCCAAAAAAGAATTTAGCTCTTTTATCTATTAATTTTTCATGCCCGGTTGAAAGATTATCTAAGACATTTACTTCATACCCATTATCAAGTAAGTATGCGGTTGTCACTGAACCTATATATCCAGCACCTCCAGTGATTAGTACTTTCATTTTAATCCTTCAGTTCAAGCATTAAGGATTCCACGGTAAGTAATGTGGCCGAACTATGCGACAGATTAACTCTCGCTCTTAATATTGCCTGTATTTTTAATAGTGTTTTACTCTCAGTTGTTGAGCTAGCTATTTTTATAATTTCATTCTCCATATCTTGATTAATTAAGTTTTCAACTGAGCTAGATTGAACCATTAAAACATCTCTGTAAAGGGTAGCAAGATCTAGAAGCGCCCTATCCAGATAATCTCTAACCATTCTTGTGCCCCTAGTTTTTTGTTCCTTCTCTAACTCTTTAATTGCTTTAGCTCCCCCTGATGCCATCTTTGATCCAGTAGATCCCCAACCTTGTTTTAAGTTTACAAGCTCAGATTCGTCGCGTTTTTCAGCATCAGCTTCTGCCTGTGCTTTAGCAGAGTTAACAAGTATTTCGGCAGCTTTATAAGCCGTTGGAATACTTTTGATTGTTAATGGAAGTTTTAAGGTTGCCAATCTGTTATCTCTTGATTGTTGATTGGTAGCCAAATGCTTAGCAATACCAATATGTCCTTGAGAGGTGCGAGCAGCAAATTCAGCAAGCTCTTTGCTTATCTGATCTCTTTCAATAAGTAATTTAGCAACAGCTTTTACAGATGGTGTGTGAAGTGATAGATGACGACAACGTGATCTAATCGTGGGTAAAACATCGGTAAGAGTTGGCGCGCAAAGTAACCAAACAGTTCTAAGCCCCGGATCTTCAATTACTTTAAGTAATGCATTCGCTGCTGAATCAGTTAATCGATCGGCATCTTTAATTACAACTACACGCCAACTAGCCACCGATGGCGCCCAAGATGCTCTGCTTATTAATTCTCTTATCTCATCTATTTTTATTGACAAGCCTTCAGTTTTAATTAATTCAACATCCGCGTGTGAGTTGGTTATTGTGGCCATGCAATCAACACAATTGCTGCACCCGCCATCTTTACAAACTAAAGCGGCAGCGAATGCTATGGCAGCATTTGATCTGCCTGACCCCGGTGGGCCGGTAAATAACCATGCATGGGTCATGCCTTGAGTTTGATCACCCTGATTATGCGCTGATTTAATCGCTTCTTGTAATACATTCATAACTTCACTTTGATCAATTAGTGAACTGAAAACTCTCATTATTATTTCTGATTTCTCTTTAATAGTTTAATAACAGAAACTCTCTCAGTAATTACTTGGTGTATTTGCTCAATACTTAAAGATGCGTCAACAATTAAAAATCTTTCTGGATCTTGATAAGCAAGATTTAGATACTCCTGTCGCACTCTTTCATGAAAAGCTAAGGGTTCACTCTCAAGCCGATCAGTTGATTGCAATCTACCTAAACCGATCTCAGCCGATAAATCCATAATTACGGTAAGGGTTGGTGTTAGGGATTCTGTTGCCCACCGTGATATTCGTGCAACTTCTGCTGGTAGTAAAACTCTGCCAGCGCCTTGATATGCAATTGAGGAATCGAAGTAACGATCAGAGATTACAACCTCACCTCTTTGAAGTGCTGGTCTAATTGTTGAAAATACATGATGAGCTCTATCTGCTGCGTACATAAGTGCTTCTGCCCGTGGTGAAATCGCACCAGTTTTATTATCTAGCAAAATATCTCGTAATTGATTACCAAGTGGTGTGCCACCTGGTTCGCGGGTTAATAAAACAGTTTCGCCATTTTTTTCTAGCCACTCTTTTAATAATTTAGTTTGAGTTGATTTACCAGAGCCTTCGCCACCTTCAAATGAAATAAATACGCCATTAGTAACCTGACCAGTTATTGCTCCTAACTCACCACGAAATGCTGACTTAATATCACTTAACAGTGAAACGTTTGGGCGATCTCTCATTTGACGATATGAGGCAACACCAACACTTACAGCAATTAAACCTGCAAAAAACATTGTAAATGCCGCACCGTTATAAGTAAGAGTTGTTGATTTATATTTATATGTATGGCGGCCAATCGCTGCTGCAATTAATGGTGCAACTGCAAGCACAAGGACAAGTGAAACCCGGATAAGTGACTGAACAAACGCAAATGTACGTCCGCGTACCTCATCTTCAACCTCCATTCCAAGCATGGTGAATCCAGTAACCCAGGAGATTCCAGCAAAAATACCCAAGATAATGGTGATAAAGATTGCCAGTACAAGGTTTAAAACCAAAGAGAGTGTTACTAAAAATAGACCGGAAACTGTAAGTGAAATTCCAAATAATCTTCTTCTGGAAAATTGTGCAAATACCTTTGGCCCAAATGAAATTCCTAAAGCAAGACCAAAAAATACTGCGCCAAATAAAATACCGTAAGCAGCCTCACCAGCTTGTAAATCGCTAACAAAGGTTCTTGCTAAACCAATTACCGCACCTGCTGCAAAAAAAGCCCCCAGCATTCCAAAAATTAAGCCCCTAATAACTTTAGATTCTTTGATAAATGAAAAGCCATCCCATAATGATTTTCCGAGAGAGAGTTGTTGAAGTTTTTTGCCTGGCCCTGCTGGAATCTCCTTTAAACGCCAAACCGTGTAGGCACAAAAAGCAAAACTGAATGCATTTACATAAAGCGCTAAGTCAGCTGCTGATGCTGGGGTTGTGTTTCCAATTACCGAATTTATAGCGCCAGTAAAGAGAGCAAGGGTTGAGAAGACAATTGCGGCAACCGGTGCTGTGCCATAGGCAGCTAATAATGAAACTTGGTTAGCACTTTCTAGCTTTAATTTAGGTACTAGATTTGGAACAGATGCTTCTTTTGCCGGAGACCAAAACAATGTGACAACCTCAACAAGAATTGATGCGGTATATAACCAAAAATAATTACCAACTATTGGAATTGAAAGATAAAGAGAAAATCTTAGAATGTCACAGACAATCATTAATTTTCTGCGATCAAATCTATCTGCAATTACCCCAGCAAATGGACCGAGAATTACTGCCGGAAGTAATCGGACAATAAATACTCCAGCAATGGCAAAGTTTGCCTTTGCATAATCACCGCCTGCTAATTGCTGGGCAAGCGCAGTAGAAGCCAGCAGACCTAGCCAATCGCCAAAAGATGAGAATGCCATTGCTTGCCAAAGTTTTCTAAATGCTGGAATCGCAAGGACACTTCTTGATTCAGATTGCGCGGGGGCCGCTGGAAATGGCAAAGACATGGCTTAAGGGTATCTCTTATGCCAGTAGAGGTTGATTTTCCACAACCCACCGTGCGAACGGGATAGCACTTGTCCAGCCGGGTGAGACAGCATTTAATATATGAACTACATTTTTGTCTGACTTTACAATGTAATCCATCTCAATTGCTTTAGTTTTAGTATTAATAATTTGAGCTCTTATTCCAGATGGGTATTTAACCCAATCATTATTTGAATCTAAAGAATTAGAAAGTTTTCTCGTTCTTTTCAATAATGGTTTTTTAAATAGTTTAAAAGCTTCTTCTTTTGCCAAACCTATCAAGTCCACTGAATCAGATTTTAATAGCGCTGTGGATGAAGTAAAAAACTCAACAAGTTCTTTGAGGTTGAATCCGTCAGTTAGTTTGTATTGCTCTTTGCCTATTACTGGAAGCGCTGTTGGTCCAATCTTTATCTCGTTGTTTAAAGTTATGGTTGTATGAACGCCTAGAAATGGATTGACCGGATTAGGCACGGGGTAAACAAGTCTCTTGGGATTTACTGAAAGCAATTTTGATTTCTTGTACGTGCCTAAAAATGGCAAGCACACATACTCTGCTCCTACGTTTACTTGCTTTGCTAGATTAGCAGCATAGGCACCAGCTGAATTAATAATTGATTTTGCACTATAAGTTTCTTGTTTAGTGATTACTAAAACTTCATTATCTTTTTCAATCAACTCAACTTGGGTATTGAACAAAAAACTACCACCAGATTTAGTAAATTCTTCAGCTAGTTTATTTATTACATCCTTTGGGTTACCTACAGCTGTAGTCGGAGACCATATAAATTTATCAACTGTTTGGGCTGCTGGCTCTATTTTTTCTAAATCTTTAGAACCTAAAATTTCAATGTTTACTCCGTTAGCCACACCTCTTCTATGTAGCTCTTCGAGGCGGGCAACATCTTTCTTGTCTTGGCAAACTACAACTTTGCCGGTTTCTAAAATTTGCAGGTTATTTTCTTTGCAAAACTTTCTAAGCTCTAAGTTTCCTAACCTACAAAACTTTGCCTTTAGTGAATCAGGTGAGTAATAAAAGCCTGCATGTAGTACTCCAGAGTTGCGCCCACTGGCGTGAACCCCAGGTTTTTCCTCTTTATCAATTACTAATACGTTTTTATTTGGATCTCGTTCAAGTAGTGCTAAGCCCAGTGAGATTCCAACAATTCCAGCACCAATAATTATTTGGTCGTACTCTTTTTTTGCCAACACTAAATAGCCTTACCAACACCAGTAGCTGCCTTTTTAGCCCTCTTTTTAGCACCAGCTCCCTTAACTGTTTTCTCAGTCAAGGTAGGTGCACTTTTTTTGGCCTTCTTACCTTTCTTCTTTGAACCACCTGGATTTTCAATCTCCCAAGCACGTCGGCCTGCTAATAATTCAAGTGCTCGCTCTAAAGTTAATAACTCAACTGCATCTCCTCGGCGCAGAGTTGCATTTGTTTCACCATCGGTAACATAAACACCAAATCTGCCATCTTTAACTATTACTTCACGTTCTGTTTGTGGATCCTTACCCAATTCTTTAAGTGGAGGTTTTGCAACACCGCGTCTTCTAACCTTTGGTTGTTTATAGATCTCGATCGCTTCTTCTAAACCAATTGAAAATAATTGATCTTCACTTGTTAGCGTTCGTGAATCTGCGCCATGTTTCATATATGGACCGTATCTACCATTTTGAACAGTAATTATTTCATCTTGATATGAACCTAAGGATCTTGGTAGTGATAGCAAACGGAGCGCATCGGAAAGATCAACGGTGTCTAGTGACATAGTTGAAAGCAGGGAAGCAGTCTTTGGTTTTGGTGCATTCTTCTTTTTTCTCTTCTTTTTAGCACCCTCTTCAACAATCTCTTCTGGAAACACTTCTGTAATGTAAGCACCAAAGCGTCCAGACTTAGCAATAACCTCTAACCCAGTTCCTGGATCAGTTCCTAACTTTCGCTCACCCGATGGTTTAGCAAGTAATTCAATTGCAACTGGAAGTGTTAACTCATCAGGTGCCATCTGCTCTGGAATATTTGCAAACTTTCGATCATCCCCCTGGCCTTGTTGCAAATATGCACCAAATCTGCCAACTCTGATCTCGATATCTTCACCCATCTTCATGGTGTTAATTGCTTGAGCATCAATTGCGCCAAGATCAGATGATAAATCAGCAAGTCCTGGATTATTTTCTGTGCCGTAGAAAAACTTAGTAAGCCATGCAACTCGCTCCTCTTCACCATTTGCAATTCGATCTAAATCCTCCTCCATTGAGGCGGTGAATTCGTAATCAATTAACTTTGTGAAGTGCTGCTCCAGCAATCCAGTAACTGAGAAAGCTAGAAATGTTGGAACTAATGCTCGTCCTCGTTTTGCAACATAACCTCGATCTTGAATTGTCTGCATAATCGATGCAAATGTTGAGGGGCGTCCAATACCTAACTCTTCTAATTTTTTAACCAATGTTGGTTCGGTATATCTAGCTGGCGGCTTTGTTTCATGCCCCTCGCAGCTGTATTCACTAACTTCAATCTTTTCAGCAACACTCATAGCTGGTAACCGGCGATCTGTCTCTTCAATATCTGCCTTTTCTTCAACAATATCTTCATATGCAGCTAAGAAACCTGCAAATACAATAACTGAACCATTGGCACGAAATATTGCATCACTGCCAGTTTTTGTTTTAACATCAAAATCAACTCGCATCTGTTGTTTCTTTGCATCTGACATTTGGGATGCAATAGTGCGTTTCCAAATTAAATCGTAAAGTGCAAACTCATCCCGTGATAACTCAGGTGCTAACTCACCTGGTGTTCTAAATGATTCACCAGCTGGCCGGATTGCTTCATGTGCTTCTTGAGCATTTTTTGTTTTTCCTTCATAAACTCTTGGTGTTGCTGGCACAAACTCTTTGCCATATAAAGCTTGCGCAGATGATCTTGCGGCGGCAATCGAAGAAGAGGAAAGTGTTACCGAATCAGTACGCATATAGGTGATGTAACCATTTTCATAAAGACGTTGTGCAATCCGCATTGTTAATTGCGCGCCCCAACCAAGACGAGATCCGGCATCTTGTTGCATTGTTGAGGTAGTAAATGGTGGCTTAGGGCGTTCGGTTCTAGGAGATTCCTCTAATGATTTAACAACTAGCGATTGACCACCAAGTGATTGAACTAGCTCACGAGCAGCAGCCTCATCAAGTAATAAAATATTTGTTGCAGATTTTTCTTTAACTCCACCATTTGAATCAAAATCATTTGTGGCCGCAACTCTTTTGCCATCTAATGATAATAATCTTGCGCTAAATCCTGGCACACACGCTGCTGCTAAGTCCCACCAACCAGATGAAATAAATGCCATTCGCTCACGTTCGCGTTCAACAATTAATCTAGTTGCAACCGATTGCACGCGTCCGGCAGAGATTCTTGGCATAACTTTTTTCCATAAAACTGGGGATAAGCGGTAACCATAAAGACGATCTAATACACGTCTTGTTTCTTGGGCATCTACTAATCGATAATCTAAATCACGGGTTTCCTTCGCCGCTTTTTGAATTGCATCCTTTGTGATCTCATGAAAAACCATTCGCCTAATTGGAATCTTTGGCCGCAATACTTCAATTAAGTGCCAAGCAATTGCTTCACCCTCGCGGTCTTCATCTGTTGCCAGAATTAATTCATCAGCATCTTTCATCAACTCTTTTAACTCTGCCACTTTAGATTTTTTATCTGGATTAATTACATATAAAGGGGCAAACTCTTCTTCAATATTTACACCCTCTTTTGCCCAAGCAAACTTCTTAAACTCTTTTGGAATATCAGCTGCCCGTTGTGGTAGATCGCGGATGTGGCCAACTGATGCTTCCACCACATACTCATCCCCTAAAAAGGATCCAATTTTGCGCGCCTTAGCAGGGGACTCA
>KB900443.1 GCA_000378865.1 actinobacterium SCGC AAA278-I18 | reverse complement strand
CTGCTGCTAAAACTTCAGATCTTTCTATTAGTGTTAAATCAGGAAGAGCAATTAAAGATTTTGGTGGGCTTTGTGCAGTTGGTAACTCAGCACCTGATCCTGGCCCAAGATTAATTGAAGTTACCTACGCTCCAAAGGGATCTAGTAATTGGCCTCATGTTGTTTTAGTTGGCAAAGGAATTACCTTTGATACTGGCGGTATATCACTTAAGCGACCATATGAAAGCATGATTGGAATGAAAAGTGATATGGCTGGAGCTGCTGCAGTATTAAGTGCAACGGTTGCAATGGCAAAGATAAAACCAAAAGTAAAAGTCACTGCGCTTTTAATGGCCGCAGAAAATTCTTTATCTGGCACATCCCAAAGACCATCAGATGTTATTAAACATTTTGGCGGGACAACAGTAGAGGTTTTAAATACCGATGCTGAGGGCAGATTAGTTTTGGCAGATGGACTTGCCTACGCAGATTTAAAGTTAGATCCAGATTACTTAGTAGATGTAGCAACACTTACTGGTGCAGCTACCTTAGGGTTAGGCAGGCAGTATGCCGCGATGTATACCCGCCAACCATCACTTGCTAAGAAATTGTATGAGGTTGGAAATAATGTTGGAGAAAAAGTCTGGCATATGCCATTAGTTGATGATTATTCAGTGGCGTTAGAGAGTGATATCGCAGATTTAAATCACCTAGCCGATAAGTTTGGCTTCTCAGCAGGTTCAGTAACTGCCGCCTTATTTTTGGAGAGGTTTGTGGGAAAACGTAATTGGGTGCATCTAGATATTGCCGGTACCGGCAGATCTGAGGTTGATGCTGGTGAAAATATAAAGGGTGGAACTGGATTCGGCACTCGTCTACTAATTGAATGGCTTGGTTCATTTTGAATTCACAAACTCCCGCCCGCGGGGATATGAATGCATTCTCAGAGAGCTTTGCACTTGAGGATTACTTTATGCAGCAGGCAAGACTTAATGGACAAGAGGTTGGCGCAAGTGATCCAACTGCTGCCGTTGGAAACTTTTTAAAATTTACCGCACAACTTTTAAATACCAAATCTGTTGTTGAAATTGGCACAGGTTCAGGTGTAGGTGGGCTTTGGTTATTGCAAGGCATGCCAGTAGATGGGGTTTTAACCACAATTGATTCAGAGCGTGAACACTCAAAGATTGCTAGAAACATTTTTGAAGAGGCAGATATTGCGGTAACTAAGTATCGGATAATCACTGGGAAATTAATTGAAGTTGTTGGAAAACTTACTGATAATGCATATGAGTTAGTAGTTATTCGCCCTGCGCTAGATCTTTTTGAAATAGTTCATGAGTCATATCGGTTATTAAAACCAGGTGGGTTATTAGTAATTGATCATGTGTTAAGTGGTGGCAAGGTGGCAGATTCGACTCAGCGCGATCCTGAGAGTATTGCTAGGCGAGATGCTATTAAAGTAATAAAAGAGGATGCTCGTTGGGCAGCCTCTGTGATTCCAATTGGCGCCGGTCTATTAGTAGCCAATAAACTTACTTAAATGAGGCAACCATCTGAGACTCCATGGTGGCAACCAAGCGGTCAAGCAAGGCAAATACAGGTAGTTGAGAAGAGAAGTAACTCATCTTTTTTTGTTCTTGTCGTAATAGTTGCACTTGTAGCTGGTGGGATTGGTGCATCAATTGGGAGAAATACTTCAACAAATCTTGGTGCAAATTTAGTTGATACTAAAAATATTGTTGAACGCGCACCTGATTCAATTGCTGCTCTTGCTGCTCGAGTTATTCCAGCAGTGGTCTCAATCTCAGTAAAAGCACCAACTGGCTCTGATACTGGCTCTGGCTTTTTTCTAGACAGCAATGGGCTTATTTTAACTAATAACCATGTGGTTGAGCCTGGAGCAGTTAGTGGCACAATTACCGTTGAGTTATCAGATGGTAAAAAATATCCTGCTAAATTGATTGGTCGAGATAACTCCTATGACTTAGCGGTTCTAAAAATAGATGTTACATCTGCGCCAACCCTGCAATTAGGAAATAGTGATCTAGTACAGGTTGGTGATGCAGTAATTGCAATCGGCTCACCCCTTGGCTTATCTGGAACTGTTACCTCCGGGATTATTAGTTCAAAAAATCGTGCAGTAACTACTGGTAATGGAAGTGGTGAAACCTCATTTATTAACGCTATCCAAACTGATGCTGCAATTAATCCTGGTAACTCAGGTGGACCATTAGTAGATGCAACTGGTGCAGTAATCGGCGTGAACTCAGCAATTGCAACTCTTGGCTCTGGTACTCAATCTGGCTCAATTGGCTTAGGTTTTGCAATACCAATTAATCAAGCAAAGAAAACTGTGGAGCAATTAATTAAAACTGGCTCTGCTACCTATCCAATTATGGGAATCTCAGTTGACATAAGGTTTACTGGAACTGGTGCACTAATCTCAAGTGAAGGAGTTGGCATAACACCTAATGGCCCAGCAGCTAGAGCTGGCTTAAAGGTTGGCGATGTAATCATAAAATTTGATGGCGTTAATATAAGTAACTCTGATGAGTTAATTGTGGCAATTCGAAGCCATAGTGTTGGGGATAAAGTTAAGGTTGGATACACTAGAAATAATGTAACAAATGAGGTGGTTGTGACCCTAGCTGCATCCAAGAAATAAATATGTTTAATATTGGTGGCGGTGAAATAATTGGCTTATTAGTTCTGGGCATGATTTTAATTGGTCCAGATCGAATGCCAAGTGTTGCAGCAGATGCTACTAAATTCTTAATTAAATTAAAAAATATCGCACAAAATGCTACAAATGAATTAAAAGAAAATCTTGGTCCAGGTTATGAAGATTTACAAGTAAAAGATCTGCACCCAAAGGCATTTATTAAGAAACATATTGGTGATGTTATTGATAAAAGTGATTTTGATATGAAGCCAAAACCAAAGATTGATCCTGATCTTTTATGAGTACCGTTGAGTTAATAAACACCGCATTAGCCACAGTAATAGACCCAGAGTTACACAAACCTCTTCCAGAGCTTGGGATGGTTGAATCTGTTGAGTTCACATCAGGTGTTGCAAAGATTGGCATTTTACTTACCATCGTTGGGTGCCCAATGAAGGATCGACTGCATGCTGATATTACTAAATCACTTGCTCATATAACCGAGGTTAAAAGTATTGATATTGCTTTTGGTGTGATGAATGAAGAGCAACGTAATAATGTTAAAAAACTAATTCGAGGTGGAAGAGAGAAATTTATTCCCTTTGCTCAACCTGATTCATTAACTAGAGTATTAGGAATTGCATCTGGTAAGGGTGGAGTTGGTAAATCATCGGTCACAGTTAATTTAGCAGTAGCTGCTGCTGCCCGTGGTTTAAAAGTTGGAATTTTAGATGCCGATGTTTATGGTCACTCAATTCCGCGACTTATGGGAATTTTAGACAAACGTCCAACTGCAATTGATCAAACCTTCATTCCAGTTGAAAATTACGGCGTTAAAGTGGTTTCAATGGAGATGTTTAAACCTGAGCGATCCGATCCTGTTGCATATCGCGGACCACTTCTGCACCGTGTGCTAGAACAATTATTAAGTGATGCTTACTGGGGGGATCTAGATCTACTTCTTCTTGATTTACCACCAGGAACTGGTGATATTGCAATCTCACTTGGCCAGCTAATTCCTACTTCAGAGATTATTGTTGTTACTACGCCTCAAATTGCCGCAGCTGAGGTTGCCGAACGTGCTGGCAGAATTGCCCATCAAATTAAGCAACCAGTAATTGGTGTTATTGAAAATATGTCAGACAGTGCATGTGCTAATTGTGGTGAGAAGATTTCGATCTTTGGTAGTGGTGGTGGCGAGGAAACCTCTCGCAGATTAAGCCAATTAGTTGGTGCAGATGTGCCACTGCTCGCAAAGATTCCATTTAATGCTGAACTTCGTGAGGGTGGAGATGCGGGTAATCCAATTGTGCTTACTGATCAAAAAGTTATGGCAATCTTTGCTGGTATTTTAGACAAAATAATAATTCGTCCTAAATCTTTAGTTGGAGTTAGATTAAATATAAACACCTAAGACTTTTTATTAAGCTTGGTAACAATCTCCTCTATTGCCTCTGAAATCTCACTATGTAAGTAATCTCTAGTTGTTACTTCACCAAGTGCTGTTCTTAGTGAGGCTAACTCGCGAGCTAAATACTCAGTATCTGCGATATTGCGCTCATCCCGATCCCGATCTTCTTTAGCCTGAATACGGTCTCTATCTGCTTGACGGTTTTGCGCCAGCAAAATTAACGGTGCTGCATATGATGCCTGAAGTGATAAAAGTAAGGTTAAGAAAATAAATGGATAGTGATCAAATTTTAAATCATCAGGTGCTAATGAGTTCCAAGTAACCCAAAGTAAAACAAATGCAGTCATATAGACCAAAAAGCGTGCAGTACCTAGGAAGCGGGCAAACTTCTCTGACCAACGGCCAAATGCATCTGGATCATAGGAAGGCTTAAGTGTTCTGCGAGCCTCACGTGGAAACTCAAGTGAGTTTTTATTTATTTTTTGCTTTGTCATGATTATCTGTTCTCACTCTCTCGTCTTACCGACTCCTCATGCCGCCAATTTTCAGGAAGCAGGTGATCAAGTACATCATCAACTGTTACTGCGCCAAGTAAGCGCTCATTTGCATCAACAATAGGCACTGCTAATAAGTTATAACTTGCAAGATAGGAGGAGACCTCATTTAGAGTTGCCTCAGCTGTTAATGGTGCAATATCAGAATCAAGAATTCCGCCTAGTAATGTGGCAGGTGGTTCGCGCAGTAGACGTTGAATATGCACCACACCCATTAATCTGCCAGTTGGTGTCTCGATAGGCTGGCGACAAATAAATACTTGGGATGCAAGTCCGGCTGCAACCTCAGATAATCTAACTTTTGATAATGCCTCAGCAACTGTTGAATCTGCTGTTAAAACAATTGGCTCAGTTGTCATCATGCCGCCAGCAGAGTAATCCTCATAATGCATTAGTCGTTGCACATCCTCTGCATCCTCTGGCTCCATCAATGCAAGTAATGTTTGTGCGCGCTCTTGTCCAACCTCACGCAATAAATCTGCAGCATCATCTGGATCCATCTCCTCTAATACATCAGCTGCTCGCTCACCTTCAAGTTCTGCCAGTAATTCAACTCGAGATGCCTCATCCATCTCTTCTAGTACATCAGCTAACCGCTCATCATCTAATGCACGGGCAACCTCTGCTCGGCGTTTAATAGTTAAATCATGTAACACAGATGCTAAATCAGCAGCACGTAAATTTGCCAAAGTGTTAAGTAAATGGCTAACACCTTGATTTGATTCAGTAATTGCAAAGCCTGAGATTTCAGCCCAGCTAACAGTAGAAGATGCACCGCGTCGACGGAAACCACTTCCACGTTTCATAACATGTACCCGCTCAATAAACCAATCACCAGTCTTTGATAGCTCCATTGCAATATCTTCAACTGCAACCTTTTCATTGGTCTCAACCAAAGTTACCGAACGATCTAACATTTCAGATAAAACTGTGATCTCATTCGTGCGCGGCTCAAATCTGCGCATATTTAGTAGTCCAGTAATAACCACATGGCCATTTTCAATAGAGGTAACACGAGTAATTGGCACAAAGATACGTTTGCGTGGTGGAACCTCGACAATAAAGCCTAAAATTCTTGGTGGTTGATTGTTAGTACGCAGGGTCGCGACCGCATCCCTAACCTTGCCAACTTGATCACCATTTGGGTCAAAGACCGCAGTACCAGCTAATCGGGCTAGGAATACACGATTTAGGTTTGCACCTTTACTTGTATTCATAGGCTAATGGTATCTGCTCAATACCAATTCATAACAATAATTAAATTACAGATAGATTTCACCCATGAAGAATCAGGATCACACCAAATTACCAACGGGGCGAGATATCCCATTCCTGATTTTTGGAGTCCTTGGTATTGGCTCTTCCGGGCCAATAATTGCGAAGGCCACAATGCCCATTCCAACACTGATTTTCTGGCGAAATTTAGTGGGTGCTTTAGTGATGATGCCATTTGCACTCGCACGGAAAGAGTGGAAAACTAAAGATCAACTCAATGCCATTAGATGGTCAGCATTAGCTGGCACACTCTTAGCAACTCATTTTGTTTGTTTCTTTTGGGCAATGAAGTTGACCAGCGTTGCAACTGGTACCGCTTTAACTGCGACTCAACCAATTTTTGCTGCTCTATTCATTAAATTAGCAGGCGGTCATATTCCTAGAAAATCCATCGCTGGAATGATAATTGCATTTATCTCAGTAATTGCTATTACTGGAATTGATTTCAGTGTTTCAATTCAGGCTTTCCAAGGAGATCTTCTAGCAGTATTTGGTGGTGCGGTAGGAGCTACTTACATGATTATTGGTGCAAACGCACAAAAAGAAATATCAACCTCGACCTTTACAACCGTATGTTATTCAACATGTGCTATTTTAATTTTTCCTTTAGTTTTACTTACTGGATCTAATCTAACCGGTTATTCATCAACTGAGTGGCTGCTTTTAGGTGGCTTAATTATTGGTGCGCAATTCTTAGGTCATACATTATTTAACTTCACTCTCAAACGAGTATCACCGGCAGTAGTTTCATTAGTTGTATTTTTTGAGGTTCCAGTAAGTGCAATCTTGGCATTTGTTTGGTTAGGTCAACAACCACCTGCTGGCACAATTCCAGGAATTATTGGATTACTTTTTGGTTGTACATTATTTGTTTTACGATCAAATCAATCTGAAGAAGATAGAAAGGTGAATTAATGGTAATTGATCTTCATACCCATACTAATTTTAGTGATGGTACCGATACACCAACAGAATTAATTAATAAAGCATTAGCAGCAGGCATAACCACAATTGGGTTAACAGATCATGACTCAATTGGAGGTTGGCAGGAGGCAACTAATGCACTTCGAGGAGGAATTTCTTTAGTGCCAGGGGCTGAAATTTCATGCCAAACTACAGATGGCATAAGTGTGCATATTCTAGGATTGTTATTTGATTCAAATAATTCTCAGTTAATGAATACCCTTGAAAAAACAAGAGAAAATCGTCATGGTCGGATGGAAAAGATTATTGCTCGAATTAATGAAGCTGGAATAGATATAAGTATGGCCGATGTGTTAGAACAATTATCAGATGGTGCAACACTTGGCCGGCCTCATCTGGCAGATGCATTAGTAAAAAAAGGTGTAGTAGCAAGTAGGAATGAAGCATTTTCTCAGATGCTTCATAACAACTCTAAATACTATGTTTCTCACTACTCACCATCACCTGAAGATGCAATCAAATTAATTAAAGCAGCAGGTGGTGTCTCAGTTATTGCTCACCCAATGGCATCTCATCGCGGTCGGATAATCTCACTAGCTACTTTTGGCTCATTAATTACTGCTGGATTAGATGGTATTGAGGTTGATCATCGCGATCACTCACCAGATGAAAAAGCTCAATTAATAACCTTAGCAAAGGAGTCTAATTTAGTAATGACTGGCGCTAGTGATTATCACGGAAATGGAAAGTTAAACCAATTGGGTGAATACATCACAGAGCCTAGTCAATGGGAAAAATTAGAGGAAAGGGCTACTGCCCGAAGGGTTATTTCTTTTTAGATTATTAAGTGCTAGTGGTTTGCAAAACCAACATGACGATCAGCGGACTCGCCAACCTCAACATAACTAATTTTATTAAAGGGAATCAAAATTTCTCGTCCCTTACTATCACTTAATGACAAAACTGAGGATGACTTAATCGCCTCATTTACCTTAGCAACTACCTCTGCCTGAGTATTTGCACAATCAATATTTAGTTCATTAGAGCTATCAGAGATGCCAATCTTTACCTCAACTCGAGCGGAGTTCTTTGCTGTTGATTTTGTTGTGGCCATAACTTAACTCTATCTATTCGGCAGCAAGTATGCGAATTTAAGATTGTGACTTAGGAAACCCGGAGATGCCCCGCCAGATTAGATTCATTACCAACTCAGTTGCGCGCTGGCGATCTATTTTTCCATCACGATCTAACCAATGACGAGCTGCTATTTGCACTGTGCCAATAATTCCAACCGCAAGCATCATCGACTCCTCTTTGCCTAAGCCGGTATCTAGTGAAATAACCGCACTAACTGCAGCAGCACTGTCATAGGTCATTCGATTTAGTCGCTCTCTGACCTGTGGCTCTAAATTCATATCACTTTCAAATAATAAACGGAATGCCTCACCCTCAGAGTCAATAAAGCCAAAGTAAGCCTCAACAGTTGCTGCTACACGAGATGAGTTCTCTCGGTTAGCAGAAATTGCCTTTTGAATTGTGAAAACTAGAGAATCAATATGAATATCTAATACTGCAAGGTAGAGATCTAATTTAGATGGAAAGTGCTGATATAAAACTGGCTTACTAACATTTGCACGATCTGCAATCTCATCCATCGCTGCTGAGTGGTATCCAGCTGCTGTAAATACTTCAAGAGCTGCTACAAGCAGTTGCGCCCTGCGTTCATCGCGAGGTAAGCGATTGGATTTATCATCAGTCACTTTCTAATTCTAATCTGATACACACAGATTGTCAGATTTTATTGCTTTTATAGTTATATTATGCGTGTGAGAACAAGTAAAAGATTGTTATTAGTTCATGCCCATCCAGATGATGAGACTATTGGTAATGGTGTAACGATGGCTAAATATGCCACTGCTGGTGCGCAGGTAACCCTAGTAACCTGCACAAGAGGTGAAGAGGGTGAGGTCCTAGTTTCAGACCTTGCTAATTTAGCAAGTGATAAAGATGACAAATTAGGTGAACAACGAATAATTGAACTAACCAATGCTATGAACGAGCTTGGCATAAAAGATTTTAGATTCTTAGGTGCCCCAGATAAAAAATGGCGCGATAGCGGAATGATGGGAACACCACAAAATGACCGAAGTGATGTTTTTTGGCAAACAGATCTAGATGAGGCATCCCTTGAGTTGGTAAAGATTATTTTAGAGATCAAGCCACAGGTATTAATTACCTATGATGAGTTTGGGGGCTATGGACACCCTGATCATATTAAAGCCCACCGAGTTGCAATGCGTGCCGCAGAGCTTGCCGCTGATCAAGGGTGGCAAATTAGTAAGATTTATTGGAACACGATGCCAAGATCGGTAATCCAAATGGGTATTGAGAAGATGAAAGAGGTTGGTTCAGATTTCTTTGGTGCAGAAAGTGTTGATGATCTACCTTTTGCAAAACCAGATGAGTTAGTTACCGCAGTAGTAAATGCACCAGAGTTTGTGCCACAAAAACTTGCCGCGATGAAAGCACATGCCACCCAAATCTCAGTAGATGGGCCATTTTTTGCACTCTCAAATAATCTTGGTTTATCAGTCTGGGGCGATGAGTACTACACATTGGCTAAGGGTGTGGCAGCTGCACCATTTGATGAGAAGGGGCGAGAGTTAGATATCTTTGCTGGAGTTAATTAATGAAAATAATTAAGGCAATAATCTTTGGTGTAGTGCTGGGTTTCTCTGCAACCTTGTTACATAATTCCATTGAACCATTTGGATTTATATTATCCCTGCTACTTACATTTTTAGGCGTGCGATTTATTGGAAAAGCATACTTTTTACTCAGATACCAAATTCTTACCGCCGTATTTTGGCTTACCGTAGTGATGAAAGCTGGCACATTAGGTGTGGGGGATGAATTATTAATCTACGGAAATACCTACGGAAATCTATTCCTAGTTGGTGGATTTATTGCACTGCTATTGGCACTTATATTAGGAAAGAGTTACCGCTTCTAAAGTAAGTAATCCCAACTCTGCCCATTCTTACTATCTTTAACAGATACCCCATTCTCTAATAAGAGATCTCGTAGGCGATCACTTTCAGCAAAATCCCCAGCTATTCGTGCAGCAGTTCTTAATTCAAATAGTTTTTTTAAATTCTCTGGTAATTCACCCTTAACTGCAGGTGATTTAAGCAGATCTAAGCCAAGTAAAGCATCGACAGATTCAAAGATCTTAAACTTAACTCCATCACTTAAGGTCTGAGCCTTTTCAATACTTCTCAATTTCTGTAGCGCTCTTGGTGTGTCTAGGTCAGCAGTTAAATCAGTAACAATCTCATCTATAAAACTCTCAGCTTGTTTGGTATCACTACCCTTTGCTAACCGCCAAAGCGCAGTTTTCTCGCGCCAACGTTGTAGCAATAGGTGCGCTGCTTTTAAACTCTCCCAACTTAGATCCATCTGACTGCGATAGCGATTCTCTAAAAAACATAACCTTAGTGATAGCGGATCTAGGTGTTTGGCAATTAAGTCAGATACTAAAATTACATTACCGGTGCTTTTAGCCATCTTTCGTCCCTCAAATAAAAGATGCTCACCATGAACCCAAAGTGCTACCGCTTCAGAGTTTATTGCTGCATTTGATTGTGCTCGTTCATTCTCATGATGGGGAAAGCGCAAATCAATTCCACCAAGGTGTAGATCTACAAATTGATTTAAGTAATGTAGTGACATAGCAGAGCACTCAATGTGCCAACCCGGAAAACCTGCTCCCCAAGGAGATTCCCAAATCATTTCAGTACGGCCAGCAGCAGCTTTCCAAAGCGCCCAATCAGCATGAAATCTCTTTGCGCCATCTTCGGTGTATTCAAAGCGGTGGCCAGGCTTTAATGCATCTAATCGATTACCACTAATCGCTCCATAACCAGCAAATGATTGGGCCGCAAAGTAAACACAATTATCACTACCAACATATGCATGGTCAGTATCAATTAGTTTTTTTATTAGATCATGCATCAATTGGATGCACTCACTTGCTTTTGGATATAAATCAGCTGCCGTAATATTTAAAGATTTAAGATCATTGTGAAATCTGCCCTCATATATTCGAGCAATTTCAAATGGGTCCTTTGATTCTGCCTTAGCTTGTGCCAGCATCTTGTCCTCTACAAAATCCTCTGACATGTGTCCAACATCGGTTATATTTTGAATAAACTCCACCTCATTGCCGAGATATTTTGCAAGCCTAATAATTAGATCGCCAAGTAAGAATGTGCGCATATTGCCAACATGGGCATCTCGGTAGACAGTTGGACCACAGCTATAGATTCTTAATTTTTTGCCGTCACTACTTTGCAGTGGTTGTAGTTGGCGTGATTTAGTATCAAATAATTCAATCTGAGTAGCAATCATTTACTTGGCACAATCTTCCATGCCGCTATCTTTGCTGTATCGAAGGTAATTAGTGAGCCATCCTTCTTTCGTACTGTGTTTTCGCTCTCTAAAATGCCCAAAATATCCCGAAAGCCGCCAGCTGGATCATGTAGGCGAATACTCACTCGCACTCCTACCTGCGCCGCTGATGGCTGCATTTGACTCCCTCTATTAAACTTAAACTCGTGATCTGCCGATACTGATGGCAGTATTCTCTACCTAACTCGGCTATTACAACTGTAAGGAGAAGCATGACCTACATAATTGCTCAACCCTGTGTTGATGTGAAAGATAAATCTTGCATCGAAGAGTGCCCAGTGGATTGCATTTATGAGGGTGATCGCATGCTTTATATCCAACCTGATGAGTGCGTCGATTGCGGGGCTTGTGAGCCAGTCTGCCCAGTTGAAGCGATCTATTACGAAGATGATGTGCCCTCCCAATGGAAAGATTACAGCGAGGTTAATACCAAGTTTTTTGTTGAGATTGGATCCCCTGGTGGTGCTGCCAAACTTGGACCAATTGGTAAAGATCACCAGATAGTTGCCGCTCTGCCGCCACAAGAGAAATAAATTTTGGACAAGCTGCCAGATTTTCCATGGGACCTTTTGGCACCCTATGGTGATAAGGCAAAAAAACATCTAGATAGTTTTATAGATCTCTCCCAGGGCACACCAGTTGATGCCACGCCAAAATTTATTCAAGATGCACTCTCTGCGGTAAGTAACTCGCCTAGTTATCCTGTAGTCGCTGGCAGCGAGCAACTACGAAGTGCCATAAAAGATTGGGCAATTAAAAATTTAGGTGTTAGCGGCGATTTTGATGTGTTACCAGTGATTGGTTCAAAAGAGTTTATTGCGCTACTACCAACATTTTTGCAATCTAAAAAAGTCTTATATCCAATGATTGCATATCCAACATACTTAGTTAGTGCACTTATGGCATCAGCAGATGCAGTTGCTGTAGATATTGATGCTACTACTTGGCCAACGGCAGACTTAGCATGGCTTAACTCACCATCTAATCCAACTGGGCAGGTACAAAATGATGAGCAAATATCTGCGGTTATCTCTTGGGCCAGGAAAAATAATGCAATAGTTGCAAGTGATGAGTGTTATTTAAGTTTTGCTAAAGATGCTAAATCTATTTTGGCACTGGCATCTGGTAATAACACAAATCTACTTGCGGTTCATTCATTATCTAAGCGATCAAATCTAGCCGGATATCGAGCGGCTTTTGTAGTAGGAGATAGCAAGTTAATTGATCAGATTCGCCAAATCAGAAAACATGCTGGACTGATGATGCCATTACCGGTGCAGCAGGCGATGATCACAGCGTTATCAGATGAAAAGCATGTGCAGGAGCAGGTGCAGCGTTATAACAACCGCCGGAGCTCACTAAGTTCAGCATTACTTTCTGTTGGATTTACTATTGAGCATAGTGAGGCTGGTTTATATATATGGTGCACTAAGGGCGAGGATGGGTATAAAACAGTGGATTGGTTTGCATCCCATGGAATTTTAGTTACCCCAGGCAGCTTTTATGGCAGTGAAAACTTTGTTCGAATTGCACTTACCGCAACTGATGAAAATATTGCTAAAGCGGTAGCAAGGATTAAACAATGAGCACCTCAGCAATTTTACTAGTGGGTGGTATGGGGACCAGACTGCTGCCGCTAACTCTTAAAACTCCTAAGCCAATGCTTGAGGTAGCAGGTGTTCCATTTACTGAGCATCAAATTAGAAAAGCAGCCCAAGCCGGTATTGCAGAGATTGTTTTAGCCACCTCATACAAAGCTGAGTTATTTGAGCCATATTTTGGTGATGGTAAAAAGTTTGGCATAAAGATTAAGTATGCAGTTGAAACAACCGCACTTGGCACAGGGGGTGGAATTAAAAATGCTGCCAATCTACTTGACCCATGTGATCAGGTTGTAATTTTTAATGGTGATGTATTAAGCGGACATGATCTTGCTGCTCAGTTAAAATTTCATCAGCAAAGTAATGCTGATATCACCCTATATTTAACTAAAGTTACAGATGCTAGGGCATATGGCTGTGTCGAGTTGGTGGAAGATAATCAGGTTAAATCATTTCTGGAGAAGATGGATAAACCTATTAGCAACCTGATCAATGCTGGTTGTTATGTTTTTAATCGTAAGGTGATTGAGCAGATTCCAAGTAATCAGGTGATTAGTGTGGAGCGAGATACCTTCCCAAATTTATTAGCTACTGGAAGTAAGGTATTTGGCTACCTAGATACCTCTTATTGGCTAGATATTGGAAACCCCGCTGCATTGGTTAAGGCTTCAGCTGATTTAATAACTGGCAAAATTTTCTCATCCGCCACCCCAGCACACTCTGGTGATCATCTTGTGGCAGCAACTGCCCAGATAGCATCTGATGCAGTGATTAATAATGGTTCAGTGATTGCTGGTGAAGTCAGTGTGGCTAGCAATAGCCAGATAAGTGGTTCAATAATTGGTAAGGGCGCAAAAATAGGTGCTAATTGCAAAGTAATTGACTCAATAATTGCCCCAGCCGCTCAAATCCCTGCTGGAATGCTCGTAATATCCAATTATTTAGGGTTTTAATCCCCATAATTTGGCTACCGCGACTTGACTTAATCGAGTTACAAGCGTGTAATTATCCCATAAGCGGGTTTACCCCAGGCCCTTAGGAAGTAAGAAGTATTTATAAGGAGAGATATGTCAGACCAACGCGCAGAGCTTGCGGCCCTTGTAGTTTCATCAGAACAGCTTTCTTGGCAGGAGCGCGCACTTTGTGCTCAGACTGATCCAGAGGCATTCTTTCCTGAGAAGGGTGGCTCAACCCGGGAGGCTAAGCGGGTTTGTCTTTCCTGTGAGGTACGGGCTGAATGTCTTGAGTATGCCCTAGCCCATGATGAGCGTTTTGGAATTTGGGGCGGATTATCAGAACGTGAGCGCCGCCGCTTAAAGCGCCGTAGCGCATAAAATAACGGGTGGCTGAAAAAGCGAGCACCGGGGCGCAAGCCCAAATAGAAGATCAATATGTAACAGCAATTGTTGTTACACATGATGGTGTTACTTGGCTTAGTGAAGTTGTTGCCGCGTTATCTGCACAAAAACATCAACCTGATGAAATTATTGCAGTAGATAATGGATCAACTGATGATTCAGTAAAATTTTTGAACAATGCGGGTATTAAAGTAATTAAGCAATCTCGCACCGCAGGCTTTGGCTCTGCAGTTGCTGCCGCAGTAGCAAAATTACCACCAGCTGCAACTGGAACTACTGAGCAAGAGTGGCTTTGGATTTTGCATGATGATTGCGCACCGGATAGGTATGCCTTAGCTAAATTGTTAGCAGCTGTTATACAACGACCACAGGTTGGTATTGCTGGACCAAAGATTTTAGGTTGGTATGACCGAAAGCATATTTTAGAGGTCGGAATAAGCATTACTGAAAATGGCACTCGCTGGAGTGGTCTGGAAAAGCGAGAGCATGATCAAGGACAGCATGATGATATAAATGAAGTGTTAGCGGTAAGCACCGCAGGTATGTTGATTAAAAGATCACTCTTTGAAGATCTAGGTGGCTTTGATCCCAGTCTTGAACTATTTAGGGATGACATTGATTTGGGTTGGCGGGCTCATATTGCTGGTTACTCAGTTATATGTGTGGGAGAGGCAATCCTTTATCACGCCGAGGCCTCCTCATCAGAGCGCAGATCAATTGATGTTAAAGATGCAATCTTGCACCGGCCACTGCTCTTAGATCGCCGTAATGCTGCCTTTGTTTTATTAGCAAACTCAAGTTGGTGGATTCTGCCTTGGGTTGTAATTCAACTTCTAGTTACCTCACTAGGCAGATCACTAATTTACTTACTAGCAAAACTACCTGGCTATGCAGGCGATGAGATTGCAGCGATTGCACTTTTAATTTTTAAGCCCGCAGATTTAATTAAATCAAGAAGGTATCGCAGATCTAATCGAGTATTAAGTGCTCGAGTAATAAAGCCATTCATTCCACCCCGTGGCCTACAGATTAGATCAATATTAGAGAGGATCTCTTCCTCATTATTAAATGCATTTAAGCCAGGCAAAACTGGCGCAGAAATTACTCGTGCAAAAAACTACTCTGACATTGGGGTTATTGATGAGAGCTTTGATGAGCCAGAGTATGAAACAGTTAAAAGCTTTAGCAAAATAAGAGCATTGGCTAAATTGCCATTTTTATTTGGTATTTTACTTTCAATCATTTTTTCAATCCTCTACTCCCGCAATCGGTTTGGCTCTTTATCTGGGGGAGCACTACCAATTTCACCAGATAGTGCGATGCAACTTATTAACTCCTTTGCTAACTCATGGCACCTTATTGGACTAGGCAGCAGTGATGCCGCACCGGCGTGGATACCAATTATTGGCTTAGCCTCCGTAATTACTGGTGGCAATCCACAATTGTTTATAGCCCTTCTTTTCTTTTTAACCCCAACATTGCTATTTATTATTTGTTATTTAACTTTTCGCCATCATGGCTTAAAAAATTACACCGCAACATTTGCTTCATTTTTATATGCTTTCTCACCAGTAGTTATGACTGCACTTAACCAGGGTCGCCTTGGCACAATTGTGGTTGCGATTATTTCGCCACTACTTTTAGCATTACATGGCAAGCGTATGGATTTATCTGCTGTTAAATGGCGCAAGGTATTTGGAATTTCACTATTAGCTGCCACTGCTACTACCTTCTCGCCAGTATTTCTATTTGGCTGGCTATTACTCAACCTTTTCATATTCATATATACCTACCTAGCTGCTACTAATTGGCGGGTAATTAGCAGGCAAGAGATCTTCAAAAATTTAAGCAAAGATGAGTTTAAAAAACGGTTTGCACTACTTATCTCACCAATTTTAATGAATATTCCACTTTCACTCACTGCTCTCACACACCCAATATCTGCATTAAAAGAGCCAGGTCTATCAGTTCCAGCTGGTGATCAGATCTCTACCCTGTTATTTAATCCCGGAGGACCAGGATCGCCAGAATTATTTATTCTTGCTCCATTTGCATTTTATTTATTAATTGGATTAATTTCTAATACTCAAAGAAGGTTAGCAGCTCTAGCATTAGTAGCAATTACGTTAGCTGCCACATTAAACTCCTACTATATAACTGGAAATAGTAGTGCGGCTGAACGTATTTGGGTTGGGCCATTAATTATATTTTCACAACTTATTATTTTACTATCAATTTTTACAATTGCCGATAAAATTTTGCCGCAACTGCGAGCTTCAAACTTTGGTATTAAGCATCTAGTTTCTGCACTTACTACTGTGATTACAATTCTTTCAATAGTTATATTGCCACTCTGGGCAGTAACAATTGGCGCAGACTCACCTGTGAGAACTGAGCAAGAGCAGGTTATTCCAGCATTCATAACCGATTTAGCAACTACTAACGATAAGCCTAAAACTTTAGTGATTCGCAAAAGTACTGAGCAACTTAAATACTTCATAACACGAGGTGGTGATTTACAACTAGGTGATCCAGATATTGGTGGTAAAACTCCGGAGTTAGTCCATAAAGCAATCGTAGATTTGGTTAACGGAGTTGGTGCTACCAGTAGTCAGGTTTTAGGTTTCTATGGAATTCAGTATATTTTTATGAAAAATCCAGCTGATCCAGCATTTGTTAGAACAGTAGATGGAATTGGTGGATTTACCCGTAGCTCTGCCACAAAAGATGGAGTGGTTTGGAAAGTAAATGGCGCACATGCCAGAGTTACCTATCAAAGTAATTTAGGACAATATTTTTCTCTAGTTTCTAATGAGGTATCTTCATCAACATATGTGCCAGGATCTGGTTCAATTATCTTGGCCGAAAAGTATGACAACGCTTGGCATCTACTTAAAGATGGAAAGATTGTTAAATTAGAACAGAATCAATTTGGTCAGCCAACATTTAAAATTAATGAGCCAGGTGATATCTCACTTACCCATGACGGAACATCGCGCCGAGCTTGGATTTCACTGCAATTAATTATGATTCTAACGGTAATTATTTTGGCGCTACCTGCTGGAAGACGGCGTCGAGAAGTTCCACTTGAGGAGTTGGTATGAAAACTAAGCCACAACTCTTAAAATCATTGGCGTTTATCGTATTACTGGCCTTGCTTGCGGTGATTTCCTACTCCGCACCAACTCGTAGTAAGCAGATTAAATTAACCTCAAGTTACCCAGCGACAGTTTGTCCAGCCATCGGCAATAAAGTTGCATCAATTGCTTCATTAACTAATTCTAAGATTAATCGACGAGGAATTGATGGAAGGAGTAAAAAGTTATCACCTGGTAATAGCACTGTTATCCCTTTAACTAATGATGCAATTTTAATTGAAGGAAACTCTGGTACTGCACTTACTTTTGCTAATAATGGCTGGAAAGCGGTGGTGCCATGTTCAGTCAGCAACGGCCAACAGTGGTTTGCTGGTGGTTCAGGTGCGTTAACTAGCAAATCTATTTTGTATCTTATTAATAGTGGGTTTAGTGAGGCAGCTGTTGATATTGAGATCTTTACACCAAACGGGAAGTTAGAACCAAGTGCTGTGTTAATACCTCAAAATTCAACTAAGAAAATTTCCGTAGATACATTAGTTCCTGGTGAAGAAGTAATAATGATTGCAGTTAATACTAAATCTGGCAGAGTTAGTTCTTATCTTTTTGATGAACGCAAAAAAGGACTTAAGTCATTAGGTGCTGATTTTGTAGCGCCAGTTGCATCCCCTACTAAGCGTTTAACAATTGCATCTATCTCCGGATTGACTAGCAAGTTAATTGATAAAAATAATTCCATTAGTCACAACTTACGCTTACTAGTTCCAGGAAAAATTGATGCTGAAATAGAGGTAACTGTAAATTCAAAAGATGGAAACTTTGTTCCAGTTGGGCTTTCACAGCTTAAAGTCACAAGTCAGCGAGTTTTAGATATCCCACTTACATTTGCTCCTGATAATCAATCATTCTCAATAATTATCAATTCAAATCAACCAATTTTAGCCTCTGTACTTACTAACCTTACCTTTGGTAAAAATAGTGAGATTGCTTGGGCGAGCGCATCTGACCAGTTAACAAAATGGAGTGTAAACCTAACTGGCTCAAGACCAGTTCTAAACTTTACTGGTGACCAAATTAATATTTTAATTACCGCAACTGGTGTTAATGGTAAGAAAATTGAAGAACAGATAAGTGGAAGTAATTTCATTACCTGGCAGGCACCAGTTGGATTAAGTCGCTTGCAGGTAAGTGCAAAAGGTAAAGGAATTAGTGGGGGAGTTATCCTATTTCCAGACTCTGGCAGTATAGGAAGTAGCTACATACCTATGAATAATGGTGCAAATTTAGAAACCGCTGCTGAGCCAGTATCTGATGCTGGTGTTATTACACGGGGCTAAATCCCAACTTTTTACCAGTTACTCCATTAACCTTTCGATATGAGGAAGCTGACTGGTCGTCGATGTTCTAGAGCAAGTTGTACTAGCTCTGCCATTAAAACCCTTACCTATATCTACGCCGACTCCACAGCAGTTCTTGGTCAACTTTCAACCTATGCTGAACCACATAATTATGATCTTTGCCAAATACATAGTGAGCGGTTAACTGTTCCAGTTGGTTGGAATGTTATTAAAGAAGAGATAAGCAATCATGATGTTGGACCAACCGATGAAGATCTAATGGCGATTGCAAATGCAGTACGCGAGGTGGCTAGCTCAGATCTAAATAGCAGTGCAATGCCCCCTGAACTTGGTCGGCGTGGGCACCTACGAGTACTACCATCTAATTAATTTTTAAAACTCAACCTTAGTAAGTTAAGAGTCTTATGCTAGATAAAATTATCAAGGCCTATGACATTAGAGGCTTAGTTAAGAATCAGATCACACCAGATTTTGCTTTTTCAGTTGGTGTGGCATTTGCTAAGTTCCTCGAGTATGAACGTGAACCGGCAACTATTGTGGTTGGTGAAGATATGCGCCCCTCATCCCCATTACTTGCTGATGCCTTCACCGATGGTGTTACTACTCAGGGCATGGATGTAATACGAATAGGACTTGCCTCAACCGATATGTTGTATTTTGCTTCCGGTAAATTAAATCTGCCGGGAATAATGTTTACCGCCAGCCATAACCCAGCAAAATATAATGGTATGAAACTTTGTAAAAGTGGAGCTAGACCTATCGGCCAAGAATCTGGATTACTTAAGATCCGGGAGTTAATTCAGATGGGTGTGCCAATTTCAAATCGTCCAGTTGGTTCTGTAAGAAAGCACGATTTGCTAACAGAGTATGTTGATTATTTGCTTGCCCAATTTCCCAAGAATGCATTTAAGAAGCGAAAGCTTAAGGTTGTAATTGATGCTGGTAATGGCATGGCTGGTTTCACCGCCCCTGCGGTAATGGCTAGATTAGATGTTGATTTAATCCCAATGTACTTTGAATTAGATGGAAACTTTCCCAACCATGAAGCAAATCCAATTGAGCCAACTAATTTAAAGGATTTACAAAAACGAGTTAAGAAGGAGAAGGCAGATATTGGCCTAGCCTTTGATGGCGATGCTGATCGCTGTTTTTTGATTGATGAAGCAGGTGAATTAGTTAATCCATCAGCCCTAACTGCTTTAATCGCAGTCCGAGAGTTAAAGGCAAATCCTGGGGCAACCATTATTTACAATCTAATCTCATCAAAGGCGGTAGCTGAGGTAATTGCTGAAAATGGTGGGGTGGGAGTGCGAAGTCGGGTCGGGCACTCATATATCAAAAACCTAATGGCGCAATCTGGTGCAATTTTTGGTGGTGAGCACTCTGGTCACTTTTACTTTAATAATTTTTGGCGGGCAGATTCCGGCATGTTAGCTGCCTTATATGCAATAGCGGAGTTGATGGCGGCAAAAGGAGAGCTCTCTGAGTTACTTGCCCCATATAACCGCTATGTTGCAAGTGGTGAGATAAATAGCAAAGTAAAGGATGTGACAAAATCTATTGCAAAAGTCCGTGATAAATATCATGGTCAATATCAAGTTGATGAGTTAGATGGCTTAACTGTTACCGCAGATAACTGGTGGTTTAACCTGCGGGGTTCAAATACTGAGCCCTTACTTCGACTAAATGTGGAGGCTAATACTCAAAAAGAGATGGTTAAAATTAGGGACACCATACTTGCCCTGATTAATATTCGATAAAGGGCTATAAAGCAGGGTATCTTTAGCCCATAACCTTTTTTAATAAACCATTGATTAAGTAGCCAAATCTATAGGAGAGTAAATTGAGTACAACAACTGCGATTAAAAACGATGTTGCTAACCCGGCATTAGCAAGTGAAGGAAAGAAGCGGATTGAGTGGGCAGCTCGTAACATGCCAGTGTTGGCGCAAATTAAAGAGCGGTTTGCCAAAGAGAAACCATTTGCAGGAATTCGGATCGCAGCATGTATGCACGTTACAACTGAGACAGCTAATTTAATGTTGGCATTAAAAGCAGGTGGTGCAGATTTAGCACTTTGTGCTTCAAACCCACTTTCAACCCAAGATGACACTGCCGCCGCACTTGTTTACGAGTATGGAATTTCAGTTTTTGCTCGCAATGCAGTTGACCGCGATGGCTATTACAAACATTTAAATGCTGCCCTTGATATCAAGCCACAATTAGTTTTTGATGATGGTTGTGACTTAGTAAATGTTCTTCATACGACCCGTACTGAATTAATTGATGGCGTAATGGCTGGCTGCGAAGAGACCACAACTGGTGTTATTAGATTAAGTCAGATGGCTAAAGATGGTGCTTTAAAGTTTCCAATGATTGCAGTTAATGACACTGACACAAAACATATGTTTGATAATCGTTATGGCACAGGTCAGTCGACTATGGATGCAGTTTTCCGCGCAACTAATACATTAGTTGCAGGCAAAGTTGTGGTAGTTGCTGGATTTGGCTATTGCGGTAAAGGTGTTGCCGAACGTGCAAAGGGCATGGGAGCAGAGGTAATTGTTACCGAGATTGATCCAACTAAGGCCTTAGATGCGTTAATGCAAGGTTTTAGAGTTATGCCAATGACAAAAGCTGCGGCAATTGGTGATTTATTTATTACTGTAACTGGTAATCGTGATGTATTGCGTGATGAACATTTTAAGCAGATGAAGGATGGCGCCATATTAGCTAACTCTGGCCACTTTGATATTGAGATTGATGTTGCATGGCTTGAGAAAAATGCTAAGCAAAAAAATGCAAAGATGCGCCACCAAACTGATGAGTATGTGTTACCAGATGGCCGACGAATTCTTTTAATTGCAGAGGGCAGACTTGCCAATCTTGGCGCTGCGGAAGGTCACCCAGCATCTGTTATGGATATGTCATTCTCTGATCAAGCACTAACTGCCGAGTGGTTATTAAAGGCTGGTAAAGGATTAGCTGCTGGCTTGCATAATGTTCCAGTTTCGATTGATAAAGATGTTGCACGTTTAAAATTAGAGAGTATGGGATCATCTCTTGATGTTTTAACACCAGCACAAGAGCTTTATCTAAACTCTTGGGAACACGGTTCATAAATGCCATTAGTCATGGTTGTTGATGACGACCAAGACTTAGCAGAGATGCTTAGCATTGTTTTAACTGGTGCTGGCATGGAGGTCGATTTAGTTAATCGAGGCGATCAGGTAATTGATCTTTTTAACTCTCACCCGCCCGATCTAGTCTTATTAGATGTTATGTTGCCAGGCTTAGATGGCGTTGAGGTTTGTAAATTAATTCGCAACAAATCAATGGTGCCAATTGTTATGTTAACTGCAAAAGGTGATACGCAAGATGTTGTGCTTGGACTTGAAGCTGGCGCTGATGACTACATGATCAAACCTTTTAAACCACAGGAGTTAGTGGCAAGAATTAATACCAGATTACGTCGAAGCAACAAGGTTGGCACGTTATCTGTTGGAAATCTGCTTATTGATCAGATGGAGCATAAGGTTATTAAAGATGGCCAAGAAATACTTTTAACTAGGTTGGAATTTGATTTATTAGCTGCACTCGCAAAGGAGCCAGGTCGAGTCTTTACCAGAGAAGCATTGCTAAGTGAGGTTTGGGGTTATCAGCACGCTGCCGATACAAGATTAGTAAATGTGCATGTGCAGCGACTTAGGTCAAAAATCGAAGTTAATGCAGAAAGCCCAGAGTATGTTCTAACAGTCCGCGGGGTTGGATATAAAGCGGGGGCGGCTAAGATTTAACTATGTTTATTAGCAAGATTAAGGTTAGGCAATCACTTAGCCTTAAGGTTTTGCTAACTAATCTACTTCTTACAGTACTTGCCACCTCGGTAATTGGAGTATTAGTTCATGATCGAGTCTCCTCTACCGTCATTAACGAAAAAATTGCGATCTCTAAAAATGAAACTGCGAATGCACTTTATTTAGCTCAAGGTCACTTTAATATTGCAAGGTTTCAAAATGATGAGGGATTACGTAAGGTTGTGCAAGATTTTATTACCTCAAGCCGGGAGGATGGATCCCTATCTGGACGAGAGACCGTTATTTTATCTATTTCAAAAACTGCTAAAGATCAAAATATTTATCAGACAGTACCCACACTTTTAGTACTAGATTCAATTCCAGATAAATTTCGAGAGCAGGTAAGAGCAAGCGACGAGATTTTAGATAAGCGAATAATGGTTCGTTATTCAGATGGAAAAGAGTTCCCCGGATTTTTAATTGGTGGTAAGTTAAATATCCCACGTTCTGGTAGTTATGAGATCTATTATTTATTTAAGTTAGATGCTCAGTATCGAAGTATTTCCGATATTACCTGGATTCTTTTGCTTGCCGGTTTGCTAATAGTTATTTTGATTGGCTTAAGCACCCAGTTCGTTATTCGCCAAGTAGTTTCTCCGGTTAGAGAGGCAGCCGCCGTTGCTGAGAAATTTACCCAAGGTGATCTAACTAGCCGAATGTCGGTCTCTAGTGATGACGAGTTAGCTAGCTTAGGTAGATCTTTTAATGAAATGGCGGTATCGATTCAGCAGCAGATTTATCGGCTAGAAAATTTATCTCACCTACAACAGCGATTTGTCTCTGATGTCTCGCATGAGCTTCGCACACCGCTGACAACTCTAAGAATGGCTGCTGAGGTCATTTATCAAGGAAAAGATAATTTTGATCCTAATGTTGCACGCAGTAGTGAGTTACTAATAAATCAGATTGATCGATTTGAATTACTACTTTCAGATCTATTAGAGGTGAGTAGGTTTGATGCCGAAGCAGCCTCACTCGGAGTTACCTCCTTTGATTTTGCGGACTTAGTTAAGAAAAGTATTGACTACCTGCACCCTTCTAAATCTGCCCTCTTTGAAATCTCCACCTCAGGTGAGCAGATGCTAGTGGAGGCAGATCCAAGAAGAGTTGAAAGAATCTTGCGCAATTTAATTACAAATGCCATAGATCATGGTGAGAATAAGAAGATCGAGGTTAAAGTTGCCCAAACCGATAATGAGGTTGCTATTGGCGTTAGAGATTTTGGTTTAGGTTTTAATCAGACAGATGCCGCTAAATTATTTGATCGTTTTTGGCGAGCTGACCCATCTAGAGCTAGAACAAGTGGTGGAACCGGTCTTGGACTTTCTATTGCATTAGAGGATACTAAGTTGCATCAAGGTCAATTACTTGCTTGGGGCGCTCCGGAGCAAGGCGCTCACTTTGTGCTAACACTTCCTAAGTATCACGGGAGTTCAATTAAATCATTCCCAATTAAGCTAGAGCCAGATGATTTGTAATCAACAATAAGCAGAATTTGTAAACAGTAAGAGTGTTACTTTGATATAAAAGGTGAGTGTTTAAATCTCTTGTTACTTTAAAAGATCTGATCTACCCATTATTTTGCATAAGCTGTAATACGCCAGGTAAAAGTATCTGCTTACCTTGCACAAAGAGATGGCTAAATCAACCAATAAAATCAAAGATTGCTGAAATAGATCTTTACTTCACAACAGATTACAACATAGAGAATTCTCAAATCATTTTAGCTGCAAAAGAAATTGGTAATAAGTCGGCTATAAATCTACTTGCCTGTTCAATAGCTACCTCAATTAATTTTGCAATCACTGATTTAAAGCTCAATCAGCCAATTAATCTAATTACTATTCCATCAAGGCCAAGCGCGATTCGAAAGCGGGGGCGTGATCACATTAGTGAGCTATTGGCACAAGTCATTAAAGAGCTAAGTCAGATTAATGTTCAGGCTTATTATCAACCAATTCTTTTTATACAAAAAAAGATTAAAGATCAAAGCAACTTAAATAGTGAAGCAAGAAGGAAAAATATTGAGAGTGCCTATCGGGTTAATGGTTCAGTAATTTCACAGAGTCCAACCATTTTGGTGGATGACCTAATAACTACTGGCTCATCTATCCAGGAGGCTCTTCGGGCCTTAAGGGATGCCAAAATCACCATCGACGCCGTGATCACCGCGTGTGCGGTGGGGCGTAATTCTCTAATACGATAACCCACTAGGTATTTAATCAATTACTTTTAATCACCAATGGAGGATCCTTGTGGGTTTGTTAGACAAGATTTTGCGTGCTGGTGAGGGCAGGGCTATAAAAGAGTTAGCAAAAATTGCTCAACAGGTAAATAAATTTGAAAGTGATATCTCATCTTTAGATGATCAAGCTCTGCGAAATAAAACCGAAGCATTTAAAGAAAGAGTTGCAAAGGGTGAGAGTTTAGATTTAATTTTGCCAGAGGCTTTTGCGGTAGTAAGAGAGGCTGCAAAGCGAACATTAGGACAGCGACATTACGATGTTCAGCTAATGGGTGGGGCGGCGTTACATCGAGGAAATATTGCTGAGATGCGAACTGGTGAAGGAAAAACTTTAGTTTCAACATTGCCTGCATATTTAAATGCTTTAACTGGCAAAGGTGTGCACATTGTTACAGTCAATGATTATTTGGCAGAGCGCGATAGTGAGTGGATGGGCCGAGTTCACCGTTTCTTAGGACTTAAAGTTGGCGTAATTCTCTCCAGCATGGCTCCATCTGAAAGACGTGAAGCATATGCAGCAGATATTACCTATGGCACAAATAATGAGTTTGGTTTTGATTATCTTCGAGATAACATGGCATGGTCACTAGTTGATTGCGTTCAGCGCGAGCATAACTTTGCAATTGTTGATGAGGTTGACTCAATTTTAATTGATGAGGCAAGAACTCCATTAATAATCTCTGGTCCTGCAGATAAGGCAACCAAATGGTATGTGGAGTTTGCCAATATTGTTGGAAAGCTTTCCCGAGATAGCCATTATGAGGTTGATGAGAAGAAGAAGACTGTTGGAATCCTAGAAGAGGGAGTTACTAGGGTTGAAGAGGCGTTAGGGATAGAAAATCTTTACGAATCAGCAAACACGCCAATGATTAGTTACTTAAACAATGCAATTAGAGCAAAAGAATTATTTAAGCGAGATAAAGATTATGTAGTAATGAGTGGTGAGCTATTAATTGTTGATGAGCACACAGGCCGTATGTTGTCCGGCAGGCGTTATAGCGAAGGATTACATCAAGCACTTGAGGCAAAAGAGCGGATTGAGATTCAAGATGAGAATCAAACCCTTGCCACAATTACTCTACAAAACTACTTCCGGCTATATAAAAAACTAAGCGGTATGACCGGTACGGCAATGACAGAGGCATCTGAATTTATGCAGATTTATAAGTTAGGAGTTATTCCAATTCCTACCAATAAGGTTATGCAGCGCCGAGATCAAGCTGATTTAATTTACAAATCTGAGGCTGGAAAATTTACTGCAGTTGCTCAGGATATTATCGCACGGCATAAAAAAGGACAACCAGTACTTGTTGGAACAGTAAGTGTTGAAAAATCTGAGGAGTTATCTGCAATCTTAAAGCGAAATGGAATTCCCCATGAAGTTCTTAATGCAAAGCAACATGAGCGAGAGGCAGCGATTATTGCTCGGGCCGGAAGCGTTGGCGCCGTAACCGTTGCTACCAATATGGCTGGCCGCGGTACAGACATCATGCTTGGTGGAAACCCTGAGTTCATGGCAGATTTTGAGTTACAACGCCAAGGATTAAATCCTGCTGAAACACCTGAGCAGTATGAAAAGGCTTGGCCATCTGAAATTGCAAAACAAAAAACTGCGGTAGAAAAAGAACATGAAACTGTTGTATCACTTGGTGGACTTTATGTATTAGGAACTGAGCGACATGAGTCTCGGCGAATTGATAATCAGCTTCGTGGTCGTTCTGGCCGGCAGGGTGATCCAGGAGAATCAAGATTTTACCTATCCCTGCAAGATGAATTAATGCGCAGATTTAACTCAGGATTAGTAGAACGCTTCTTAGGAGCGGCCGGAATGCCAGAGGAAACGCCACTGGAATCAAAGATTGTGAGCAATGCAATTAAGTCTGCTCAGACGCAGGTTGAATCTTTAAACTTTGAGATGCGTAAAAATGTTTTGAAGTATGACGATGTAATGAATAAGCAGCGAGAGGTAGTTTATTCAGAGCGGCGTGAGGTTTTAGAGGGTGCTGACATTAAAGATTTAGTTCGCCAATTTTTAGAGGAGACCATTGCTGCTTATATCGATTCAGCAACCACTACTGGAGTTTCTGAGGATTGGGATCTACAAACTCTATGGGTAGCACTAAAAGCATTATTCCCAATCTCATTTACCGCAGAGGATCTTCTTACCCAGGCAGGTGGCCGGTCTGCTTTAGATAGCGAGTTTTTACTTGACCGAGTTTTAGCTGATGCTAATTCAGCATATGAGAAACGAGAGAATGAGTTAACTCCAACAGTAATGAGAGAGTTAGAGCGGAAGATTTTACTTTCAGTTTTAGATCGCAAATGGCGTGAGCATCTTTATGAGATGGATTATTTACAAGAAGGAATTGGCTTGCGTGCTATGGCTCAACGTGACCCATTGGTTGAGTATCAACGCGAAGGCTTTGATTTATTCACAGCAATGATGGATGCAATTAAAGAGGAGTTGGTTGCATTTATATTTAATGTGGAGGTTCAGGTTGAAGGAGATCAAGTTGGAGCTAAGGGATTAACACCAGCACCAGCACCGGTAGCAGCCCTTCAGTACTCAGCAGCTGAAATTGAACCAAGCGCAAATAGTGGTGAGACCTCCCGTAATGCACCTTGTCCTTGTGGCTCTGGTAAAAAATATAAGAGATGCCACGGGCAATCCTAAAGAAGATTTAACTCAGTACAGATCCACCTTTTATCAACACCTTCAAATCGCAAAATAAGTGATCTCACTCGCTCATTAATTCTTAGTGTTACCGATGTCTCGGCCACCCCCTCGATCGGTTCACTTAGATAGATCTTTCTAATTTTACAAGGTGTTACTAACTCTTGTCCCTGTCTTATTAACTTAATAATTACAGATCTATGACAATTCTTTGCAAGTTGCATTGCAGATCTGCGTCCAGACCAAACCTCAATAACTGCTATTACAAAGCTTTCACTCCACTCATGCAGATTTGGTAGTTCTGATAGATATGATGGGTTTGCTGAAAATTTTGGGTGAGACCACTCTTGACCAAACTCTAGGTCTGGAGTTGGAACTAAATATAATTTAGGTTTATTAACTACTTCAGGTATAAGTGCTGGTTCAATTATTGTCATTTGGTGATCTTGGCTTAGTAAAAATATACCCACCTCATCCGAACGGATGAGTTTTATTAGCTCTAGCTCTGGTAAATCAGAGTTATGAAAATATCTAATCTAGATATCCTAAAAAACTCTCGCCTAGCAATGGGGCTATCACTATTTATTATCGCTATTTTGGCAGGTGGCTTGATTGCTAAAGAAGCTAATCGAACTGTAATGGTTTGGGCTACTCAAAGTGATTTAGCACCAGGTGATTTAATAAAACCAGCCGATCTAAAATCTGTATCAGTATTACTACCAGAGTCAGCTAAGAATTATCTTTCTACAAATGCTCAAATTGTTGGTGGCTTAATTCTTAAAGGAATAAGTAGTGGTGACTTAATTCCAGCAGCGGCTATTGCTACCGCAGGTGATGCACTTGAGCACCGGTTTGTTCCATTAACCCTTGAACCTACTGATCTACCAATGGATCTACAGCGGGGTGAGATAGTTGATATTTATGCGATTCCAAATCGAGATTCAAAGGTTATTTCTCAACCACAACTAGTTGCTGCTGATATTTCAATATCACAGGTTACGGAGCGAAGTAATGCTGGCAAGGTTAGCGTGTTAGTGATATTAAATAATGATCAGGTATTGCCCACCTTGCAAATGCTTTCAGATAGCAGGCTGATAATTGTTCGAAGCATCTGATTTAAAATTTAATATCGTAACAGCTATTTCAAACAGTGAAACAGAGGAAGAAATCTCTGCCCTGCTCTACTCTCAAGGATGTAACATAATTTATCGAGCTCTTACCCTGGATTTATTAATGGCCTTCCTTGAAGAAAACACTCAAATTATTACTATTTTATATTCACCTGACTTAATTATAGTAAAAGAGTTAAACAATTTAATTACCCGATTTACGCAGCATAGATTTATTAAGGTTGATCTTATAAATTATCAGCCAACGCAACTGCTAATTGAGCTTGCTCAAACAAGCAGACCAGCAATGATGCATAAAGTGGTAAGACAAAATAATCTGTACACAATTGTGGGGTCCCCAGGATCACCCGGTACTTCAACAATTGCCAATCACCTCGCAATTTATATTGATGCCACAATTATCTCCGCTAATCACCATAACCTACGTCCGGTAAGTGAAAAGAATGTATATAAAGTTAATGCAGAGCAGTTAATGGAGAAACTTCAACCACTCTCCACTCAGCAAGTAATAATTGATGCTGGCAGCGCGGTATCACTAACTGATACTTTGGCAGATAGAAGGGTAAATGCGCATTGGCTCAGTCAGAGTATCGCTTGCTGTAGTCACTTAATATATTTGGTAAAAGCAAATGAGGATGGAATTACTTATCTAACTGAGTTTAAAAAAGATTTTACAAATCTAATTAACCCTCCAAAGATAATATATTTACTAAATCAACAAAGATTTGATCGATTAGGGCAGATGATCCAGAAGCAATTTATAGCGTTGGTTAGCAAGGAAATAAGCGTGCAGATTCCATATGATGGACGATTAGGCAGAGTGATCAATGGCTCAAAAAACTGGCAGTACTTCTGGCACAACAATGCCTTTAACAAACAGATCGGCAAAATTGGTAATCAACAGGCACAGTAATACCTCTACCATTAGCCCATGGCCACCTTTTCTGAGCTAATCGCAGATAATTCAAAATTAACAGCAGATGAGATAGAACATCTTGCCGAACTTGTAGCAGAGTGGCGATTGATTGCTGATCTATCTTTTGCAGATTTATTACTTTGGCTTCCAATTCGCAAGAATGATAAATCTTGGCCAGATGGTTATATTGCTGTGGCACAAATTAGACCAACCACAGCTGCAACAGTATTTAGTGATGATTTAATTGGCTCAACCATTAATTGGGGCCAGCGCCCACACCTTGATCAAGCATTATCAGATGGTGAGATAGTAAGAGATACCCAACCAGAATTGGTTGGCGAAATTATGATTAAGCAGGAGACAATTCCAGTAATTTTTGGTGGTAAAACTCTGGCAGTAATCTCACGCCATCGTAATGCTGATTTAATGCGCATGCCTTCAAAGCTTGAATTAAATTACCGCGAAATTGCTCATAATATATTTCAAATGATTGCAGAGGGAAGTTTTCCAATTAGAAATAGCATCTATAGCTCTGAATCTGCACCTCGTGTTGGTGATGGCCTAATTAGATTAGATGTTAATGGCATAATATTTTTTGCTAGCCCAAATGCTAGGTCTGCATTAAGTAGAATTGGCTTTCAAAAAGAGTTAGAGCAGCAAAATTTAGGTGAGGTATTTTCCTCACTACATAAAGGTGATAATCAACCAACTGATGAATCATGGCAAACTTTATTAAGTGGAAAATATTTGCGCAGGGCGGAGTATGAAAGCCCAGGTGGCGTAATAGATTTACTAGTAATCCCACTAACAAAAGGTGAGGATCGAATAGGGGCCATTGTTCTACTCCATAATGTAACTGAGCTACGAAATCGAGATCGAGCACTTGTGACTAAAGATGCCACAATCAAAGAGATTCACCATAGAGTTAAAAATAATCTGCAAACTGTCTCTGCCCTACTTCGCCTGCAATCTAGGAGAGTAGAAGATCCAATTGCTAGTGCAGCATTAGCTGAAGCGGTTCGTAGGGTTGCTTCCATCGCCCTAGTGCATGAAACGTTATCAAATCAGTCAACAGAATCAGTTGAGTTTGATCAGGTATTTGAGCAAATTGTTAAGAATGCAATTGAATTAAATCCAAGGCAGATTAAATTTACTAAAACTGGTCAGTTTGGCTCATTTGACTCAAAAATTGCAACTGCACTCTCCCTAGTTGTAACTGAGCTAATTCATAATGCTTTAGAACATGGCTTATCTGAGATTGGAGATTTATTAAAAGTTGAGATAATTAAAAAGATTAACACCTATACCATTACAATTATAGATAACGGAGCAGGACTACCAGATAATTTTAATTTAGAGCAATCTGCTAACTTAGGTCTTCAGATTGCCAACACTCTTACTAAAAATGAGTTAAATGGCAGTATTAAATTATTCCGTAGTGCAGATATGACAAATGCTGAGATATCTTTTGTAGTTAATTAAATGTAACTTGGTTCTCTGCTTGACGAGCACGATTACGAGCTGCCCGACGTTTCATTGCCCGTCGCTCATCTTCAGATAATCCACCCCAAACACCTGCATCTTGACCACTTTCAAGTGCCCAAGCAAGGCATGGCTCTTTAACCGGACATCTTTCACATATTTTTTTAGCCTCTTCAATCTGGGCTAATGCTGGTCCGGTGTTGCCAACCGGAAAGAAAACCTCAGGATCTTCTTCGCGACAAGCAGCATCATGTCGCCAATCCATAGGGCACTCAACTCCTTCGGTTAAGAAATTTTATTATTTTTAAAAACAATAATGTGTGTATATTCTCTCCTTAATCTAATTAATAAACAAGGATATTTTGCTGAGAAGTTAAAGATATAGATCACAGCAACTCGTAAATCAAGTGCCCCCGGCAGGATTCGAACCTGCGCACCCGCCTCCGGAGGGCGGTGCTCTATCCCCTGAGCTACGGGGGCTGATTTAGCAGCCACCGATCAAAGGTTATCAGTAGCGAAATAAATCTAAATTTTCCTCTGCCATTTTGAGATTGCACACTTTTTCGTAATAGGCCAGAATTATCAGATGAGCCAAGCCGCATACTTTGCAACTGGATGTTTTTGGGGAGCAGAGCGCAGGTTGTGGCAATTAGATGGAGTTATATCAACCTCAGTTGGTTATATGGGTGGCAATAAAGTAGATCCAACCTATAAAGAGGTTTGTACTGGCACAACTAATCATGCTGAAATAGTTGAAATTATTTATGATTCAACACTTATATCTTATGAAAGATTGCTTGCAGAGTTTTGGGTAATGCATGATCCGACCTCACTAAATCAACAAGGCGGAGATATTGGAACACAATACCGATCTGCGATATTTACTACTAGCACTGAACAGATGAGCCAAGCAATATCAAGTAAAGAGATTTATCAATCTGAGTTAGCTAAAAATGGTTTAGGTGAAATTGTTACGCAGATTAAAGCCGCTAGTGGTATTACCTATTGGTTAGCTGAGGAGTATCACCAAAAATACTTAGCAAAAAATCCAAATGGTTATGACTGTCACTCATCGACAGGTGTTGCTTATCCACAAACTGCTACCGCTAACCATGAATGAAATAACTCCAATTAACTCAAAGGGTCAGCCATATAAGGTAAGCATTGATGATACTGAATTAAAGAAACGAGTTGATCCACTTTCTTATGATGTACTTCGCAAATCAGCTACCGAAGCAGCCTTTACTGGTGAATATACGGATAGCGAAACGACTGGTGTTTATAAATGCAAAGCCTGTACTGCTGAATTATTTAGATCCGATACAAAGTTTCATTCTGGTTGTGGTTGGCCATCGTTTTACGCACCTACCAAAGATGATGCAGTTGAGTTAATTGAGGATCGATCATTGTTTCCAAGAGTAAGGACTGAGGTTAGGTGTGCTGCTTGTGGTTCACACCTAGGCCATGTATTCACTGGTGAGGGTTATGACGTGCCAACTGATGAACGCTGGTGTATTAACTCAGTAGCGTTAACCCTTGAGCCAAAAAATTAGTAGCATCCTTCTACCTTGACTCAGGCTTTCACTTTAAAGTAAATCAGTTAGGCTCTACTTATGAATCAGGAACAAGATTGGAATAAGTTAGCAACTGAGACCAAGGTTGTAGCAGCAGGGCGTCCTGAGAAAAAACCAGATGGGGCTCTTAATCCGCCAATCGCTCTTAACTCAACCTTTCATGAAGGTGGCCCAATTGGTTATGCCAGATATGGCAATGAAACATGGAGTGCGTTAGAGGATGCGATCTCTATTCTTGAAGGCGGCAAGAGTTTAATTTTTTCATCAGGTATGGGTGCAATAAGTTGTGTAATTTCATTATTACCTGAGGCATCAGTAATTGTTGCAGCTCACAATGGCTATCAAGGAACTACTACCATGCTTAAAAAAATGCATGAAGATAAGCGACTAGAAGTTCGGTTTGTTGATTTAGCTAATACCGAGGCAGTGCTTGCAGCAATACCAGGAGCGAAGATGCTTTACTTAGAATCGCCAACTAATCCAGGGATTGAGGTAGTTGATCTGCCAACGGTAATTGCCGCCGGTAAAGTTGCACACTGTGTAGTAGTTGTAGATAACACTCTTGCTACACCAATGATTCAAAATCCATTAGCACTTGGCGCCGATATTACTTTGCACTCTGTTACAAAGTATCTTTCTGGGCATAGTGACTTATTACTTGGTTCAATCAGCACAAAAGAAAATGCACTCTATGGCAGATTAGAACAAGCCCGACGATATAGCGGATCTATTGCTGGTCCATTTGAGGCATGGTTAGCATTACGAGGTTTGCGCACCTTCGCACTTCGTATGCAGCGCTCACAGGAGAATGCGCTAGAGCTGGCAAATCGATTAGTAAAAGATCCACGTGTATTAAAGGTTCGTTATCCAGGGCTTGTAACTGATCCATACCATGAGCGTGCTAAATCATTTATGAAGGGCTTTGGCGCGATGATCTCATTTGAGGTCAATGCAACTACTGCGCAAATTGATCAGATGTGTGACTTTTCAAAGTTAATAACTAATGCCACATCCCTTGGGGGCGTGGAATCTATTTGGGAGCGCCGGCGCAGATGGGCAACTGAAAGTCATACTATTCCAGAGAATCTAATTCGTTTCTCAGTTGGAATTGAGAGTGTGGATGATCTTTGGTCAGATATTCAATTCGCTTTTACCGCCGCTAAAATACTTTAAATGTCAGTAATTGTTAGAGCTGCAACCCCCACCGATTTAGCTGAAATTCTTCGCTATATCCACGCACTTGCTGAGTATGAGAAGGCACCTAGTGAGGTAGTACTTTCAATCAGCGATCTTGAGAGTTCATTATTTTGTGAGAATCCTCAGGTTTACTGTTTGCTCTCTCAGCTAGGGGATGAGATAACAGGTATTGCAATATGGCATTTAAATTACTCAACCTGGCTTGGTAAACATGGGATGTATTTAGAGGATCTATTTGTTGATCCAAAGCATCGGGGAGCAGGTCATGGAAAAGCGTTGTTGATAAGACTTGCACAGATCTGCGTTGAAAAGGGTTATCCAAGATTTCAATGGTGGGTACTTGATTGGAATCAACCGGCAATTGATTTCTATAACTCACTCGGCGCTGTTGCTATGGATGAATGGACGGTATTTCGCCTAACTGGGGAAGATTTAATCAAACTCGCCAACGAGGGTAATTAGCAACAGCCGTAGTATTTGCATAGTAGATTTATCCCATGATTAAGGCAATTAAGAGATTATTCGCATTCCTACTCTCGATCTTGGTTGCATTTGGTGCAGTAAAGAGCTTATTTAATTGGCTTGCTCGCTCTGAAAGTGATGAGTATGAGGTGTGGAGTGATGATGAAGAGCGAGAAGACGCATAGGTGAGTAGCGAATATGTTGCTGGTTCTTGCAATATTGGTAAAGGTGAAATTAGGCGGCGTCAATTAGTTGCACTTTTTGGTATTTTTCTAACTATTTCTTCAGCAACAGCGTTATTAGCAACTGATCAATCACGATCTTCTCGAATATCGATCTTCGTTCCAGCATTAGTTTTTTCAGTTGGATTCGTGCAATCTAGGAGTAAATTTTGTTTAGCTTATGGATTAGCTGGCACATTTAATTTTGAAAGACTTGGAAAGATCTCAAGAGTTGCATCAGTTGAAGATCGTAAGGCAGATCGCAAAACTGCAATTGTTATTCTGCTTAAATCAGCAGCTTTAGCTGCCTTAATTACTGCTGTATTTTTTGTATTACCGCTATAAATCTTCATAACTAGAGGGTAGTTCGCCAACATTTAAAAACTTTAAGTATTGCTCAGTAATATCTTCAGGTTTTCCATTCGCCAACATCTGTCCTTTATGTAGCCAGATAGCTTGATCACATAGCTCATTTAGAGAAGTGAGTGCATGGGAGACTATTAAAATAGTTCTTGCCTCCGCACATAGTTGCCTCATTCGATTAAATGACTTCTCCTTAAATGCTGCATCTCCGGCTGATAGAGCCTCATCTAATAACAGGATGTCTGGTGTCATATTTACTGCTACGGAAAATGCAACCCTGCTATACATACCATTGCTATAGGTGCGAACTGGCATATCGATAAAACCATCTGGTAGATCTGCAAACTCTGCAATTGAATCGGTTTGACTCTCTATTTCTGCCCTGCTCATACCAGCAGCTAAGCCACCTAAAATAATATTATCTCGACCAGATAATGCTTGATTAAAACCAACACCAAGTGCAAGTAATGTTGAAATTCGACCATTAACTGCAATCTGTCCAGTAGTTGGTGGCAAAATTCCTGCAATTGATCTCATTAAAGTTGATTTACCAGCACCATTTGCACCAACAATTCCAACTACTGAACCATGCGGAATATCAAGAGTTAAATTCTTAACCGCTTCAACCGTTCTGGTTCTAACCCGCTCACCACGACTTGCCCGCATTAACGCATTTTTTAAGGTCTTTTTTGATTCAACATTGATTTTGTAGCTAATTGAGAGATCCTCAATGCGAATAGCCAAATTATCTGGCATAACAAATTGCTTGTTAGATGCGGATAGCAAAATCGCGCTCCCTTGAGATAAAGAAGTAACCACCTAATAACATAGAAGAAACTGCCCAAAATAAACAGCCAATTAATTGAGCAAGGGTGGGCGTAAGTCCATCAATCCAGATTCTTGAATTTGCCGAAAGTATTGGGCCAAGTGGGTTTAGATAAAGAATTATTCGATGCCATCCAGTTAGCATCTCTGGCTGCCATAAAACCGGGGATGCGTATAGCCAAATACGCATTATGTATGAAAGTAATTTAGTTGTATCACGAAAGTAAACATTCATGGTGGCAAATAAAAGGGATAGTCCAAAACTTGTTATCACTAATAAGATTAAAACAAGTGGAATAAGTAGATAGTTCCAAGTAAATCCAGGAAGTGCTGCATCGTTGAAAACTAATTTACCTATGAGAACAATTGATATATATACCGGCAAAGTTGGCAGAAACTGCCGTGCTGCACTAATTGCACTAGAAAGCGGCAGTAGAGATCTTGGGAAAGCTTGATTTAATATAAGCCGCCCACCAGAGGTAATAGATTGTGCACCTAATAAGATGCAGTTTTGTGCAAAGTAAAAAGTGAACAAACCAATCAGAATATGGCAGAGAATTGTAAATGAATTTGTCTGTGCTGATCTACCTTGAATAACTGTTACAAGTAAGTAGTAAATAACAGCTAGAAATAATGGATTTAGAACTAGCCAAACTTTTCCTAACTTAGATTCTAAATACTCTGCTTTGTCAGAAAATTTTGAAAGCTCTGTTGCAAACTCCCGCCGGCGCCATAAATCAGATAGATATGGCTTAAGTGGTGGCAAGGCAGAGCTGTGTGGTTTAAAAACCTGAATCTTATTTGAGCCCTCAATCATGAGGGCTATTCTGCCACCTTTGATTTAGAAGAAGCGATCAAACTGGTGATGGTGGTGATAATTAAACAAGTAATGATTACAAAAAGACTGGTATTTAATGAGATTTCTGGGATATGAACCCCACCAATCTGATGAATACCAATGCCATGGAATGCTTCTAAAATTAACTTCACTCCAATGAATCCTAAAATAACAGAGAGGCCTTTAGATAAATAGACTAGTTTTGTTAGTAGTCCACCGATTAAAAAGTAAAGTTGCCGCAGTCCCATTAAAGCAAAAATATTAGCTGTTGTAACAATATAGGCATCTTTTGTTAATCCAAAAATTGCAGGGATAGAATCTAATGAAAAGACTACATTTGTTAAGGCAAGGGAGACTAATGCAATAGTAAAAGTGCTAGCACTCTTTGATTTAAGAGCAGCGACAATCTTTCCTTCTTTCCACTCCTTATCTTCTTCACCACTTTCTTTAAATAATTCATATGCGGTATAGATTAAAAATCCACCAAATAGGAAGAAGATGCTTGAAAAACGTGCGATTAATGTAGCGCCAGCTGGAATAAATAATCCTCTAATAGCAATAGTTAATAGAATTCCAATCATAAGTACTAACTGTTGTTTTTCTTTAGGAACTTTTAACCTTGATAAAATAATTACAAATACAAAAATATTATCAATTGAAAGTGCATACTCTGTTAACCAGCCAGCAAAAAATTCACCTTGTGCTTGAGTTGTTGCCCAATTTGGCAACATTGCACCAAATAAAATAGCTAAACTGATATAGAAAATTGTCCAAAGCGCTGACTCTTTTACCGTAGTCTCTGAATTTCTTCTAATAATTGCAACTAGTAGGTCAAAAACAATAATGCCAGAAAGAACTAAAACAGTAATTACCCACTCGGAGGCGCTAATCATTTAAATAAATACCTTTCCTGGATTTAAAATATTGTTAGGGTCTAAAGTTTGCTTTATTGACTTCATAATATTAACTGCTGGCGCGCCTGTTTCTGCGACTAAAGCCTGAATTTTTCCTGAGCCTATGCCATGTTCACCGGTGCAGGTTCCACCCATATCAATCATCTTCATTGTTAGCTCATGGGTGATGTGACGCACATCCTCTAACTCTTCCGGCTTTGCTGGATCGGTCACAATAAAACAATGGAAATTAGCATCTGCCACATGTCCAAGTATTGAATAAGGGTAAGGATGTTTTGAAAGTAATTGGTCAGCAACAGTTACGGCATCAGAAAGTTTTGATAGCGGCACAGCTGCATCTGTACTGACCGCACGCTTTCCAGGATTTGCTGCAATGCCAGCCCAGTAAGCGTTGTGACGTGCTTGCCATAATTTTCTTCTTGCACCCTCATCTGTTGTCCATTCAAACTCTGAACCAGAGAACTCTTCCACAATACTTTTCACAGAAGCAGCATCCTCTGCTACACCTGCAGGGGAGCCATGAAACTCAAAGAATAGAGTTGGCATCTCAGTAAGGGTGAGCCCATCATGTGCATTAACATTTTTAATACATTTAGCATCTAGAAATTCACACCTTGCAATAGCAATACCAGATCTAACAATTGCAGTAGCAGCCGTTACCCCATCTGCAAGAGTTGGAAATCTAACTATGGCAGCTGCCATCTTCTCCGGAATTCCAAATATTCTAAGTGTTAGTTCGGTAATAACTGCCAAAGTTCCCTCTGAGCCAACTAGTAACCTTGTTAAGTCATAGCCAGCTGATAATTTTCTTGTCTCTCGTCCAGTCTTAAATACTGTGCCATCTGCCATTACCGCAGTTAGGGCTAAAACATTATCTCTCATTGAACCATAGCGAACCGTGGTAGTTCCAGCTGCCCCAGTAGCAGCCATTCCTCCTAAGGTGGCATCAGCACCTGGATCTACTGAAAAGAATAAACCTGAGCTAGATAACTTCTCATTTAATGCAACTCTATGCACACCTGGTTGGACTCTTACTAATAAATCATCTGCCCGTATTTCAATTATCTTATTCATCTGGGTTAAATCAAGTGAGATTCCGCCAAAGAGTGGCAAAACATGACCCTCCAATGATGTTCCAGCACCAAAGGCAACAACTGGAATCTTTTCGGAATTGCAATAAGCTAAAACTTTAGAAACCTCTTCAGTACTTTGCGGCATAACAACAACAGATGGTCTAACTGGTGGAATAGCAGATTCATCTCTCCCATGTTGATCAAGCACAGTTTCATTTGTTGATACCAAACCAGTAACTAAACTTTTTAAATGCTCAATTTGGTGTGGTGATAGATCAACCCGATTATTTACCATTTATAGATCCTACCTATTAAAAGTATTACTTGTTAAAACTTTCACATTTTTACGCATGAATTACACGTAGTTGATTTAAATAATCTCCCTGCTAAACTAAGGCGTATTAAAATTTAGCAAGGAGTGTGGCCCTAAATTCTGGTTCTATCTGAACCCATTTACCGCTCCAACCTGCAATGAAAACCCAAACGAACCATCCTCAAACCTTCCGTGCGGTACCTGTACATTCAAAACCACTGGATAGTCTCAGATTAGAAAATCTTTTACAACAACAACTAGATTTATATAAGAGTAGATTGCTTAGCTCAGGTCTTGAGTATCAATTAGCGGTTCAAAATATCCCACTCGGTGCTCACTCAACCTTTCAATCATTTGAGCCTTTTCCAATCTCAGTTGTATCTGCAAAAGGAGCATGGGTCACCGATGTTGATGGTCGTAAGATGCTTGATCTATCAATGGGCTTTGGCTCAATGCTTGCTGGCCACTTAAACCCAGAGGTCGTTGCCGAGTTGCGTTCCGCACTTGATGTTGGAACTTTATATACCGCACCATCTCCACTCTCAAGAGATGCTGCTGAACGGCTATGTCGACGTTTTGGTATTGAGCAGCTTAGATTCACTAACTCTGGAACTGAATCAACTATGTATGCAGTTCGTACTGCACGTGCCTACACAGGTAAAGAGGGAGTTGTAAAGGTTGAAGGTGGCTACCATGGCAGCGGTGATGCGGTCTTGTTCTCAACTAAACCATCAATAGAAAATGCAGGTGATGCTGAGTCACCAAATGTTGTAGTAGGAAATGCAGCTGTACCGGGTGAGGCGTATGTTGTGCCATTTAATAATATTCAAGCGCTAGAAAAAGTGTTTTCAGAGCATGCAAACACAATTGCTTGTTTTATTGTTGAACCAGTTTTAGAAAATATTGGAATTGTTTTACCCGATGAGGGATATCTTGAGGCAGTTCGAGCACTATGTGATAAATATAAGATTGTTTTAATTTTTGATGAGGTAAAGACTGGCCTTACCGCCGGACCACAAGGTGCATCTCAGCGGTTAGGTGTTATCCCAGATTTAATTGCACTTGCCAAGTCAATTGGTGGTGGCATTCCACTAGCAGCATTTGGTGGCAAAGCAGAGTTTATGAAGCCAGTAACTGATGGCAGAATGCCACATCTTGGAACATTTAATGGACATGCACTTGCAATGGCTGCGGTGCGCGCTGTTGATAAAATTTGCACTAAAGAAGCATTAGATAATGCTGAGTCATTAAATATTCAAGCGTTAAATCGAATTAGCGAAATTATTACTGAGTATGAATTACCTGCCCACACAGTTGGTTTTGGTGTGAAAGGTTGTATTACCTGGTCACCTACACCCGTTAGAAATTATCGTGATTACAAAGCAACAAATTTTCTAGTAGCAGAAACCTCATTTCTATGGTCGCTAAACCATCAAATTATGACTCCACCAGGGTTAGATGAGCAGTGGTTAATAAGTTTGGCTCATGGCCAAGCAGAAGTTGATTTTATGGTTAATGACTTTAAGGAACTTGCTAAAAATCTTCGTGGCTAGTTTTAAGTATTTTGTGGAAAGCCTAAATTAATACCACCATGGCTAGGATCTAACCAGCGAGAGGTAACAACCTTTCCTCTAGTAAAGAAGTGAACACCTTCAGTTCCATGTGCATGAGAGTCACCAAATAATGAGTTCTTCCAGCCACCAAATGAGAAGTAAGCCATTGGTACTGGGATCGGCACATTTATACCAACCATTCCAACCTCAACCTCATTTTGAAAACGTCTAGCTGCTCCACCATCATTGGTGAATATCGCAGTGCCATTTCCATATTGATGGTCATTTACTAGTTTTAGAGCTTCGTCATAACTCTTAACTCGAATAACACTTAAGACTGGGCCAAATATCTCCTCTAAGTAGATACTCATATTTGGTTTTACATTATCAAACAAGGTTGGTCCAAGCCAGAAACCTTCGCCATCAACCTTTACATCTCGACCATCAAAAACAATTTTGGCGCCCTCTTTTTCACCAGCTCCGATATATGCAGCAACTTTGTCACGGTGAACTTTGGTAACAAGAGGGCCCATATCAGCACCTTTTGTGCCATCACCAGTTTTAATCTTTAAAGCTCGCTCTTTAATCTTCTCAATTAATTTATCTGCAATTGGTTCAACTGCAACAATTGCTGAGATTGCCATGCACCGCTCACCAGCTGAGCCAAAGCCAGCATTAATCGCAGCATCGGCGGCAAGATCTAAATCAGCATCTGGCAAAACAATCATGTGGTTTTTTGCCCCACCTAATGCCTGCACCCGCTTGCCAGATTTTGTGCCATTCTCATAAACATATTTAGCAATCGGTGTTGATCCGACAAATGAAATTGACTTAACTCCTGAATGCGTAAGCAAAGCATCAACAGCTACCTTGTCACCATGTACAACATTAAATACGCCATCAGGTAATCCGGCCTCTTTCCAAAGCTGTGCGATTAACATGATTGCACTTGGATCTTTCTCAGATGGCTTAACAATTACCGTATTTCCACATGCGATTGCAATTGGGAAAAACCACATCGGCACCATTGCCGGAAAATTAAATGGAGAAATAATGGCAACAGCTCCAAGTGGTTGCCTAATGGAGTAAACATCAACGCCGGTTGAGACCTCTTCAGAAAATCCACCCTTTAACAGGTGGGGGATTCCACAGGCAAACTCCACTACCTCAAGTCCGCGAGTTACTTCACCGAGGGCATCACTTAATACTTTTCCATGCTCCTCAGTAATTATTGCTGCTAACTTTTCTTTATTTTGATTTACTAATTCGCGAAAGGCAAATAGCACCTGAGTTCGCTTGGTAAGTGAGCTGTGGCGCCACTGTTCAAATGCTTTACTGGCGACATTAACAACCTCATCTACAGTTGCAGTAGTTGCAAAATTAACATTTCCAGAAACTTTTCCAGTTGCAGGATTAAATATCTCACCGCTGCGCTCTGATTTACTCTGCGAAATCGCGCCGTTGATCCAATGTGAGACAATTTTCATATCTGTACAATACTTCAGGTTTACTCACCTCTCTACTGGACTTACTACCAAAAAACTCGCATAGGTGATTAGATTGGCCACATGGAGCAAGGGAAAGGAGAGTGTGTTGAATAGCCCAGAAAATAATCCAGATAAGGCAGCGAAGGTATTTGCTGATGATCGGGCTAATATTTTTCACTCCTGGTCTGCTCAAGCCCAGATCACTCCAATGGCAATCGCAGGTGGCGCCGGCTCATACTTTTGGGATTTCACTGGTAAAAAGTATTTAGATTTTTCCTGCCAATTAGTCTTTACAAATATTGGCCATCAACATCCAAAGGTTATCGCTGCCATTAAAGAGCAAGCAGATATTCTCACCACAATTGCGCCACAACATGCCAATGAGGCGCGCAATGAAGCAGCAAAGCGGATTCTTGAAATATCTGGTGATAACTTTAAAAAGGTCTTCTTTACAAATGCTGGGGCAGATGGAATTGAAAACGCAGTAAGAATGGCCAGACTTCATAGCAATAGACATAAAATTCTCTCCACATACCGCTCTTATCACGGCAATACCGGCTCTGCAATTAATGCAACTGGAGATCCAAGACGTTTTCCAAATGAGTTTGCTTTTGGCCATGTGCATTTTTGGGGGCCATATCTTTATCGCTCTGCTTTTTGGGCAACAAATGAGGCAGAGGAGTCACAACGTGCACTTGAGCACCTTGAGCAAACAATTATTTTTGAAGGACCAAAAACTATTGCTGCGATATTAATAGAGGGTGTTCCTGGAACTGCCGGCGTATTAATGCCACCAGCAGGTTATCTTGATGGCTTGCGCGCACTATGTGATAAGTATGGAATTCTTTGGATATCTGATGAGGTTATGTCAGGTTTTGGGCGAACTGGTAAATGGTTTGGCTATCAACACTCAAAATCTACGCCAGATTTAATTGTTTTTGCTAAAGGTGTTACCTCTGGTTATGTTCCATTAGGCGGCGTAGTTATATCTGAACCAATTTCTAAAAGCTTTGATGAGCGAGTATTTCCAGGTGGACTTACCTACTCTGGCCACCCACTTGCTTGCGCAACCGCGGTTGCCACAATCGATGTTATGAAGAGTGAGAAGATGGTTGAAAATGCTGCAAGTATTGGTGAGAAAATTCTCGGACCAGGCCTTCATGAGTTAGCTAAAAAACACCAAGTAATAGGTGACATTCGTGGTGCTGGTGTTTTCTGGGGAATTGACATGGTCACAGATCGTAAAACACGAGAGCCACTTGCACCATATGGCGCCTCTAGCCCAAAGATGAATGAGATTGTGGCAGCTTGTAAGAAAAATGGCTTAATGCCATTTAATAATTTCAATCGAATCCATATGGTTCCACCATGTAATATCTCTGAAGCAGATACAAAATTAGGTTTGGAATTACTATCTAAGTCACTTACAGATGTTGGTATGTAGTTTAAATACTGTATGGGCGTCTTAGTTGTTGGAAGTCTTAATATAGATATTGTTACCTATCTAGAGCGGATGCCACTGCCAGGTGAAACAGTTTTAGGCGATCGCCTTGAAATATTTTCTGGTGGGAAAGGTTTAAACCAAGCAGTTGCTGCTGCCCGCTCCGGCGGAGAAGTAACCATGGTTGGTGTATTAGGAAATGATGCAAACTCAACCACGCTACGGGAAGTTTTAGTTAAGGAAAAAATTAATCATGATCATGTTAAGGAAATATCTGGTTTCTGCGGTACTGCAGTAATTGAGGTAGATAAAAAAGGAGAAAATAGAATTATTGTTATTTCAGGTGCTAATGCTGAGCTAAAAGCAGAGTCTGTAACTGAAGAATTATTAAACAGTATTAGTGATAAAAAGATACTTTTAGCACAACTTGAAAGTCCAATATCTGAACTTGAAAGTATTTTTAAGAGCGCAAAAGCTAGGGGTTTTTATAATATATTAAATCCAGCCCCTGCAACTAATCTTTCCAAGGAGTTTTTAAGCGTCACTGATTTATTAGTACCAAATCAATTTGAAGCTGAGTTTTTAACTGGCATTAAGGTTGTTGATGTTGAGAGTGCGGCAGCTGCCGGTAAAATGTTAATTGACCAAGGTGTAAATTCAGTATTAATTACAAGAGGTGAAGAGGGTGCTGTTTTAATAGTTACCGATAGTAAATCAGTTTTTAAGGCATTTAAGGTCTCACCTGTTGATACCACCGCTGCAGGAGATGCTTTTTGTGGTGCCCTTGCTGTTGCAATTAGTGAAGGAGTTGATTTAGATTCTGCAATTCGCTTTGCCTGCGCCGCGGGCGCCCTTTCAGTACAAAGTGTTGGGGCAACACCTTCCTTACCAACGCGCGAGCAGATATCATTATTAATCCAATCGCAGAAGGAAATTTAATGTTGAAAAATGGAATTATTAATGGGCAACTAGCCTCAGCACTTGCCCGTTTTCGACATGTAAATACATTAGCGATTGTGGATGGACCATTTCCAAGTTATCCAGGAGTTGAACTTATTGACCTTGCATTGATAAAAGGATTTCCAACTATTCCTGATGTTTTAGATGCAATTTTGCCATTACTAGATTTAACCGGACTTTATTTGGCTAATGAGTTTTCTGAAAAAGTTGATGCAAAAACAGTTGCTTCATATAAGAAACATTATGAGAATATTCCAACTATTTTGATCCCGCATGAGGAGTTTAAGATTAAGGTCGGACAATCTCTTGCAATAATCCATACTGGGGACGCTGTTCCATATAGCAGTGTGATTTTAAAATCGGGGTGATGAGATAATGATTAAAGTTGGAGTTATTGGCACTGGCGTAATGGGTGCTGGGCACGCAAGATTTATCAAAGAGCATGTAAGCGATGCCACAGTTGTTGCACTCTCTGACATAGATCCAAAGAAGATTGCTGATTTATCAGCAGAGCTTGGAACTGTTCTTTTTTCAACCGCTGACCCAGCGGAGTTAATGAATGATTCCCGGGTCGATGCCATAATAATTGCATCCCCAGATCCGTTGCATGTACCACATTTAAGGTTAGCAATTGCTTCTGGAAAACAAATCTTGTGTGAAAAGCCAATTGCTACAACCCTAGAAGATGCACGAATGATCTCCGCTGAGATTCGCACCTACCAAGAACGAGTTGGTAAGAAGATGATTAATTTTGGTTTTATGCGCCGCTTTGATCCTAGCTATCAAGAAGTGCGCCGACTTATGGCAACCGGAGATTTTGGTCCTCCTACATTCTTTAGAACTGTAACCCGAAATGTTGCATCTACTGGGGCAACCACTACCGGGCTATTTACAAATATTGCAATCCATGACTTTGATATTTACCGATGGTTATTTAAAGATGAGTGGGAATCAATTCAAAGCTTTTATCCAAAACGTTCCTCCCTTTCACCTGATGGGTTAGCTGATCCACTAATAATCATTGGCCGCCTTAAAAGCGGTGTAACAATGGTTGGAGATGTAGTTGCCTTTAATAATTATGGATTTGATTGTCGGGTTGAAGTTGTATGTGAAAAAGGTTCGATTCAAATCGGCACTCATGGGGATGTAATTACTCAAGTAAACGGGGTTGGTGGCGCAACCAAAGGTGGAAAAATGGCTAATAACTGGATGGTTCGTTTTGAACCTTCCTATATTGAAGAGTTAAAGGCGTGGATCCAAGAGGTAAAAACTGGAATTGTAAATCCAGATCTTGCAACTGTTGAGGATGCACTCATTGCAAATGAGGTCTGTGCACTAGGCATTTCTTCGATTAAACCACAAAATAAATGATCATAAGTTTCTACCCTAATAGATAAGTTAAAAGATGCCGATAGTAATAAATACAGTTGAAGAGGCGCTAAAGCGCATAAGAGATTTACAGGCAAAAGGTAGTGAAAGAATTATTATTGGTGTAGTTGGAAAGCCTGGCGCTGGAAAATCAACTCTCACATCTTATTTGCTAGATAATTTAGCAAAGGATAAAGCAGTTTTAGTTCCAATGGATGGATATCACTTAAGCAATAAATTACTGGCAGAGCATGGAAGTTCTGATCGGAAAGGGGCATTCGATACATTTGATGCCACCGGTTTTTCAGAATTAATGAAACGTATTAAGTTTGATCTAGAATCTGATATTTACTTTCCGATTTTTCACCGCGAGATTGAGGAATCAATCGTCGCTGAAGGCGTAGTGTTAAAAGCGACTAAATTAGTTATAACTGAAGGTAATTACTTACTACTTGATAAGCACGGTTGGCAAGATGTAAGTTCTTTTCTTACCGAGTCTTGGTATATTGAAATTGATGATAATTTAAGGTGGGAAAGATTAATGGCCCGCAGCATAAAATATGGTAGAACCCCAGAGTCTGCTTATGCTTGGACTCACGGCTCTGATGAGGTTAATGCAAAGGTAGTTGAGTCCACAAAGAGTAAGGCAGATGTAATTTTAGCTTTATAATTAAATAAAAAAGCAAACTGTAAAATTTTTACTACAAAGGGTCAATTTTATATCCACAAGTAGCGCATCTAGTAATTTACTATTGAAGTTATTTATCTATAGTTATCAAAGATTATCTACCTACTTGGAGAGTTATGAGATTAAATACACAACTGCTTAAAATTACTATCTATCTAAGAAATCAGCTATCTCAATTTAAAAATACCAAAAGCCGCGGTGATGTGCCGGGCTGGGTATTAGTTGTTTTAATGACCACCGCTTTGGTAACTGGCATCTGGTCAATTGCCGCACCAAAGCTGACCACAATCTTGCGCAACTCATTAGATGCGATGGGCGGTATCAGGTAGTTGCGCAAGCTTTTATTTGGCAAAAGCCTGGGCTCAGTTGAGTCATTCTTAACAATCATGCCCCAAATATTTGTATTTCTTATTATGTTTCAACTTGTATTTATGCAATTTAATCTAATGAGAGATACCCATCTATCCCAAGGCGAGTTGGCAAATACAGCAATCGTAGGTGGTAGTGACCAATACAGCAGGTATCAATTACTAGGTGGTGGTTCGGTACTGCTACTTGAAAATCGAAAATTAATACCTAAGTTTATTGATTTTATAAACCCTAACTCAAGGAGAGTTATTGCAATTGCAGTAGATGAAGATGAGAGTAATTAAATATTTAAGACAGGCAAATTCGGGTTCAGCAATCGCTGAGTTTTTAATATTTACCCTGCCTTTTTTCACTGTATTTTTATTGTTAATTACAACTATTCAAAGTAAGTCACTTGCTGTTACTGAAAGTAAAAACCTTGCCCGACAATCTGTCCGGGCATTTGTTACCAGCCCAGATGATCAGTTAGCAAGCCTTCGCGCCTTTCAAGTTATTAATCTTTATAAATCCACCCTCTCACCGCAATCATTAATTAATCGACCAATAGAGCTAAGCATTACTTGTTTAAACTACCCATGCTTTTCTAGAGGTAATCAGGTAACGGCAACAATCAAAGTTGGCTCATCCGTTATGGCATCAGCTACTGAGTTTGTGGATCTATGGCGATAATTAAGTGGTTAACCGGCAAGAGCCGAGGCTCGTTAATCCCTTTATCTTTTGGGTTTTTTCTTATCGCAATAACTCTATCATTTATCTCAATTAATATCTCAGCTGCATATACAACTAAAAAAGAACTAACAAATATTGGGGAGGCAGCAATTAATAAGGCTGCCCACTCAATAAATCTACTTACTTACTATGCTGAGATAAATAGATTTAGTAGCAATAAGCGCGTGCCACTTGATTGCATGGCTGCAAATACGCAGTTTCATAACTTAATAAGCCAAGCCTTACTAGCTAATCGGCAAATAAGAGTAGAAAGATTTGATTGTGATCTATATGAGCTGCGGGCTGAAATTTCAATCTCTGGCCAGTTACCAATTAATATCCCATTTTTTAACCTTAACCAGATAGATAATTTGCAGATTACCACCACCGTTGGCGCAAGTTCGGCATACATGGCTAATTAGATTATCCTCTAGCCTATGGCCGCCCGTGAGTATCAAGATGAGATCGCAAAGATCGATACCACTCTTAAATCCATTGAGCAGGTATTAAACCTACCTAAGTTAATTGCTAGTGCTAGTGAGCTTGAGCAACAGGCTAGTGAACCAAATCTTTGGGATGATCCAGCTGCCGCTCAGGTTATAACAAGTAAATTATCCAGGGCGCAATCAACTATAAATAAGATTAATGGCATCCGCTCTCGCCTAAATGATCTACCGGTGATGATTGAGCTTGCCGATAGTGAGAGTGATAAGACAGCAGCCTTTAAAGATATTGATAAAGAGTTAGATGAACTAACTAAGATAATTAATGATCTTGAGGTGCAGACATTACTTAGTGGTGAGTATGACGAGCGAGATGCGCTTATGACAATTAGATCAGAGGCCGGCGGGGTAGAGGCTGCTGACTGGGCGCAGATGTTAATGCGGATGTACTTTAGATTTTGTGAACGCCATAATTATAAAACTGATGTATTAGAAACCTCCTATGCTGAGGAGGCTGGTATTAAATCAACTACATTTCGAATTAGTGCACCATATGCCTATGGCAGACTCTCAGTTGAACAAGGAACTCACCGCTTAGTTCGCATCTCTCCCTTTGATTCTCAATCACGCCGGCACACCTCATTTGCTGGGGTTGAGGTTGTGCCAGTTGTTGAACAAAGTGATCACATTGAAATAGAGGAGAAGGATTTAAGAGTTGATGTTTACCGATCCTCAGGTCCTGGTGGGCAGGGTGTTAACACCACTGACTCAGCGGTTCGAATTACTCACATTCCATCTGGCATCGTGGTCTCCTGTCAAAATGAGCGATCACAAATACAAAACCGCGCAACTGCAATGGCGGTTTTGCAATCAAAGTTATTAGAGCGGCGTCGATTAGCAGAGCGAGCAAAGATGGATGCATTAAAAGGTGACAACTCAGGATCTTGGGGAAATCAAATGAGATCTTATGTACTTGCCCCATATCAAATGGTTAAAGATTTACGGACTGATTTTGAAGTAGGAAATCCATCTGCAGTCTTAGATGGTGATCTTGATGGATTTATCGAGGCGGGTATTAAATGGCGAAAAGAGCGCGAGTAATCTCACATCAAGCCTTAATTCTCAGCCTTTATCTATAGAAATTAGCGGTAAATAACCGAAGATATGTGATTACTTATCTAAACTAGTATCAGATATCTAATTGATCTACTGAAGGGCATCGATCTTGATTCGGTTTGAGAATGTCACCAAGCTATATCCAAGGCAGGAAAAGCCTGCCCTTGATGGCGTTAATCTTGAGATTAAAAAGGGTGAGTTTGTTTTCTTAGTTGGCTTATCTGGCTCTGGTAAATCAACATTTTTAAGACTGGTATTGCGCGAGGATCGGCCAACTGCTGGGGTAATTCATGTGGCGGGTAAAGAGTTAAATACCTTAGCTAATCACAAGGTTCCTGAGCTGCGCCGGCAGGTAGGAACTGTCTTTCAAGATTTTAGATTACTACCAAATAAAACTGTGAGTGAAAATGTTGCTTTTACTTTGCATGTATTGGGCTATTCAAATAAACAAATTAGCCGTGAGGTGCCTGAGGTATTAGAGATGGTTGGGCTTGAAGAAAAAGGTGATCGCAAACCAAGTGAATTATCTGGTGGTGAGCAACAACGAGTTGCCATTGCTAGGGCATATGTTTCTCGGCCAACAATTTTAATTGCAGATGAGCCAACTGGAAACCTAGATCCAGCCACCTCAGTAGGAATTATGAAGTTATTAGATCGAATCAATCGAGAGGGCACAACTGTTGTAATGGCAACCCATGACTCAGGGATTGTCGATCAGATGCGTAAGCGGGTTATTGAGTTAGAGGGTGGTCATGTAATCCGTGATCAGGTCCGTGGTGTCTATGGCTATACCGGTTAATCAGCTTATGGAAAAGATAGGGTTACCAAATGCGCGCTAAGTTTGTTATGAGTGAGGTTGGTATTGGCCTGCGCCGAAACTTAACTATGACATTTGCGGTAATGATTACCGTTGCAATCTCACTATCCCTACTTGGCGTTGGCTTACTCGCTAACTCACAGGTGCGGGTAATGAAGGATTACTGGTATGACAAGATTGAGGTATCAATATTTTTATGTGGTTCACTCTCTGACTCCCAATCATGCGCCAAAGGCGTAATTACCCAGGAGCAAAAGATTGGTATTCAAAAAGATCTGCAAGCACTTCCGGCTGTGCAACAGGTTTACTATGAATCTCAAGGTGAGGCATTTGAACGTTTTCAAGAGCGATTTAAAGGATCTGCAATTGCACAAAATGTAACTGCTGACCAACTTCCAGAATCATTTAGAATAAAGCTTAAAGATCCAACTAGATTTGCAGTAATTGAAAGTGCATTTGCTGGCCGGCCTGGAGTTGATATTGTGCAGGATCAGCGAGCAATCCTAGATAAATTTTTTAAATTACTAGCAGTATTAAGAAATGGTGCGCTAATAATCGGTGCCGCCTCCGTCTTTACCGCCTCATTATTAATTAGCAACACCCTTAGAATCGCTGCCTTTAACCGCCGGCGCGAGACTGGGGTAATGAAGTTAGTTGGTGCTTCAAGTTTTTCAATTCAGCTCCCATTTTTACTTGAAGGCATATTTGCTGCTATCTCTGGCTGGGTAGTTTCAGTTGGGGTGCTAACTGGCTTTAAATCTATTATTGATAGCAAGGTCTCACCACTTTTAACCTTCACACAATTTTTCACATGGAAAGATGTTTGGGTCAGCTGCGCCTGGTTACTTTTAACCGGATTAGTTGTCTCCAGTATCGCTTCGGTAGTAACTCTTCGCAAATATCTTAAGGTTTAACAGCCACCGAAGAAAAGATTGGGGGTTGCTTTGGTTAAGGAGTTAGGCAAGAAGGTTATTGCCCAAAATAAGAGCGCTCGCCATGATTACTTTATCGAAGAGGTTTATGAGTGCGGTTTAGTTCTAACTGGTACTGAGGTTAAATCATTAAGAGCAGGACGTGCCTCCCTAACTGATGGCTATGCAATGGCAAAAGATGGTGAGATCTGGGTGAGTGGCATTCATATTCCTGAATATAACCAAGGTAGTTGGACCAACCATATGCCTCGTCGAGATCGTAAGTTATTACTACATAAACGGGAGATTGCTCAGATTGCTGGTGTGATTAAGCAGGGTGGCTTAACTTTAGTTCCACTCTCACTTTACTTTAAAGATGGCAAAGCCAAGGTTGAGATTGCAGTGGCAAAGGGTAAGAAAGCACATGATAAGCGCAACACTTTGATGGAACAACAGATGAGCCGTGAGACAGATCGTGAGTTATCAAGGCGTAAATCAGGTAAAGCTACTACCACCAGTAAGCGCAAAAAATCTGATCAAGATTACGATTAGTAGTTGAATTAACAGTATTTATAAATAGCCTGTAAAATAATCCTTTCAAACAACTAAATATAGAAAAGTAATTTCGCTTAACTCTTGGGGGTGAACGGTCTCGACTTTAGTCGTTACTTCAAGGCAAGCGGGCCGAGGAAGCCGTGATGATCTCGTTAACCACAAAAACATGGCAAAATATAAGCGCAAGTAAAACTGCCGCTGATTATCAACTAGCTGCCTAAGCTAGCTCTGTTATCCGTTACCCGAAGTTTGTTCTCGCCTTCGGATCTAACGTCGCTAGAGGACTTACCCCTAACCGTGTTACGGAGGTTAATGGGGACATAAATCTGTAACTGAGTCCGCAAACTACTTGTGCATGTGAGAGTTTGGACTGAGAAAGCGTTAATTGCACTACGCCCGTAGAAACTTTGAAGCAGTGCTAGAGGACCCGGGTTCGATTCCCGGCACCTCCACTTATATATGTATTAAAGCTTTTGAATAACTTTTATAACTCTATATATTGCAATGATCCCAGTTGCAATTCCAACTACTCCCATAATTAATGCACCAAGAGAATTAACATTAATAACCAAAAAAATCCCAACCAAAATTGCAACTGAAGCAAAGACAAATGACCATATTTTGATAACCGCAAGCGGTAATAACCGTTGCGGGATAAATGTTAGAAGTAATGAGATCGGACCGCCTAGAACTGTTAATGAAATGAGAAAAACAGCAAGTATGGCCAGTGATTCCAAAAGAGTTACTTAACCTGAACCTTCAGTATTACCAGCTTCAGCAGCCCTCACATCATGAATCTGATACTTACGTATTGCATTATTGATACTTTTCTTCTTAACTGAACCAAGTTGAGCTAATCGAGAAAGGGATGCGATCACAATCGACTCTGCATCAACCTTAAAGTGACGGCGAAGTGCTCCTCTGGTATCAGATAAACCAAAGCCATCTGTTCCTAATGAGTAGAAGGGCTGTGTTACCCATGGTGCGATCTGATCTTGAACAGATCTCATAAAATCACTAACTGCTATTACTGGACCCTTCTGCCCTTTTAATTGTTTAGTAATAAATGCACTGATCTCTTTGCCTGGATTAAGCAGATTATGACGATCAACTGCTAACCCATCACGGCGCAGCTCATTCCAAGAGGTAACGGAGTAGATGGTGGCAGCAATCTTAAAATCATCCTCTAATAATTTTTGTGCTTTTAGCGCCCAGTTAACTGAGACACCTGAGGCAAGAAGCGATACCTGCTTGCGGCGGCGTTTGATCGGTTTCTTAAGAAGGTAGATACCTTTTAGTAATCCTTCAACATCTAGATTCTCAGGCTCTGCAGGTTGTTGGTATGGCTCGTTATAAATAGTTAGGTAGTAATAAACATTCTCAGAGTTTTCACCATACATTCTTCGAAGGCCATCTTTAACAATATGGCCGATCTCGTATCCAAATGCTGGGTCATAACAAATAACCGCTGGGTTTGTTGATGCCAATAGATGCGAGTGGCCATCCTCATGCTGCAGACCCTCACCATTTAATGTGGTTCGCCCAGCGGTTGCCCCTAACACAAATCCTCTAGTTAATTGATCACTAGCTGCCCAAAAGGAGTCACCGGTTCGCTGAAAACCAAACATGGAGTAGAAAATATAAATTGGAATCATTGGTTCATCATGGGTGGCGTATGAGGTGCCAACTGCGGTAAAGGAGGCAACTGAGCCCGCTTCATTAATGCCTTCATGCAAGATCACACCAGTAGTTGATTCTTTATAGGAGAGCATTAACTCTCGATCAACAGAGGTGTAACTCTGACCAAGTGGTGAGTAGATCTTCAAGGTTGGAAATAGTGAATCCATACCAAAGGTACGCGCCTCATCTGGAATAATTGGCACAAATCGCTTACCCATCTCTGGATCTTTAAGTAAATCCTTTAACAATCTAACAAATGCCATTGTGGTAGCAACCTCTTGCGCACCTGAGCCACGTCTTACCGATTCATAACTCTCATCACTTGGTTGGGCAAGTGGTTTTGATTTAGCACGACGTGATGGCAAAAAGCCACCTAACTCTTTTCTGCGCTGCATTAAATACTTATATTCAGCGGAGTCATTACCTGGGTGGTAATACGGCGGAAGCTTTGCATCGATCTGATCATCACCAATTGGAATCTCAAGTCGATCTCTAAAATTCATTAAATCTTCCAAGGTCATCTTCTTCATCTGATGAGTTGAGTTTCTTGCCTCAAAGTGTGAGCCTAGAGTCCAACCCTTAATTGTCTTTGCCAAAATAACGGTGGGGCGGCCATTGTGATCAGAGGCAGCCTTATATGCGGCATATAACTTCTGGTAATCATGTCCGCCACGTTTTAGATTCCAAATCTGATCATCACTCCAAGCTGAAACCATCGCTGCAGTTCTAGCATCTCTACCAAAGAAATTCTCTCTAACAAATGCGCCATTCTCTGATTTGTATGTTTGAAAATCACCATCTGGTGTCTTATTCATTAAATCAACTAAGGCACCTTCACGATCTGCTGCCAGTAGTGGATCCCACTCTCTGCCCCAAACCACCTTAATAACATTCCAACCGGCCCCTCCAAATACTGATTCAAGCTCCTGAATAATCTTGCCATTACCTCTTACCGGTCCATCTAATCTTTGCAAATTACAATTAACCACAAAGGTTAAGTTATCTAATCCCTCACGGGCAGCAAGTGAGATAGCACTTAGCGTTTCTGGTTCATCAATCTCACCATCTCCTAAAAATGCCCAAACATTTTGATCACTTGTATCTTTAAAGCCACGGGCGTGTAGGTAGCGATTAAATCTTGCTTGATAGATTGAGTTAATTGGACCAATACCCATTGAGACAGTTGGAAACTCCCAAAACTCTGGCATAAGTCGTGGGTGCGGATAGGAAGATAAGCCACCACCTTCATGGGATAACTCTTGCCGGAAACCATCTAATTGTTTTCCAGTAAGTCGGTTCTCAAGATATGCCCGGGCATACATACCAGGGGAGGCATGACCTTGGAAAAATATTTGATCACCACCACCTGAATGTGATTTACCACGGAAGAAGTGATTAAAGCCAACCTCATATAAGGATGCACTGGAGGCGTATGTTGAAATATGTCCACCAACACCAACACCTGGTCGCTGCGCGCGGTGCACCATAATTGCAGCGTTCCATCTCATAAATGCTCGGATGCGTCGCTCTAATGTTTCATCCCCAGGAAAAGATGGCTCAAGAGCTGGTGGAATAGTGTTTATGTAATCAGTTGTACGAAGACCTGAAACACCAATGTTTTTTTCATTTGCTCGTTGTAGTAGTGAAAGCATTAAGTAACGAGCTCTAACTGGACCTGCGTTTTTTAAAACCGCATCAAAGGATTGTTGCCACTCCGCACTCTCATTTGGATCGGTATCAACTAATTGGTCCACCAAATGGTCTGGGGCCTTAAAGTTTTCACTCACCGGCATATTCTCTCTCCTTAAGGGGGGTTTGGTCATATTTGCCCGCCTTGAGTAGGGGTGATCTGGCTTATTGGGGATAAAAGTTGCACCTTACGCCAAAGTTGGGTGGACTACTCCTAATGAACTCAGCACAGGCACCTGCGGCCACCGTTGAACGGCTTGGTATAACCAATGAACAACTTATCCTTGAGGTTGGCTTTGATGAGAGCGATTGTGATAAATCATTACGTGATGCCATCATTGCAAAATCTGGCACACAATTTTTAGATGCAACTGCGCAAGAGGTAGTAGATGCGGTAATTCTCTGGTGGCGAGATGGTGATGGTGATTTAGTAGATGAGTTAGTAGACGCCCTCACTTATTTAACTGAGGATGGACCCATATGGCTCTTCACCCCAAAGGTAGGACGGCCTGGTTACGTTGAGGCGAGTGATATTCAAGATGCAGCACCTACTGCTGGTATGTCACAGACAACATCTTTTCCAGCCAGTGCTGACTGGAGTGCAACAAGATTGGTAGCACGGCATGCTGGTAGTAATAAAAAGAAATCTAAGTAAGTTCAACTACTAAAGGAGATAAAGAATATGGCGCTCGCAATCGGAAACGCTGCACCTGATTTTGAATTAGTAAATCAACATGGGGAGAAGATCTCACTGGCTTCATATAAGGGTAAAAAGAATGTCGTAGTTATCTTTTATCCATTTGCCTTCTCAGGTATCTGCACCGGTGAGCTTTGCGCACTACGTGATGATCTATCTGCTTTTCAAAATGATAATGTTGAATTAATCGCAATCTCATGTGATCCGATGTATGCAAACAAAGTATTTGCTGAGCAAGAGGGATATAAGTTCCAAGTACTCTCTGATTTCTGGCCACATGGAGCAATCTCAAAGGCTTATGGCACATTTGAAGAGAGCAGAGGATGCGCTAAGCGTGGTACTTTCATCATAGGTCGAGATGGAAACATAAAGTGGATGGTAGTTAACGGACTCGGAGATGCTAGAAATATTGCTGAGTACAAAGCAGCACTTTCAGCCTTATAAGTAGAGATAATTGGGAGTAATACTGATCTACTAGTAATATTCCCACTCTCACCGGGTGGTTAGCTCAGTGGTAGAGCGCCTCGTTTACACCGAGGATGTCGGGGGTTCGAAACCCTCACCGCCCACAAGATATTAGTAGGTATGAATTTAAATCCCAAAATGGGAGATAGTTCAATGAAATTTAAATAGGACTTAATGCCAAGATTGGCTAGTTCTTTCTTATTTCGATTGTGTCGTTATCTCCGGAGTGAATCAGTTTCACAGTGACACCCTCAAAGGTGAAACTTTCCCCCTCGTACAAGAAATAATTCATTGAGAATTGTGATGTTATCCCATAACTTTTTCCTGTTTTGTTATCCCACCACTCCATTTTGTAAGAACTGTGATTTAGTGGAAACTCTATAAAGTTTGCAGCACGTGTATATGCAGTCCCTTTTCCATCATCTTTTCCACTGCCTTCACCAGAGCGATCAGTGGCAAAGCGTGTATCAACGATGTATGCAGTTAATCCATATGTGCCTGGGTTGTAATTGCCCCACTTATCTTTTCTGTGAGACTCAATTACCAAGGTGCGAGATGGTGCCAAGTTAATCATTGCTGCACGGACACCTTTTTGCTCACGCTCCATGGGAACCAAGGTGACTTCTGAAGAGCTGAGAGTTTTTAAGTCCGCACACCACAAGTCTTCAGTGTTGTCCCAATCTAAGGTTATTGCATCCCAAGATAGAAGACTCTGACCAGGCCCCTGGGTTCCAGTTGAGATATTTAGCATTACTGGAAAGGCTGGTGCATGTTGTTGAATTCCCCATGCATGATGCAAGAGTTCATGTAATAAGTCGAACCAAATACTTTTATTTCCGGAAAACGACTGAACTCCGGTTGTATACATTGCAAAAAACAAACGACCCTTATTAGTCATAATTTCATAATGACCTCCGGAAGGTTCTTGCAGCGTTTGCATATCTGAAGGAAACACAAATTGAATAACATCTATTTTTGACAAGTCAGTAAGATTTTCAATATCTTTTAGAATCATCTCTACACCGACTGACATATTGCTACTGCCATGGTAAAAATACTTAACATAGTCTGCTGAAGGTTTACTTGAACGAATCCATTTATCAAACGTTGTAATATCGATGCTCTTTTTTCCATTTGAGTACCACTTAACCCATTCCTTAATTTTAGTGAAATCATTTGAATAAAGATCTTTTGGGTTACCAGTTCCTGGGTGATCCGGAAAATCAATAGGTATGTAAATTACATTAAGATTTTTCTTATCTATAGCAACCCGTTTAATTGGGTAGGTAGTTGCATAATCCCATGGTCCTATATTGGTTCTAAAATCTGGAACACGACAGGTTGTAAATGGCATCGGTGAGTTCTGAGCAGGAAGATCCGAAATCACATTTTTCAGCTGGAAATATTTCTTCTGATTATTAGCAATCTCTCGGCACTCTAAATAGCCCTGGGCATTAGTTTTAGACTCTCCAACCACTGAACATGGACCGCCATCTACTGCAATTTTAGGATTAGCAGTCGATGGTAATGGTTGGGTTACTTTGACTCCTTTATCCCAAACCAATTTCTTTCCAGATTTAATGCATGTATAAGTTTTACCTAAATCTACTGATGTTAAACCTGCGGTCTTGCAACTAGACCCAGCTTTAACCGCAGAATATGCAGGGCCTAGAGAGATTGAAAAAGAAAGTCCAAGTATTGATAAGAATGCAATTAGTTTGTTTTTCATTTAAATATTGACCATCCCAAATATGGCTTTTGCAACAAGTGGCTTTGCATCTGACCAAGATACCCCATAGACGTTCTTAAAACTTGAGTCAAAATTTCCAGTTTGGCTTAAATCTTTAAATAAATTCACCACAGGCGTAGGACCATTAACAGCTACTAACACTTGGTATACAAGTGAGCCAACATCATAAACTCTCTGATTTGGCCACTGGGAAGTGTAGAACCAAGGATCACCATCTGGCCCATAAGTAATTGGAAAGTTATAAGTTAGAAAATCTTGAAAGAATTTTAGGTCGTATGGCTTTAGCTGGGATCCTGAAGTTTTCATTGCCCAATCTTGGTAACTACTTCCATACATCATGTAATCCTGAATAAATTGACCGCCTCCTTCAAACAGCCAGCGAGGTGCCGCATATGGAGAATTGGTAGATCCAACAAATTGCTCAAATTGAACAGCATGTAAATATTCATGTGCTTCAGTTCCACCCGATTTTGTGTAATCATCATTAGGTAGCGAGAGTGGAACAACTGCTTCATGAGATGAACTTGTTCTAGGACTCAATGGATTTGGAATTGTAGCGATCCCCATTAATCTAGAAAACTCTGTTGATGCCCAACTAGTAGATTGCTGATCACTTAAGTTGTAATAAAGCATCCACACCTTTGAAGGTAATTTAGATCCATTAAAAACTTTTTGAACTAATCTGACAGCTTCTGTTGTTTTATTTGAATACTTAGTGGTGTTTGCACTGACTTTAATTTCAATAAGAGAGTCTTGATCTGGCGCAGAAGCTATTGCTTTTTGTGTGGCGGTCCAAGCCAAATATTTAACATCCGTAAATCTAGTTGGAAGTTCTGAAAATGAACTTATTGGGAGAGCTGCTGATGCAGTGACTTTTATACCCTTATCCCAAACCAACTTCTTTCCTGATTTAATGCATGTATAGGTTTTACTAAGTACAACTGATGTTTTTCCTGCACTAGTGCATGAACCACCAGCTTTTACAGCTGCATTTGCTGGAATTAGGGAGATGGCTAGGAAAATTGAGAATACTGATGGGAATGCAATCAGTTTCTTTTTCACAAATAAAGCGTAAATTAATTTGCTACCTAATACAACGGTTATCCGCCCCTATATGACCTAATTCCATTCAATATCTAGAGAATGTCAGACCTTGGATGTAGATTATTGCTAATTCTAGAAATCTAGAAGGTTCATACATAGCCCGAATATGTATGGATTTAAAACTAAATAAACGGCTTATCTAAATCACATCTTGGAATGCCAAGGAATGTGAAATCAGGGCCATACATATTGCCGATGTTGGTCATAATAGAATTGCATAACACCTATTTCCTTTGTCTGCCTTAGGGGGTTTAGGACAAATAGAAGGATTGAAGTTACTGCGGTGGTATTTGTGCCCAAACGTACGGGGCCAGTTTTTCATAAAAGTAATCAGCATTAAATCCATAGGTTTGATTTAGAACTTTTGAGATATCTTTTTCGTTTTGCATATTTTTAGTCCACTCAACAAACTTATCAAAGCCATACAGTGCTAACAACATCTCTGTCGCTAAAGCACCCACCCAATATGAAATATTTGCGGTCTCCCGAGTATTTCTTCCTGAAATTTCTCCCATTATGCTTTTAAAGCGAGTTAAATCTTTAGATCTAAAGTCAGATTTTACGCGCTCAGGTGATTGCCACCATAAATCTCTAAGGTGATTACTTCTTGCGCTTGATGTAGGTTCGTACGGATCAAAGCCCAATGTCCATCCAAAAAAACTTGCAGATCCTTCCGCGTACCATGAAATATTCACGCCATTATATTTCTGTTGAAATAGATGTGTGTACTCATGGGGGCCAGTTTGCACTTGGCCTGCACTTTTATTGAATGTATAACCTAAACACTGAATAAAAGTTGGAACCCCGTTTGCAGATCCTGCCATTGCAAATGGGCAGTCCTTATGCCTTATAAACTGTTCTCGCCAGGTTTCACCAGGTGGAAGCATAGACACCAATCCCAACTCTGTGGATTTTTGCTCTAACCAGTTCTCGTCTCCAAGGTTTACATAAACTATCTGGAACTTATCTGGTAAAAAATAAGGGGACCAAAGGCTTATTGCTTTTTTTATACCTAACATTTCCTGGTCTACCCTCGATTGTTTTACATTCGGGCCAGCAATAATTGTGGGTTCATAAGTCGTGGGTTGGCGAGAATTTAACTCCTTAATAACATTTTCATATGCCTTTTGAGGCACACCCTTTAAATCTAAATTATCAATAGAAATTGGAATATCTGCAGGTTCAGGTACGGTTGCAGTTGATTTACCAACTCCCTTGTCCCAAACCAACTTCTTGCCAGATTTAATACATGTGTATGTTTTGCTTGAAACTACTGATGTAATACCAGCTTTATTACATGCACCACCTGCCTTGGCGGCAGCATTTGTTGAGGTTAAAGGTAAAGTTAGAAAGAGAGAAAGTATTGATAAGAATGCGATAAGTTTCTTATTCATCAATTAGGCAATCTTTTCTATTTTAACGACATCACCAAAAGTACCGCTTTCAATATTTGTGATTCGCAATCCTGCAATATCTATATAGTCACCTTTTATTAATCTAGCATCACCGTATAAAAAGCCATTCGTGAATTGTTCGGTTTTGCGATTAGAAGGAAGAAGTAAATGAACACCTAACCCAAATTTATTGTTGGACCCACCATTAATTAGCTCTTGATCAACTTGGTAAACCAATAATCCGTTTAGGTTAGTTGGAAGCTTGAAGTTGTAGCCAGTTGATCTTTCGGATTCAACAACTATAGCTTTCGAAGAAGAAATTGGAATTACAGCTATTTTTGTAAAATTACCTTTAGTTGTTGATGGTCGCAACCAATTTACTGTACTTATTTGGGGATTTATACAAAGTACTTGGGAATCTGTAATAAATCCCACCTTCCATTTATCCCATGCAAGAAGTTCTAAATTTGCACTCGACATATTTCCCCAAAATCCCATGCCAATTTGTTCAAGTGTCGGATTTGAACCTAATGATGACGGGCCTGATTCATTCCAAGTTCCATACTCATCATCTAAACCCATCTGATGAAAAAGTTGTTCATGCACATATATAAAAGGATCGAATCCGTAATATCTATCTTGAGTTTGATCAGTTGAAATTGACCCGTAAAGATATATGCTTAAAACTCGCCCTAGTTGGTTGTTTAAATTCCGATAAAAGTTCATATGAAATCTGACTTGATTAGGTTTCGCAGAAGGTGGAGGAACTATCACTAGTTGATCAGTCTTTGAAAGGTCAATCTTTCCGCTTATTGCTGATAAGACGTCATCAATAAAACTATTAACAGAGCCATGTTCATCAGCTAAATTTTGACCGTTACTATTATAAAAATCTATTTTTTTACCTAATTGGATATAACTAGGGTAAATACTGGTTTTTGGAGTAATTAGCACATCGGATGTATTGACAAGATAATCTGTAACATACTTAAAATATGACCCATAATCTGCTTCCGGATTTGTGTTAGCAGTTAAATCTGAAAACTGAATTGGTACCACTTGGATATTGGCTGAGATTGCAGGTGTATAAATACTTGAAGATCGTGGAAAATCTGCATATCTATATGGGCGACCCTTTGTATCAGAAACCTTGCAAGCTGAAATTGGTTTTAAATCACTTTCTGTTGATAAATTTGACTTAGGTTCACCAAAGTCAGTTGTACCTTGTAGATATCTAAATGGGTGTGCACAACCAACATTATTTATCGCTGCAAGTTCTACGGCCTTCCATTCAGTAGGAACATTTGGGTCATGCTGGCAGATACTCTCAAATACAAATTCTGAACCGGGTTTATTAGTCGGCGATGTGCTTTTATTTTGCGAAATAATTAGGCCCTTATCCCAAACCAATTTCTTGCCAGATTTAACACATGTATAAGTTTTGCTAGAAACCACGGATGTAATACCAGCAGTAGTGCAAGCTCCACCAGCTTTAGCCGCAGCATTTACTGGAATTAGTGGCAGAGTTAGGAAAAGTGAAAATATTGATAAGAATACAATCAGTTTCTTATTCATCTATAAAGCGTAAAGTCTATTAACTTCCATTACAAGAGGTGAGCGCCGAAATAACGAGAATTTTGAGCATAAAAAAGATGAATCTATATATAACTTTTCAATTTAATGCTTTAATTCAACCTCATTCTTAGGAGAGATAATGAAGCCAGTAAAAATAGCCGATTTTGGAATCACAGAAGAGTTTGGTTACCTACCAAGTAATGACCCAGCCCAATCATTATCAGCCGGTAATGAAGAGTGGGATCAATTTGGTAAGGATCTACCTAAGTTATTAATGAGCACAACCTTTAGAGCAAAGGTTAAGGCCCTTCCTAAATTTAATATTGATAAGTTAAAAGGTGAAGCTGAGATTCAGCGAGCAATGTTGGTATTAAGTTATATCGGCCAGGCATATCAATGGAGTGAGAACACCCCAGCAACTGTGATGCCAGCAAACTTGGCTGTCCCTTGGTATGAGGTTGGCAAGTTAGTCGGAAGGCCCCCAATTCTTTCCTACCAAAGTTATGCCTCCGACAACTGGCGCCGCTTTGATATGAATGGCCCAATTGAGTGTGGCAATATCGGCTTGGCCCAATGTTTCTTAGGCGGCCAAGATGAAGAGTGGTTTATTTTAATTCACATCGATATTGAGAAAAAAGCGGGTAAGTCACTTAAAGCCATTGAAGATGCACAAGCTGCAGTTGTGGCAAATGATGCAGATCAATTAGAGGCAGCCCTTACTAAATTACGTAACGCACTAGCTTCGATGTATCAGGTATTGGGTAGAATGCCAGAAAGATGTGATCCATATATTTACTTCCACCGCGTACGTCCTTACATCTTTGGCTGGCGTAATAATCCATCCCTGCCAGATGGTGTGGTCTATGAAGGTGTGGATGAGTACAAAGGTGTTGGCCAAAAGTTTCGTGGTGAGACTGGCGCGCAGAGTGCCATCATTCCAGCGATGGATGGCGTGCTTGGCATTGAACATGAGCGGGATGAATTACGTGAGTATCTAATGGAGATGCGCACCTATATGCCACCAAAACATGTGGCATTTATCGAAGCGGTAGAAGCAGGTCCATCAGTGCGTAACTTTGTAACCACAGCAAAGCGGGCTGGATTAACATCTGTATTTAATGAGTGTGTGGAGTTGGTTGCAAACTTTAGAGCGATGCATCTTGAGTATGCCGGCACATATATTCACGCCCAAGCCCAGGCGACCCCAGGAAATCCATCTGCAGTTGGTACCGGCGGAACACCATTTATGACATATCTTCGTAAGCACAGAGATGAGACAAAACAGCAAACCGTTAAGTAATTTTTTGATTACCGCGCTATCTCTACTAAAGTAGGGATAGCACAATATAACTACCGCAATACAACTAAAAAGACTTTATTAATTACCAATCAAATTGGGGGGCTCACCTATGCAAGCCTCACCTGAGCAACAATCTTTAACTCTTGAACTACAACTACTTGATAATGAAATCATGCAGGCAAATACCAAATTAAAATCACTGCCTGAGATTGAACAATTACTTCATATTGATAAGCGGATTGTTATTGCAAATGATGAGCTAACAACTGTTAAGGCAGAAGCTGATCAAATAGCACTTGAACTACGCCGTGGTGAGGTTGATGTTGAAACTGTTACTGATCGAATTAAAAAAGATGAAGCAAGATTAGCCTCCGGTAATGCCACCCCAAAGGAGTTAGAACAACTCCAACATGAGGTTGGTACCTTAAGAAAGCGGCAAGAAGCGTTGGAGGAGATTGAGCTTGAGATTATGGTGCGCAGTGAAGCGATCACCGCCCGTACTAATACTTTAACTACTGATCTGGCATCTCTTGAAACTTTAAAGGCTGAGATTAATCAAAGATTAACTGCAGCAAGTAATGAGATAAACACAGTTATTACCAATAAAAAAAGTGATCGAGATGTAGTTGGCGCAAAGATTGAAAAGCCATTACTTGATCTATATGAAAAGATTAGAAGTGCTAGCGGGGGAGTTGCTGCTGCTGCCTTAGTTGGCAATAAATGTAATGGTTGTAATTTGGCTATTAACGCTGTTGAGATGGAGCGGATTAAATCATTAGCAAAGGATGAACTCTTGAGATGTGAAGAGTGCCGGCGGATTTTGGTAAGAATCTAATGGCCAGACACTTTGTGGTAACTGCCGATGGTGGATCGCGCGGAAATCCTGGGGCTGCAGCTTATGGCGCAGTTGTTTATGAAAATGACAAGGTAGTTAAAGAGGTTGGCGCATCCATTGGGGTAGCTTCAAATAATGTTGCTGAATACAGCGGGTTAATTGCTGGTTTAAAAGCGGTTAATGAGATTGATCCTGCTGCAACAATATTGGTAAAGATGGACTCTAAGTTAGTAGTTGAACAGATGAGTGGTCGGTGGAAGGTTAAACATCCAAATATGCAAAAGCTAGCCAAACAAGCCTTTGCCACCCATGATCCAAAACTTGTCTCCTATCAATGGATACCACGTGAGGAAAACTCACACGCAGACTCAATTCTTAATGATGTTTTAGATAGCGGAATGTAAGCATTTCCCTCTTAAAAATATCTTTAGTATCCTTATCTCACTGAAGAGTCGTCTGGATCATCGCGTTACGAAAGTACCGAGGAAAGTCCGGACTCCAAAGAGTAAGGTGATGGTTAACGACCATCCGGAGTGATCCGCGGGATTAGTGCCACAGAAAATAAACCGCCGTTAGCAATAACGGTAAGGATGAAACGGTGGTGTAAGAGACCACCAGCATTTACGGCAACGTATATGGCTAGGTAAACCCCACCTGGAGCAAGACCAGATTGTTGGCATTTGAGAGCTACTCGCTCGAGCCAACGGGTAGGTTGCTTGAATCTGTAAGCAATTACAGATCTAGATGGATGATGATCTCTCGAAAGAGAACAGGATCCGGCTTATAGGGCGACTCTTCTTTAAATTAGTGATTAGTGACCATTTCCCGTGCGGAGATGGTCACTTTTCTTTTACAACTCTCTGCACAACCTAACAAGAATTTATAAATTTATGTGGGCAAAAATGTGGGCATGTGGGCAAAAACGTGGGCAGAATGTACCTATGTCCTACGTAGTTATCTTCCGCTCTACTCGCAAATTAGACGATGGGCAGTTGTATTCCGAGTGGTCTGAAAAAATGGAGAACTTAGTAAAGACAATAGATGGCTATGAACATCATTTCGGTTTTCGAGACGCAATAAGTCGTGACGGGGTAACTGTTTCGTATTTCACTTCTTTAGAGGCAATTTCGCAGTGGAAGAACTTAGATGAGCACAAAATGGCCCAACAATTGGGTCGAGATTCCTTCTACGAGGAGTACTCAGTTCAAGTCTGTGAAGTGCTCCGAGATTATGGCTTTGAAGCGTAAGAGTCTTTCTTCGGGCTTATAGGGCGACTCTTCTTAACTCACACTAATTCCACAGTTGAATTTGCTTTGGCATTAAGGAAGGTCGAGTACATTTCTATATTATCGCGCTGAGGATGGCTTAGTTCGTGATAACTATTGAATTCACTTGGTTGTGCTCCACCTAGTAGATGTGAGATGTTAAAGATGAATAAGAAAATAGTTATTGGAATTACAGGCCTTTCAGTCATAGCTCTTAATAGCGTTGTCTTTTATGCCGCTAGCGCTGCAAGTACTCCCAAGTCTGTAGCAACTTCTAGCGCCATTAAAGCTGCTAAGTGGAATCCAACGGTAAAACTGACTTATTCAAAGAGCTCTGTACTTATGCAGCCAACTGGTATTCCTAACCATGCTAGAGATGCCTACTACGCAGTTCCAAATGCAGGGG
>KB900442.1 GCA_000378865.1 actinobacterium SCGC AAA278-I18 | reverse complement strand
AGTCACCGATATGAAGTAATTCAACACTTTTATCTAAAATACATAGCGCAGTTAAGGTAGTGCCCATTCCAGATAATTCAGGTTTTTCTTTTGATTAAAATTATTAAGCTGGTTCATGTCGTGATTCTAATCCTTATTTTGTAATTGGCCTATCAGGTAGCTTTAATTTGCTAGCAATAACACTTAAAATCAATAATCCAGTAATAAGTCCAGTAAGCCAGAGCCAATGAGCACCAACTCCTAATAATATGCCGGCAAGAGTTGGACCAATTATTAATGAAATTTGCCAAGCATTTGTGCCCGCTGCGTTATATCTTCCCCGCAGGTGTTCTGGTGCTAATTGATTAACAATTGACGGCAGGATTGGTGACCAAATCATTTCGCCAAACGCAAATATAAATTGGCAACCAATAACAAGGATTAGAGCATTTGATTTAAATACACCACTTGCTGCCAAACAAATCCAAGCAACTGCCCAGATTAATACGGCGATTGAGATACCGGTTTTGCGCTTTGTTAATATTAACTTCTTATTTATATAAAGCTGAAAGGCAGCAATTGCAAATGTATTAACCGCATAAGCCCAAGCTAAATCCCTAGGTTGTAATCCAGCGACTGAGGTTGAAAATGCCGTAAAGCCAACCTCAAGTTGGCTATAACTAAATAAGACAGCAAGCATTGCAACAATCCAGAACTTAACAAAGGTCTTATCAGCCAACACATCTTTCCAGCCACCCTCTAACTTTGCATTTGCTATGCGTTCACTATGGGTTCTTCTGCCAACATCACCCAGAGTAAGTACGGTAACTAAATAAACTAAGTATGAAAGACCATCGCCAATAAATAAAAGTTCAAAGGTTCTGGCGTTATCTAATGTGACCACAAGGGATGAAACTAGGCCGCCAATCCCAATCCCAAGATTTAACATTGCAAATTGAGCTCCATAGATTCGCTCACGCAGTGGTTCAGGTGTTAACTCGGTTGAGATCGCGTTCTGGCTTGGCCACATTGCAGATTGACCAATTGCACAAATAGTTGTTACAAAAAAAGCCATTGGAATTGTCTTTACTAAACTTAAGCCACAGTAGCCAATTGAACTAACAATTAAAGATGCAAGCAGTACTGGCTTAGGACCCCACTTATCAATCAAACTTCCAACCAGTGGAGATATCGCAAGGGAAGCCAGTGCTCCATAACTTGCGATAAGTCCAGCAACTGCAGTTGGAAAGCCCCGCACATTATGGAAGTAAATAAATGTGTAGGGAAGTACTAAACCATTTCCTAATGCAGATAAGGCAATACCGACTAACATAATCCTTGCCTTGCGTGGCAACTTATCTACATTATTTAGACTCAATTATTTAAAAATCTCTTTATGGGTAGTCATCTCTCCTAGAAAATCCATATCTGGTTCAACTCCAATACCAGGAGTATTTGGCACATTTAAGTAACCATCTTCCATTACAAATGGTGTTGTTATGTCTTGCTTAAAGTAGCGAGCAGATGCTGATGTGTCACCAGGTAATGTAAATCCAGGAAGTGCTGCTAAGGCAAGATTTGCAGCTCTACCAATTCCAGTCTCAAGCATTCCACCACACCAAACTGGAATCTTATTTTTAAGGCAAAGATCGTGAATCTTTACCGATTCAATATATCCACCAACTCTGCCTGGTTTGATATTGATAATTGTGGTTGCCTTTAGAGCTAAAGCATCCTCTGCAGCTTGCAAAGAAATAATTGATTCATCAAGACAGATAGGAGTCTTTACTTCTTTAGATAGGAGTGCGTGTCCTAAAATGTCATGTTCATCTAGTGGCTGCTCAATTAGCAATAAATTAAACTCATCTAACTTTGCTAGGTGTTTTCCGTCAGCTCTTGAATAAGCTTGGTTAGCATCAACTTGTAGTGGAACATCTGGATATAAATTTCTAATGTATTTAACCGCATCAATATCCCACCCAGGTTCAATCTTTAGTTTTATCCGGCGGTATCCAGCGTCAACATATGATTTAACCTCTTCACCTAATGCCTCTAAATTATTTGCAATACCAACTGAAACACCACACTCAACCTTACTTTTTGAAGCGCCAAGGTATGCAGCAAGTGACATTTTTTGATCACGAAGTTGTGCATCTAAAATTGCAGTTTCAAGTGCAGCTTTTGCCATCTGTCCACCTAGAAATGGTTTTAAGATAGTTGGCAAATCTTCAGCGGCTATGTCCTGCTTACTTTTAAGTGCTGGTATTAAAAATCTCTTCATTAAATCAAAGCAGCCGGATACATACTCGGGTGAATAAAGCGGCTCAGACATTGCAACACACTCTGCCCAACCAGAGGTGCCATTCTCGTTTGTAACCTTAACCATTAAAACCTCGCGAGAGGTTTGAGTTCCGAACGAGGTCCTAAATGGCCTAATTAGTGGCAAATGAATTATGCGAAGTTCAATCTCTTTTAGTTTCATATCCTTACAACATATTCATTATTTGCTGAAAAACCAACTACTTTGCCGCCCTTTTCGATAACTTGCATAAATTCATCCCTTACCTTGTGTCGCCACTTAAGATTTTCAGAGATGTTCTTACTCCTTATCGCCACAATATCCTCTGGAATTTTAATTAAGGTATCTGACTTATCTGGATTCGTGATTACACTCTTTGCAACTGGTTGTTCGCCACCAACCTTCCAACTTGCCATAACTCGATCAGATTCATCTCCGGCATTTAGCATATCTGGCATATCTCCATAAAAATTTGGATGATAGCTAGAAATATCGACACCTAGTTTGACTAGATTTAACTTTGCGTTCCGTGCAACTAGTGGGTCAAAGGTCCAGGTTATTTCCCTGTAATTATTTTTCTTTGCCCAATTCCATTGATCCATTTTTAGTTCATACCCAATACCTTGATTACGATACTCATCTAAAACAGCGGTCATATGAGAGTGTAAATGTAGCCCGCCAGTTGTTGCTGGGAATGCAAACGCTGCGCCAACACACTTACTTCCAATAAACGCACCAGAAAGATAAGAACCGCTATATGCCATTGCCTGAAGTAAGTTAGGAGTTATTTCGGTTCCATTCTTGATTTTCCATACGTCATCAAAAATCTTGCGGCCTATTTGCTGTTCTGAAAATGAAAGCAAATTAATTATATTCAATCGAATATGGCTCAACTTGAAAAATTAATTGTTGGATACATGCTTATATTATACCGCATTAATTTGCCATTTTTAATGAGCAATTAAAGATCCAGAATAATGATTGATACAATTATTTCCATGAAAAAGGATTATTTAAGAATTGGTTTTTTTACTTTTGCTGATGGTAGTTCAGATTTTAGAGATGCAGCTTTTAGACTTGCTAATCAAGCTTCTGATTTAAAAATGTTCAATAATGTTGTTTACTTGAATGATATAAATTTTAGAGAAATTGATGAAAGTTGGCGAGATACCGCTGAAGTATTAGACTCTCGTGAAATGCTGCCCTATTTTTATTTGGGCACAAAAGCTTGGGTAATTAAAGCAGCGCTCGAGGGCACTTTTGGAATTTTTGACTTAATTTTTTATGCAGATGCTGGTTGTGAATTACCAAATAATTGTGTCACCAAAAAAGAGTTAAGAAAATTGTTTAAATTAGCAATGCAACATGGTGGTATTGCTGAACAGCTAAACTACCCAGAAAAAACATACACTAAAAAAAGATTGATAGATTTATTTAATTTAACACAATCCGAAATGGACTCTGGTCAAGTACAAGCTACTTGGAGTATTTGGAAAAACAATAATAAATCAAGGCAGATTGCAACCGAGTGGGTGAACCTTTCAAACCCTAATTCAAATTTATGGAATAATCCTGACGAAATTGAGTTAGGCGATCAAGAACCATATTTTATTGAACATAGAAGAGATCAGTCAATCTTTTCAATTATCTGGAAAATGAATAATTATTTTTTAAAGGCACCATACTGGGAGTACGGTGGTAAATTAGGCTCAATACGGGGACGTGCAATACCAATTCATGCTATTAGAAATCGTAGCGGGCACACAAAGTTGCCTTTAAATAGTAAGAATTGCATATTGGCTTTCATTGGAAAATTCATAAATATTACCGCAGACTTGTCAAGAAAACTTTTTGATAAATTCAGCTAAAGCAATAGTGCGCCCGCAGGGATTCGAACCCCGAACCTTCTGATCCGTAGTCAGATGCTCTATCCGTTGAGCTACGGGCGCAAAGTAGTAAGCGATGGGAAGTCTAGCGATTTATTAAGACCTACCCAAACTTATTAGCCGCTTCCAATCCACCTCTTTTACGCGAGGTTTTCCTGCAATTTCACCAGAAATAACTTCAGATGCATTAATTTTTTCCCACGCAAGCTGATCAATTACTTCATGTCCAGATTTTAATAACGTAGTGATCCCTTCAGAAACCTTTGGCTCTTTCAAGTTTTCGATTATTAAATCCACAACATCACTTGAGTCGCTCTTATTAGTTCCTATTACACCAGTTGGCCCCCGCTTTGCCCAACCTGTTGTGTAAACATTGTGTTCAATGTGTCCGGCTATATTGTTGATCCGACCATTTTCAATTGTGATTCCTGGGTACTCAACTGCGTCATAACCAATTGCAGTAATAACTAATCTAGTTTTAATTGTAAATGTATCTTTAGTGGGAAGAACCTTTCCAGCCTCAATCTTATTGATCGTAAATTCAACCTCTTCAACTTTTTTATTACCTTTGATTTCAATAGGTGTTGATAAGAATTTAATCTCTAATTTTCTGTTAACTCCTTTTTTGGCGTGCTCGGCGATTAATTTCATTGCCTCTAGATTATGTTTTAAATCTTTCTCTATCTCACCCCCTATATTTGCTCTTTCGGTGGCATCCTTAACCTGCTTTACATCAATATAAACATCGGTATTTTCTAGTTTTGGTAGATCTCGTAGCTCAGGCGCCGTAAAAGCTGCATGTTCTGGTCCTCGCCGACCACAAATAATCACTGTGCGAATATTGCTTTGTTTTAATTTTACGAGCGCATGTTCTGCCACATCAGTTGGATCCAGTTCGGTTGGATCAATCGCTAATATTCTTGCCACATCCATTGCAACATTTCCGGCACCAATTACGACCGCGGTATCACAAGATAAATCAACCTCAGTATTTACATAATCTGGATGGGCGTTATACCAAGGCACAAAATCTGCAGCCGATAATGAGTTTGCTAACTCCTCTCCTGGAATCCCTAATTTGCGCCCCTTTGAAGCACCGGTTGATAAAACTACTGCGTCATATTGATCCCGCAAATCTTTAAGGGATACATCTTTACCCAACTCAACATTGGCAAATAATCTAAAGTTTGGCACTTTAGCGATCTTTTCAAAAACCTTTGAAACAGTTTTTATCTTTGGATGATCAGGAGCAACGCCACTTCTTACCAACCCCCATGGGGTAGGAAGGCGTTCGATCATGTCGATGGCAAAGGTTAGCTCTTCAGTTTGAGCATTTTGAAATGCTTGGGCGGTAAAGTAACCAGCCGGGCCAGCACCAACAATTGCAATTTTAAAGGTAGGCAACTTCCCCCCAATTCATTTATTACTTTTTTATTTTGGCGGAGACGAGAGGATTTGAACCTCCGAAACCCTTTAGGGGTTAACCTCATTAGCAGTGAGGCGCACTAGACCGGGCTATGCGACGTCTCCAACGTGTAAAGATTACCTCCCATTGCAGGGCTAGCCAATTTAGCCCTACTAGATAGGCTTACTAAATGAATTCTGGATCTAACAACAATGAAAAGGCGCTTGAAGTGAGAACACACGATATTCCAATTGCTGAGGTAATGACAGATTTTATGATGCAAGGTTGGGCGCCTTCTCCCCTTACTGGAATAACTTCTCATCCATCAATTCCTTATACAAAAATACGTAGAGAGAAATTGTCTAAACAATATGTTGGTAAAAGATTAATTTTTCCTTGCGGATCTTTAAAAGTGAGAAGTAATGACTCAGATTTTCCATACCGTGCTCACTCTGCCTATAGCTGGTTTACTGGCATAGTTGCTTCTGATTGTGTTCCTGATTCACTCTTTGTAATGGAACCAAATGGTTCATCCCATGACGCTTTGTTATTTATCCATCCAAGATCACCAAGAGATAGTGATGAGTTTTATAAAAATGCTCGCCATGGTGAGTTTTGGATCGGCCGTCGCATGACATTGGAGGAGACTGAAACCAAGTATCAATTAAAGGTGCGCCAGATTGAATCGATTGAAGAGTTTTTGACTGATAGTAAAGAAACACTTTTAGTTCGTGGTCAAGATAGCGTCATAGATAGATTAATTTCCGAAAACGAAGAAGCAGAGAAAGAGTTTTTAAACTTTATCTCAATAATGCGCGCAGTTAAAGATCAGTATGAGATTGATGAGATGCAAAAAGCTATAGATGCCTCAGTTCGTGGTTTTGCCGATATGGTCCGAGTTTTTCCAGCTGCAACATCTGTGCCAAGGGGTGAGCGGGTAATTGAGGCCGCTTTTTACGGCCGAGCAAGGTTAGAAGGAAATGACAATGGGTATCCAAGCATTGTTGCATCTGGCGCCCATGCTTGTATTTTGCATTGGATTAAAAATGATGGCGATGTTTTACCTGGTGATTTGATTTTAATTGATGCCGGTGTTGAGGTTGAATCCCATTACACCGCTGATATCACTAGAACATTTCCAGTAAATGGAAAGTTTACGCAGGCCCAGCGCAAGATATATATGATTGTTTATAAAGCCCAACAGGCAGGAATTGCTGCTGTTAAACCAGGTGCAAAGTTTAAAGATTTCCATAACGCTTGCATGGTCGAGATTGCAAAGGGCGCAGCTGAACTGGGTGTGCTGCCAATGACACCGGAGGAGTCTTTAAAACCAGAGAATGGTTTGCACAGAAGATGGCAGTTTCATGGCTCTGGCCATCACCTAGGTATTGATGTGCATGATTGTTCCCATGCTAGAAAAGAGCAGTATGCCGAGGCTGTATTAGAGGCTGGAATGATATTAACTGTTGAGCCTGGTTTTTATATTCAACCTGATGACACATTATTTCCGGAAGAGTATCGAGGCGTGGGGGTGCGAATTGAAGATGACATCTTGGTTACACAATCAGGAGCCAAAATATTAAGTAATGCCTTACCACGTCACCCAGATGAGGTTGAGGCTTATATGGCAAAGCTGCTTAAGTAATTAACTCTTTGTAACTGCTTTAACTTCAACTATCTCACAAGGTGCGCCATCGCAACAATTTGTCTTCATATGACAATTTGGACATAACCATCTAGTCGAAACTGGATCATATGGCGCCCCACAAAAATCACAGGGCATCTGATTGTTTGCAGCCATTAACCTACCCAACTAAAGAAATAAAGTATTGAAGGTAAATTGTATTAAACAATACCTTCGCGCTTTCGGATCTTAGATCCAAGCCATCTAACTGGGTCGTATTTAACATCTACTACCCGCTCCTTCATTGGGATGATGGCGTTGTCAGTAATCTTTATATGCTCAGGGCAAACCTCTGTACAACACTTTGTGATGTTACACATTCCAAGTCCATGCTCCTCCTGCGCCTTCTTCTTACGATTTTTAAGCATATCCAGCGGGTGCATATCAAGCTCTGCGATACGGATAAAAAATCTAGGGCCAGCAAATGATTTCTTATTCTCTTCATGATCTCTAATTACATGGCAGGTGTCTTGGCATAGGAAACACTCAATACATTTTCTAAACTCTTGTGACCGCTCAACATCAATCTGTTGCATCCGAGCCTGCCCCGGCTTTAAATCAGCAGGAGGTGAGAATGCTTCAATCTCCATCGCTTTCTTGTAATTAAATGAAACATCAGTCACTAAATCTTTAATTACTGGGAAAGCACGAAGGGGTGTAATAGTGATGGTCTCGTCCTCGTTAAAGTTTGCTACCTGGGTCATGCAGGCAAGACGTGGCTTACCATTTATCTCCATTGAACATGAACCACACTTACCAGCTTTACAATTCCATCTAACAGCCAAGTCACCCATTTGAGTTGCTTGTACTCGATGGATTACATCAAGGACCACTTCACCCTCATTAGCCTCAACTACAACATCCTCTAACTTGCCGCTATTTACATCACCGCGCCAGATACGTAAATTAATTTTCTTACTCACAATTTAACACCGCCCCTTGCTGTCTCCTCTTTACTCATATATTTTTCAAGCTCATGAATATCAAAGAGCTCAAATAACTCATTAGGCATTGGCGGGAGCCCTTGTTGTTTAACAACTACCTCTTTGCCATTAAATGATGAGATGTTATTTATCTGCCGCCACTTAGTATCCATCACAGGAAAATCATCTCTGGTGTGGCCGCCGCGAGACTCCTCGCGAACAATGGCAGATTTTGCAGTGCTCTCGGCAACTAACAACATATTATCTAGATCAAATGAGAGGTGAAAGCCTGGGTTAAATAGGCGATCTCCACTTACTGTGACATTTTCAATTCGTTTTCTAATATCTGCAATCTTATTTATTGCATCAGCTAACTCAGTTTTTGTACGGATAATGCCAACTAGGTTATGGGTAATCTCTTGCAACTCTTGGTGAAGTGAGTATGGATTTTCACCTCCAGTTCGTTTAAATGGAGATGCAATTCGCTCAGTTGCATTTTTAATTGCACTCTCAGACACCTTCACAGGTTGTGATTGTTTAACGTAAGAAGCCGCTCCAGCCCCTGCACGTCTACCAAAAACTAATAAATCAGATAATGAGTTACCACCTAATCTATTTGAACCATGCATACCGCCTGCAACCTCACCTGCTGCAAATAAACCAGGAACACCAACAGCTGCAGCAGTGTCAGGATCAACCTCAACCCCACCCATTACATAGTGACAGGTTGGCCCAACCTCCATTGCCTCCTTTGTAATATCAACACCAGCTAACTCATAAAATTGATGCCACATCGATGGCAGACGTTTTTTAATTACCTCTGCAGTCAAACGTTTTGAAACATCAAGAAATACGCCACCATGCTCACTTCCACGTCCTGCCTTAACCTCAGAGTTAATTGCCCGAGCTACCTCATCTCTTGGCAGTAACTCAGGAGGCCTGCGATTATTATCTTGATCTAAATACCAACGATCTGCCTCTGCCTCATTATCGGCATACTTATCTTTAAATACATCTGGAATATATTTAAACATAAAGCGTTCACCCTTATTGTTCGTAAGAACTCCACCCTCACCACGTACTGATTCTGTTACTAAAATTCCACGTACTGATGGTGGCCAAACCATTCCAGTTGGGTGAAATTGTAAGAACTCCATATCAACTAAGTTACCCCCTGCTTTTAAGGCGAGCGCGTGTCCATCTCCAGTGCCCTCCCAAGAGTTAGAGGTAATTTTAAATGTCTTACCAACCCCACCCGTTGCCAAAATAACAGCTGGCGCTTCAAATAAAACCTCAACACCATTTTCTCGTCGGTATCCATAAACACCCGCCACCTTGCCACTCTCTTTTAAAACCTCAGTAACTGTGACCTCAGCAAATACCTTAATAAAACTCTCTGCATCCCCATGATCCTTAGCATCTTGTTGCTGCAAGGCAATAATGCGTTGTTGCATTGTTCTAATTAACTCAAGTCCGGTGCGATCGCCAACATGGGCAAGACGTGGATACTCATGTCCACCAAAGTTGCGCTGTGAAATTTTTCCTTCACCTGTTCTATCAAAGAGTGCTCCCCATACCTCAAGCTCCCAAACTCGATCAGGTGCCTCCTTGGCATGTAACTCTGCCATTCGATAATGATTTAAAAACTTTCCGCCCCGCATCGTGTCTCTAAAATGAACCTGCCAATTATCATTCTCGTTAACATTTCCCATAGAGGCTGCCACACCACCCTCAGCCATAACGGTGTGTGCTTTACCAAATAATGATTTACAAATAATCGCAACTCGAAGCCCTGCCACTCGCGCTTCAACCGCTGCGCGAAGGCCAGCCCCACCTGCGCCAATTACCACGATGTCGTAGTTGTGTCGCTCCATCTGAATTTTTTCACTCATATTTAATAACCCTTAGAAGAAGTAGAAATTAGTAATGGCCCCACTTGCGACCAGGCGGATATAAAGGTCAGTAAATGCAACACCAAAGAGTGAGACCCAGGCAAAATTTGGATGGTAGTGATTAAGTCTTGAAACAACTGTCCAAGCTTTATATCTAAGCGGATGCTTTGAAAAATTCTTAAGCCGTCCTCCAATTGTGTGGCGGCAGGTGTGGCAGGAGGCGGAGTAGAGCCAAAGGAAGGAAGCATTTAGTAATAGCACTAATGTGCCAACACTCATATGTCCCCACTGACCATCTGCATTTTTAAATGCAATTATTGCGTCATAGGTCAAAATTACATTTAAAACTAAGCCAGCGTAGAAAAACCAACGATGGCCATTTTGCAATATCAGTGGCGCTCTAGTCTCACCTGTGTACTTCTTATGGGGCTCTGCCACCGCACATGCTGGTGGTGACATCCAAAAAGCACGATAGTAAGACTTACGGTAGTAGTAACAGGTCATTCGAAAACCTAGTGGGAAAATCAAAATAAATAGTGCAGGTGATATCAACAAGCCGAATATGGTGATTGAACCAATTGGTGTGCCAAAGTGAGTAGAGCCCTCAACACAGGCAGTTGATAAACATGGTGAGTAAAAAGGTGAGATTAATGGTTCGGCAAAGTAATACTTCTTTTCAAATGCTCTAAAGGTTGCATAAATAACAAATGAGATTAAAACTCCAAAGGTTAAAGCTGGTTGCAGCCACCAACGATCGGTGCGAAGTGTGCGTTCTGCGATCTCAGGACGTTCTTTTGTAAATACTCCAGTTACAACTTTGCGAGAATCGATTAATGCCATTGGGTAAGTTTGCTCTTACTAGGCCACATACCGCCACTTAAAAGCGGGCTTAGTTGGTATGAAATCAGGCACAAACAAATCTGGCGGAGGGCGTGGGATTTGAACCCACGAAGGTTTCCCTTGCCGGTTTTCAAGACCGGTGCACTCGGCCACTATGCGAGCCCTCCATGGGCAAACTTACCTGCAATAGCGGTGGTGCCAAAATTAACCGTTAATTATTCGGGCAGTTCTAACAATCGCTCGATCACCTTTGCCACACCATCTTCTTGGTGCGCATCTGTTTGAAACTTTGCGTGCTGCATTAAATCTGGATGCCCATCTGCCATTGCCCAAGATCTACCTGCCCAGGAGAGCATTGAAAAATCATTTGGATTATCACCAAATGTCACACAATCATCGGCGGTTAAACCATGGCGAGATGCCATCTTGGCAAGTGTTGCACCTTTACTAACACCATCAGCTGAGATCTCAAGTAGTGAATCAGTTGAATTAGAGTGCGTAACTGTTGCAATTCCAACTAAGGCTTTACTTGCCAGAGCTAACATCTGATCAGATGTGAACTCACCATGCGCGCACCTTGCTAACATTTTAAGGGCTGGCTTACTAATTAACTCCTCGATCTTTTCAACTCCCACATTATCTGCTCCAATATCCCACCTGGGCACATATTTTTTCTCCCGGTAAAACTGTTGATCGACCTCAACTGCAAAGGTGACATGGGGAATTAACTCACGTAATCTCTTAACTGTCTCTAATTGAGCAGTTGCTGAAAAGAGCCACTCCTCTAATATTTTTTCACTTTTAAAGTCATATAACATCGCGCCATTGCCACAAATTCCTAAGCCAAAATTAAAATTTTCAGCGATCTCCTTCATCCATCTAATTGGCCGCCCTGTAACAAAGTAGATATGAACCCCTGCTGCGTTAGCGGCAGCAAATGCAATCTTGGTTCGCTCAGAGATAAAGCCGTAATGAGCAACAATTGTGCCATCAAGGTCAGTGCCAATTAATTTTGGCCGCTTACCAGTTACAGTTTTTAAAACACTCACGCTGGAACCAAGGTATCCATCCCAAGAAATGGAATTAACGCCTTTGGCACCTTAACGCTGCCATCTTTTTGTTGGTGATTTTCTAAGATTGCCACAATTGTGCGCGGAACTGCAACTAATGTGCCATTTAATGTGGCAACAGGTTTTGTTCCCTTTTCATCTTTATATCTAATATTTAATCTGCGGGCTTGAAACTGTGTGCAGTTTGAGGTGCTTGTTACCTCACGATAGGCATCCTGTGTTGGAATCCAAGCTTCAATATCAAATTTTCTAACCGCACTTGCTCCCAAATCTCCACTTGCAACATCAATAACACGATATGCAATCTCAAGTGAGTTGAAGAATTCTTTTTCCCAATTCAATAATTTCTTATGTTCAGCCTGGGCATCCTCTGGTTTACAAAATGTAAACATCTCAACCTTTTCAAATTGGTGCACTCGAATAATTCCGCGGGTATCTTTACCGTAACTGCCCGCCTCTCTTCTAAAACAAGGTGAGTAGCCGGCGTATCTAATTGGCAGATTATCTAAAATCTCATCCATGTGAAACGCAGCAAGTGGCACCTCTGAGGTGCCAACTAAGTAAAGCTCATCCTCTTTTAAGTGGTAAACATTCTCAGCAGCTTGTCCTAGAAATCCAGTTCCCTCCATCGCAGCTGGCTTTACCAATACTGGTGGAATCATTGGGATAAAACCTGCTTTTATTGCAGATGCAATTGCGTAATTAACCAATGCCAACTCAAGGAGTGCACCAACACCAGTTAAGTAGTAAGAGCGAGCACCCGCAACCTTTGCGCCACGCTCGGTATCAATTGCCTTAATAATCTTTCCAAGTTCAACATGATCCTTTGGTTCAAAACCTTCAGCCTTAAAGTCGCGCGGTTTTCCAACAGTTTCAATAACTTTAAAATCTGCTTCCCCTCCCACAGGGGCAGCTGGGTCAATTAAATTTGCAATCAGCAACGCAATCTTATTTGCTCCATCCTCTGCAACCGCCCGCTTACTATCTGCCTCTTTTACCGCAGTTGCTAGTTGTTTGGCATTTTCTAGGAGTGCGTTCTTTTCCTCCCCTTTAGCGCTACCTACCGCTTTAGATAAAGTATTTTGCTCAGCTCTTAAGGATTCAAACTCAACAATTGCAGCGCGTCGAATATCATCGGCAGCGAGTAATTTATCTACAACACCAACATCCTCACCACGCACCTTTTGAGATGCGCGAAATAGATCTGGGTTTTCCCTAAGTGCTTTTAAATCAATCATATGAAAGTAGCCTACCGATTACTTGGCTTGCGGATAGGAACCTAGAAAACGAATATCCTCACAAATTACCTTAAGCCCTGCCAATGCTGCGCTAACCGCTGGCTCATTAATATGACCTTGGATATCAATAATGAAGTGGTAATGACCAAGCTCTAATCCAGTAGGCCGGCTTTGAATAAAGGTTAGGTTCACCTGATGTTTAGCAAACTCATTTAAAACCTCAAGTAAGGCGCCGGCGTGATCGATCGCAATAAAGACAGCTAGCGAGGTTCGATCATTACCAGTTGGCGTGCCAACCTTTCCTGGCTTTTCTACCACCACAAATCTAGTAACTGCAGCGGTGTTATCACCAATATTTTCTGCAACCACCTTTAACTTATAATTTTTAGCAGCAATTGGGGCAGCAATAGCACCGTCATACTCACCCTTACTTAGACCCTTCGCTGCTGCTGCAGTTGAGGTAGTTTCAATAACCTGAGCATTTGGAAAGTTTTTGGCAATATAGCTGCGGCATTGTGATTCAGCATGTGGGTGGGTGGCAATAATTTTTATCGCACTCTTATCAGTTGTCTCAAGTGTCATTAATGAAAAAGTAACTGGCAAAGTGGTCTCAGCCGTAATAACTAGTGGATCACCAATAGCTAACTCATCTAAGGTTCTAGCCACTACACCCTCAACTGAGTTTTCAATCGGCACTAATGCTTTATTGCAATCACCACTTCGGACTGCATTAAGTGCTGCAGTCACATTTGCATAGGCAATTAATTGATCCTCACTTGTTGCAATCTTTAATAGGGCAGCTTCGGTAAAGGTTCCGGCAGGACCTAGGTAGGCATACTTAATTGACATGGGTTAAGAGTAGCCGAGTAGGTTTCGGGCAAGGGCTGGGTTATCGCTCATAACCGCGCTTACTCCCAACTTTTCACATAGCTGTAAATCTGCTTCACTATTTACCGTCCAGACAAATACTTTCTTGCCTTTTTTGATCTGACTTGCCACAAACTCTGGATTTTCTCTAATTAATTTAATACTTGGACCAATTATTGGAGCAGGATTTATTTTTGAAAGTATTTTACTTTGGACAAGGTAAGCACTTTGATATCCACTCCTTAAGTTTCGCAATGTAGCAAGGTATGAAAAAGAAATTAGTGAAACGGTAATATTGCTTTCGGTAATTTCAACAGATTTTTTAGAAAGTAAATTATGGGTAAGTTTTTCTACTAGCCCACCACTTGGTACAGGGTGCTTAAACTCAATTACTAGATCCTTTTTATTTATAATTGCAAGATCTAATAACTCATCTAATCGATATGGGTTTACTCGCTCCTTTAATTCAGTATAAGTACTCTTTGCAATCTCCAGATTTATCTTAGAAAGACGTTGGGTATCGCGGTCGTGGTAGCAAATAATCTGCCGATCTTTTGTAAGCCGCACATCACACTCAAAACCATCAGCGCCTTGATCAATTGCGCCCTGATAGGCAGCTTTTGACCCTTCCGCAAAATCACTGCTTGCGCCACGATGGGCATAGATCAGCATCTACTTTTAAGATCCTTTCTTATCTAATTCAATTATGTGGTGAGATTGGCTCTATGAACTGGCAGTTTAACTCCTTTGCACAAACCGATCTTGGTTTAGTGCGTGATGGCAATGAGGATTCTGCTATCTCTGCACCCAATTTAATTGCAGTGGCAGATGGAATGGGTGGTCATGCCGGAGGTGAGGTGGCCTCTGCAATTGCGATTAATGCTTTGGCAAGATTGCTACCAATACTTTCTGATAATAATGTGGATTTAGAATCAAAGACAGATCTATTTTTAAATATAACCCATGAGATTGATAATCAAATCGATCAGATATCAAAAGAAAAACCTGAATTATCTGGAATGGGCACTACCTTAACTGCGCTATGTATTTTAGATAAAAGTGTTGAATTACTTCATATCGGTGACTCACGGTGTTATCGCTATCGTGACAGTAAATTAGAGCAGCTAAGTAATGATCACACTGTGATGCAGGAGTTGTTAGATCAGGGCAGGTTAACTAAGGAGGAGGTCTTTGATCATCCACAGCGCTCTTTATTAACCCAAGCATTAATGGGGGATAGCGGCATTGATCCAGTATTAGTTAGTTATGAGATTAAGAGTGGTGATCAATTTTTAATATGTAGTGACGGCTTAACAAATCTTTTATCAGATTATGAGATAGGCAAAATTATTGAAGGAAGCGAAGGCAAAGATCTAGTAAATGCTTTGATTGCTGAGGTTAAAGTAAAGGGAGCGCCAGATAACATCACAATTATTTGGGCGCAGACTGTTGAGGGTGAAAAAAATATTACTGTTAAAAAATTAGGGGCGGCAAATGAATAGCCCAGTTAACTCACTTGCATCTGGTCGTTACACCGTAGGTGAGATGATCGGTACTGGTGGTATGGCCGATGTTTATATTGGTTTAGATACAAGATTAGATCGTCAGGTAGCAATTAAAGTTTTGCGCAGAGATCTAGCCAGAAATCCAGAGTTTGTTGCAAGATTTCGCAAGGAGGCATTAGCCGCTGGTGGTTTAAACCACTCCGGCATTGTTGCTGTCTATGACTCTGGGGAGGAGAACAACTCACCATTTATTGTTATGGAGTTAGTGGATGGTGAAACACTTCGGCAAAAAATGTTAGCTGAGCAAATACCTCTTGCTAGATCACTGGAAATTATTAAGGGAATCTTGGAAGCACTTGATTACTCTCATAAAAAAGGAATTGTGCACCGGGATATAAAGCCTGGAAATATTATGATTACCGAATCTGGCGCTATTAAGGTGATGGATTTTGGTATTGCCCGTGCCACCGATGATATTGGTGCCACTATGACAAATACCTGGAATGTAATTGGCACAGCTCAATACTTATCACCAGAGCAAGCAACTGGTGAGTTAGCAGATGGCAGAAGTGATCTTTACTCACTTGGTTGTTTGATGTATGAGTTATTAACTGGGCAGCCACCATTTACAGGTGACACGCCAGTTTCAATCGCCTACCAACATGTTTCCTCTCCTTTAACACCTGCCTCGCAAATAAAAGCTGGCCTTGATACAAATCTTGACCGAATGTTGGCGGTAGTACTAGCAAAGGATCCAAATAGTAGATATCAAAATGCTGGGGCGATGCTGGCTGATCTTGAACATGTAATTAATGGCGAAGCGGTTACTACAAAGATTAAAAAGGTTATTCCGCGCAGTAAGTTAATACTTACATTTGGCACAATCGTCGCTGGGGTACTACTTATTGCTTTTGGTTACCTCTCTTTATCGCCAACTCCAGCATCACTGAAGGTGCCAAATGTGGTTGGCTTAACTGAGGTTGAGGCGAGGGCATTACTTAAGAACTTTAATATAAATATTGAACACGCACCCGATGGCAAAATTCCAATTGATCGAGTTGCATCTCAATTACCACTTGCTACAAGTGATGCCTCAAGTGGTAGCTCGGTAACTTTAACTATTTCAGATGGGCCTGGAAATACCTCTGTTCCAGTTGGAATTATTGGATTATCACTAGAGGAGGCAAGGTATAAATTAACTGCTGCAGGTTTATTAATATCACAAACTATTGCAACTGATTCAGATCAAGCACCTGGCGTAGTTTTAAGTATTAACCCAGCTGCGGGCACAACTATCACCGCTGGTAGTGGCGTGATACTTGAGATTGCAAGTGGAAGTGTTCAGGTTCCTTCTTTAGTTGGCTTAAATGAGATTGGCGCTAAAACTGTTTTAGTTCAAGCTGGCTTTTTAATTAGAGAGATAACCGCATCAGATCCAAGTAAGCCAATTGGTGAGATCCTTGCCCAAGCACCTGAGGGAGGGGCAACTAAAACTATTGGTAGCGTGGTAACAATTACAATTAATAAAAATTAAGCTTTAATAACAACTGGTGATAAACCTTCAGATCTAGCGCGAGCGCCCTTATCACCACAAATCTGGAGCCAATTGCCAATCATCTGATAACCATGTTCGGTAAGAACAGACTCTGGATGAAACTGCACACCGCATATCGGCAAGCTCTTATGTTGCACCGCCATAATAACTCCAGAATCAGTTTGACCAGTTATCTCTAACTCACTTGGTAATGTTTCTTTTTCAATAGCAAGTGAGTGGTAGCGGGTGGCGGTAAACGGGGATGGAATATCGGTAAGTACTGATTTATTTTTATGTGTCACAATTGAGGTCTTACCATGTAATAACTCAGGTGCTCTAGAAACAGTTGCACCATATGCAACCGCGATTGCTTGATGTCCTAGGCATACTCCTAGCAGTGGAATCTTTTTATCTGCGCAATATTTAACTAACTCAACACTTATCCCTGCCGCCTCTGGTGTGCCAGGACCTGGTGAGATTAAAACTCCATCATATTTATCAGCTTCACTTACCTTAATCGCATCATTGCGAACTACTGTGCACTCTGCCCCAAGTTGCTGCAGATATTGAACAAGGTTAAAGACAAAGGAGTCATAGTTATCAACTACCAGGATTTTGCGTACCGGGGTGCTCATAGGCCAATTGTGTAGTAATCTGCTGCCATGCCGAAGTCAAAAGTGCGCGAGAAGGTTCGCAAAGCCAAGAAAAGCACCCCGGAGGTTGAGCAGTTTGCCGCTGAGGATGCAAAGCTTGAGAGTCCAAAGTGGCTTGCCCCAGTTATGGTGGCTAACTTCCTAATTGGCCTAATTTGGATCGTAATCTTCTACATCAGCTCCACCTCATACCCAATCCCAGGTATTGGTGCTTGGAATATGTTGGTTGGCTTTGGCTTTATTGGGATTGGCTTCTCACTCGCCACCCGCTGGTACTAATTACACACCTGTAATTCTCCACACCGTGGATAAGTATTGTGGATAACTCTTACCCCTACCCTTACGCCATGCTCGCAATTATCGCCTACCTTTTAACTGCTACCGCAGTTGGCATATTCTCTTTTAGAGCTTTTCAATTATTTAAAAAAATATCAGCAGGCCAAGGTGATTCATCCCGTTTCAATAATAAAGGCAAACGCTTAAAAAATATGCTGGTTGAGGTTTTATCTCATACCAAGATGCTTAACTTCACCGCCACCGGTATTGCCCACTGGTTTGTGATGATTGGCTTTGGCGCACTCCTTGGCACATTAATTACCGCCTACGGACAATTACTAAATCCAGAGTGGTCGTTGCCATTAATTGGTCACTTTGTTGGTTATGAATTTCTCGCAGAATCTATCGCAGCACTTACTGGAGTTAGCATTGTTACCTTAATTGGAATTAGGCAGGGTACAAGATTGGTTAAGCCAGGTAGAGCATCTAGGTTTTATGGATCAGGTAGTAAAAAGGCTTACTATGTTGAGGCTACCATCCTGGCAATTGTATTTTGTGTTATTGCACTTCGTGGGTTAGAGGGTGCGCTATTAAATGTTGCATCTTGGAGTTGGCATTATGCAATCTCATACCCTGCGGTTATATTTTTTAGTAATTACTCAGCTAATCAGATTGAGAACTTAATCCAAATAATTGCCTTCACCAAAATTGTTGTCTCAATGTTTTGGTTTATTGTGGTTGGAGTTAATCTAACTATGGGAATCGCTTGGCATAGATTTTTAGCATTTTTTAATATTTACTTTAAGCGAAATCCAAATAAGGAGAATGCCTTGGGGCCGCTGCCAGCGATGATCTCTCATGGCAAAGAGATTAATTTTGAAGACCCTAAAGAGGATGATGTATTTGGCATTGGCACAGCCGCTGATATCTCCTGGAAGGGCTTACTTGATATGTCTACCTGCACTGAGTGCGGCAGGTGCCAATCTCAATGTCCAGCCTGGCATACTGAAAAACCACTATCACCAAAGCTTTTAATTATGGCGATGCGCGATCACGCACTTACCAAGGTGGGTACGGAGAGTGCTCAAACAAAGATTGTTGGTAACGCTCATGAGAATGCAATCTCCTTAGATGTTTTATGGTCCTGCACAACCTGTGGCGCCTGTGTTGAGGAGTGCCCGGTAGATATTGAACATGTTGATCACATAGTTAATATGAGACGGTTTCAAGTTTTAGTTGAATCTGAGTTTCCAACTGAGCTTGGAAATACTTTCCGTAATTTAGAAAAAGCAGGAAACCCTTGGGGTGCTAATCGAGCCGATCGCGATGCTTGGATTAAAGAGGTTGATTTTCCAATAACAGTAATTGATTCAGTAATTCCAGAGGATGTTGAGTACCTATTTTGGGTTGGTTGTGCTGGCGCGTATGAGGAGCGGGCTAAGAAAACAACTAAAGCGGTAGCCGAACTTTTGTATATGTCAGGAGTTAAGTTTGGTGTCTTAGGAAAACGTGAGACATGTTCGGGGGATCCAGCACGTAGAAGTGGTAATGAGTTTTTATACCAAATACTTGCTAGAGAAAATATTGAGACTTTGCAAGAAACCTTTGGCACCCGTGGTATTAAGAAGGTAGTAGTTACCTGCCCGCACTGCTTTACAACAATTGGCCGTGATTACAAACAACAGGGTTTTGAATTACAGATGGTTCACCATACGCAACTGCTTAATACATTAGTGAAAGAGGGAAGATTAAAACCAATCGCACCCGCTAAAGCTGACGCAAAAAAACTTACCTACCATGATCCTTGTTACCTAGGCCGGCATAACCAAATCTATGAACCACCTCGCGAACTACTTGAATCAACTGGAATTGAGATAAGTGAGATGCCAAGAAATCAAGAACGATCATTTTGTTGTGGCGCAGGGGGCGGGCGAATGTGGATGGAGGAAAAGATTGGTAGCCGAATTAATTTAAATCGCGTTGATGAAGCAATTGCGACTGGGGCTGCGGAGGTTGCAGTTGGTTGCCCATTTTGCCGAGTGATGGTTTCAGATGGCATGGTGGCCAGAGATAACTCAGTTGAGGTACTAGATGTGGCCCAGGTGATGCTGCGGAGCGTGAAAAGATCAGGGTAACCCTCACCTGATTCTCAGTTAATTCTCAGGATGATAGATAATTATCTATCCCGAGGTGATGCCAAATGAATACTCTTAAAGAAAGAGTTAGCAAAGCAGATCAGTTAAATCAAAGTACCCAAAGAATTCTCGTTGTTGATGATGAGAACAGTATTAGCGAGCTAATCGCTACCAGTCTTAAATTTGTTGGCTTTGATGTTCGCACCGCCGCCTCTGGCGCACAAGCTCTGCAAATTGCGCAAGAGTTTAAGCCCCATGCATTAATTCTTGATGTGATGTTGCCAGATCAAAATGGCTTTGAGGTATGCCGACAACTTCGTAGTGAGGGACATGATGTTGGAGTTTTATTTTTAACCGCTAAAGATTCAGTTGAGGACAAAATTGCTGGATTAACAATTGGTGGTGATGATTATGTTACTAAACCATTCTCACTTGAAGAGTTAGTAGCTCGTCTTCGCGCACTACTTCGTAGAACTGGTTCAACTACGGTAGCAGTAGATGAAGAGAAGATTAGATTTGCCGATCTTGAGTTAGATGAGGCAACCCATGAGGTTCGTAGGGCAGCAAACTTAATTGACCTTTCCCCTACTGAGTTTTTACTACTTCGCTATCTAATGATCAACGCAGATCGAGTTGTCAGTAAAGCCCAAATCTTAGATCATGTTTGGCAGTATGACTTTAGAGGAGATATGGGAATTGTTGAAACATATGTTTCCTACCTTCGTAAAAAGATTGATATCTATGAACCAGCATTAATACACACAGTGCGTGGTGTTGGATACCGGCTACGGTTGCCAGCAAGTAAGTAATTGATCACAATTAGCAGATGAGAACACCGTTAAGTCGGGTGCGCACTCCGCTTTCACTTTGGAGTTTGCGTAACCGACTTATCTTGGCCTCAGTTTTATTAGCAAGCTTTGCAATTACCGCCTCAGATTTTGCAGCAAATGCGGCTCTGCGCTCATATTTAATTTCTCAGGTGGATAGCCAGTTAATTAATATATCTAACACCTCCTTAGCTCGATTAGATAGAGCTGGTATTGCACCTTTAGTTAATGCAGATGATGGATCTCCATTTAAAATTTTAGAGCCACTGCGTGGTGTACCAACCGCTACATCGGTAACTTTGCTTGATATTAATGGTGAATTAATTGGTCAAGTTGGTGGTGAGTTAGGTGGCCAGGTCTTTGCCGTAACCGGGATGAGTATTACTGAGGCCTTAAAGTATAAAAATAAACCATTCACAATTGATGGTGATAATGGCACACCAGATGTGCGAGCACTTGCCCAAGTACTACCTACTGGGATGGGAAGTGTAGTAGTTGCTAACTCATTAGCCGAGGTTGATAAAACTTTAACTAAACTTAGATTTTTATTTTTTATCTTAGGCTTGATAGCACTTTTAGCAATCGCATTAATCTCGCGATGGATTATTGCATTAGGACTTAAACCACTTGAAAAAGTTGAGGATACAGCTGAAGCAATTGCTGCCGGTGATCTATCTGCTCGTCTACCAGCTGCAAAACCTGATACTGAGGTTGGTCGACTTACTACCTCACTGAACGCGATGCTTGGTCAAATTGAGGAGTCATTTGCAGTTCGGGTTGCTAGTGAAAATAAACTTCGCAGATTTGTTGCTGATGCATCCCATGAGCTTCGCACACCACTTACTGCAATTCGTGGTTTTGCAGAGTTACATAGACAAGGTGCAATAGTCGGTAAGGATAAAACAAAAGAGCTAATTAATCGGATTGAAAAAGAATCGATTCGAATGAGCACATTAGTAGAGGATTTATTATTACTTGCCAGACTTGATCAATCGCGGGAAATTGCATCTGACCCAATTGACTTAAATACATTAATAAATGAAGTAGCAATTTCAGCTCGGGCGGCGGGGGTAGATCACCCAATTGATTTAAACCTGCCAATGGATGAGATTTTTGTGCTTGGTGATTCCCAGCGGATTCATCAGGTTTTAGCTAACTTATTAGCAAATGCCCGCACTCATACTCCATCCGGCACTCAAATTACTATCACCGCTGAGCAATTAATTAATGAAACAATAATCTCAGTAGCGGATAATGGCCCTGGATTATCACAAGCTGATCAAGAGAAAATCTTTGAACGCTTCTACCGCGCAGATCCTGCCAGAGTTAGAAGTGCTGGTGAGGGTAGCGGTTTAGGTTTATCAATTGTTGATGCGGTAATGAGTGCTCATGGTGGTTACGTCTCAGTTAAATCTGAGTTGGGAATTGGTTCAATATTTACCCTGCACTTTTTAAATCAGGAGTAATTACTCAATCTTACTTTTGTGAAAATTCAGCCAAGATTTAGATGGGGTTGGCCCGCGCTGTCCTTGATATCTTGACCCATAAACTGCTGAACCATATGGATGTTCGGCTGGGGATGATAATTTAATTAAACAAAGCTGTCCTATTTTCATACCTGGAAATAATTTAACTGGCAGATTTGCAACATTTGAAAGTTCAAGTGTGATGTGACCAGAAAAACCTGGATCAATAAAACCTGCAGTTGAATGGGTTAATAACCCCAATCTGCCCAATGAAGATTTACCCTCTAATCTGCCAGCAATATCATCTGGCAAGGTAATTACTTCATAGGTACTAGCTAAAACAAACTCACCTGGGTGCAAAATAAAAAACTCATCCGGTGCTACCGCCACCTCACGGGTTAAATCTGGCTGCTCAATTGATGGGTCAATTACAGAGTACTTATGATTTTCAAAGACTCTAAAAAAACGATCTAGCCGCACATCAACACTTGATGGTTGGATCATCGCCTCGGTAAATGGTTCAACCTTTACCCGCCCAGCAGCAACCTCAGCTCTAATATCCCGATCACTTAGTAGCACAATCGCTGACCCTACCCCGAAGTGGTTAAATAGTATGAAAAACCTACTGGCCGGTATTGATTATGTTACTGATCAGTAGGATGCTTATCCAATGGGCCATTACATAGCCAACCTGCGTGATATTGAGTTCTGCCTTTTTGATTTACTGCAGCGCGAGCAGGTTTTAGGTAAATCAATCTACAAGGATTTAGATCGCCAAACAGTTATGGGAATGCTAGAAGAGGTTAAGCGAATGGCAGAGAATGATTTAGCTGCCTCCTTTGTCGATGGTGATCAAATTGCAGTTAAGTTTGATCCAGCAACCGGGGATGCCAATTTACCTGAGTCATTTAAAAAATCATACAAAACATTTATGGATAATGAGTGGTGGCGCATTGATGCCCCAGTTGAATTAGGTGGAACTGCAATTCCGCAATCTGTTAGGTGGGCAATTGCCGAGATGGTTTTAGGCTCAAATCCAGCAATCCATATTTACGCCTCAGGTACCGCTTTTGCTCATGTGGCACATGTTTTTGGCACACCAGAACAAAAGAAAATTGCAAAGTTAATGGTTGATAAACAGTGGGGCGCCACAATGATGCTTACTGAACCTGATGCTGGCAGTGATGTTGGTGCAGGCCGGTCTAAAGCGGTTAAACAAGCAGATGGCACATGGCATATCACTGGCACAAAAAGATTTATTACCTCAGGAGATTCTGATCTGACTGAAAACATTATTCACTTTGTATTGGCTCGTCCTGAAGGTGGTGTGGCAGGAACTAAAGGATTAGATCTTTATATGATTCCAAAGTTTATGTTTGACTTTAATACAGGTAAGTTAGGAAAGCGAAATGGTGTCTATGTTACGAAGTTAGAACATAAAATGGGATTAAATGTTTCAACAACATGTGAGATGAATTTAGGTGAAAAAGAGCCTGCGGTTGGTTATTTACTTGGTGAGGTGCATGATGGAATTGCACAGATGTTTAAAGTTATCGAGTACGCAAGAATGATGGTAGGAACAAAGGCGATTGCTACTTTAAGTACCGGCTACCAACAAGCACTTTCCTATGCGAAAACACGTGTGCAGGGCCCAGATTTAACTGTGGCAAAGGATAAAAATAGCCCGCGGGTTGAGATTATTAAGCACCCTGATGTGCGCAGATCCTTAATGGTACAAAAATCATACTCAGAAGGAATGCGCGCTTTAGTTTTATATACCGCCTCAATTCAGGATGCCTTTGCAATTGCTCAAGCTGATGGGGCTGATAAAGAAAAAATTGATGATCTGCATTTAGTAAATGATTTACTTCTTCCAATTGTTAAAGGTTATGGAAGTGAGAAATCCTGGACCCTACTTGGTACTGAATCCCTGCAAACCTTTGGTGGCTCAGGTTTTACCACCGATTGGCCACTTGAGCAGTATGTGAGAGATGCCAAGATCGACACTCTTTATGAAGGCACCACTGCAATTCAAGGGTTGGATTTCTTCTTCCGCAAGATCGTTAGAGATCGAGGCCGTTCAATAACAATTATTGGTAAAGAGATCGCAGACTTTGCAGGTGCTGGTGGAAATTTGCCAGATGAAAAGAAGGCACTACTAAAAGCGTTAGAGGATGTGCAGGCAATGATTGGTCATATGGTTGGTATGGCAATGTCCTCACAGGAGGATCCAAAGGAGATTTATAAGGTTGGCTTAAATACCTCTAGATTGTTAATGGCAACTGGAGATTTAATTATCGCCTGGTTACTACTTCGACAAGCAGATATTGCACAAAGTAAATTAGCTAATGCTGGCCGAGAAACTGAGTTTTATAATGGAAAGATTGCCTCGGCTAAGTTTTTTGTCCGCTCAGTACTACCTCACATCTCAGTTGAAAGAGCGGTTGTTGAATCTGAAACTGGTGAAATAATGAATATCTCTGAAAGTGCCTTTTAATCTAATTTCGTAATGTAAAGTAACGGCGTGAAACATCGCGCTGAATTTTTAATGATATCTGCTGCAATGGGCTTTGCATTAGGTGGTGTGGCAGCCAAAGTATTGCGTGAAGCAGATATGGATGCATTTCGCTTAACTCAGATTCGTTCAACTGGCGCTGGTTTAATTCTTTTAACCTTTGCATTAATTAAAGGTAAAGATCAATTGCGGGCTAGACGGGATGAGTTAAAGGATTTAATTCTATTTGGCATAATCGGCGTCTCAGCTGTTACATCATTTTATTTCTTTGCTATGAAGTATCTCTTTGTTTCAGTTGCCTTAATCATTGAGTTTACCGCTTCGATCTGGATCGCTCTATATTTAAGATTTGTTAAGAAAAAACATATCTCACCAATTATGTGGCTTGGAATTGCATGTGCCTTCTCCGGGCTAATACTGGTTTCCCAAATTTGGAGTAGTTCATCTTTAAATCCAATTGGTGTTTTAGTAGCTTTTGCTGACGCGTTTGCTCTTTCTTACTACTTCTTAACTGCAGATCGCTTATCGCAAACCCGCTCTCCCCTTTCTCTTATGACCTGGGGGATAGGGGTTGCTGCAATTTTTTGGGCAATTATTTTGCCTTGGTGGAATTTCCCATTTGAGTACCTAACTGAGAGTTACTCTCTAGAAGGAAATCTCTCCGAATACAACGCACCTGGTTGGGCCTTAATACTCTGGATTATTATTATTGGCACCGTGATTCCTTACCTACTAACAGTTACCGGCATCCGCGAGCTATCTGCTGGAACAAGTAGTGTGATTGGCATGATTGAGCCAATTTTTGCTGGAGTTATTGCCTGGTTACTATTAAACGAAGCGCTTAGTACAATTCAATTAATTGGTTGCGCTGTTGTGCTGTTTGGTATTTATTTAGCTGATAAAGCAAGAGCTATGGTGGTTAAGTAATGAGTCAGTTTGATGATTTATTTGCAGCAAATGCTGAGTTTGTAAAGGAGTTTAAATCCCAAGATTTAACCGGGGAGGCAAAAAAAGGTTTAGCAATTGTTACCTGCATGGACTCTCGAATTGATCCACTTCGAATTATTGGTATGAAGGCAGGGGATGCAAAGATCCTTCGAAACGCCGGTGCAAGAGTTACTGAGGATGTGCTTCGCACATTAATCCTTGCCACAAATCTGTTAGGTGTTAACCGAGTCCTGGTTATGCCTCATACAGATTGCAAGATGGCGAGTGGGGATGAATCAGAGATACATGCAGCAATATTTGAAAAAAGTGGCATTGATACTAGAAGTATGGAGATTAGAACAGTTACCGACCAAATATCGGCTTTAAAATCAGATTTGGTAAGAATTGAGCAGTTCCCACTACTGCCAAAAGGTATTGCAATTGTTGGGGCTATCTATGATGTGAAAAGTGGCAAACTTACTAAGATTTAATTATCCTTAACAAAGTTTTCACTAGTTGAGAAGGTTGCAGCCATATCGGTAAAGCGGGCAAAGTGAAGTTGGGCAGAAACAGTAATTGTTCTAGTTGGACCATTTCGGTGTTTTGCCACAATTAAATCAGCCTCACCTGATCTATTTTGGGAGTCATATAAATCTTCACGGTGTAACAAGATAACCACATCTGCATCCTGCTCAATCGAACCAGACTCACGAAGGTCGGAAAGCATTGGTTTCTTATCAGAGCGTTGTTCAGGGGAACGATTTAACTGAGAGATAGCAACAACTGGCACATTTAATTCTTTAGCTAATAACTTTAATTGGCGGGAGAACTCAGAGACCTCTTGTTGGCGATTTTCTACTCGCTTACCGCTAGTCATAAGCTGTAGATAATCGATCACAATTAACTTTAAGTTATGGCGCTGCTTAAGCCGGCGAGATTTTGCACGAATCTCCATTAGAGAAAGATTTGGTGAATCATCAATAAACATTGGAGCTTGTGAGATCTCACCCATCCGCCGAGCCATTCTTGACCACTCCTCCTCATTTAAATTACCGGAGCGAATATTATTAAGTGGCACCCGTGCCTCTGCTGAGAGCATTCTCATTGTGATCTCAGAGCGGCTCATTTCTAGTGAGAAGATAACTGAGGTCTCACCTTTATGAATTGATGCATACCTGGCAATATCTAAGCCAAGTGTTGATTTACCAACTGCAGGACGAGCAGCAAGCACAATCATATTTCCAGGATGAAATCCATTTGTTAGCGCATCTAAATCTTTAAATCCAGTTTTAACACCTTGGCCAACTATGCCAGCAGATATTTTTTCTATCTCATCAAGTGCTGCTGGTAGTAACTGAGATAATTGAATGTAATCATCTGCCTCTCTTCTTTCAGTTACCGCAAAGACCTCAGCTTGTGCTTGATCAACTGCATCATCAACCTCACCCTCATCGGTGTAACCAAGTTGTACAATCTTTGTTCCAGCCTCAACAAGGCGGCGCATAATGGCGCGCTCTCTAATTATCTTTGCATAGTAACCAGCATTAGCGGCGGTTGGTACAGATGAGATTAAAGTATGCAGATATGGCGCACCACCTGCTCTTACCAAATCACCACGCTTTGTAAGCTCTGCTGAAACCGTTACTGGATCAGCTGGCTCACCTCTGCCATAGAGATCAACAATTGCATCATAAATTAATTCATGTGCTGGGCGATAAAAATCTCGCTCCCGTAAAATTTCAACTACATCACTAATTGCATCTTTTGATAAGAGCATTCCACCTAAAACAGATTGTTCAGCAATTACATCTTGTGGTGGTGTGCGTTCAAACTCAGCAGCGCTATTACGGGCACGGCCTGCGTTATTTGGGAACTCTGCGATACTCATATAACTACTCTCCCATCTGCCACTGACAATCTAATAAAAGTATTTAAAATCAATTACTTTAAGCCTAGGAACCAAAGATAATCTGGTAATTACTGCTGGGATAACCCATACAAAAAGCCTGTGATCAAGCCTGTGTAGTACCTAATAAAATTGGTGGATAAGGGTGTGGGTAAATAGTTGGTATTGGTGGATAAGTATTTTAATTAAGCCAAATCAAGCGTAAAAATAGTGTAGGAGCTGTGGAGAAAGATTTATTTCTTTATCTCACTATTTGGTGAGCCAATAAAAAAGCCCCCCAATCTTTTGGAGGGCCTTTAAATAGTTAAATTACTTATCTGCCACCACACTGATTGGCACATTAGCTACTACTTGTGACTCCAGTGCAATCTTTACGGTGTACTTACCAGCCTTTTTAATGTGCTTATCCATCTTGATCTTATGGCGATCAACAGTTTCACTAGTCGCACTTTTAATCGCTGCCACAATTGCTTTGTCTGTGACGGAGCCAAACATTGTGCCGGTTGAACCAATCTTGACCTTAACAATTACATTGGCTTTCTCTAGCTTTGTTTTAATCTCTTTGGCATGATCTAAGTCGCGGATTTCACGGGTTGTGCGAGCGCGCTTAATTCCTTCAATCTGGCCCTCACCACCTTTGGTCCACAAAATAGCATTGCCTCTTGATAGTAAAAAGTTACGGCCATAACCATCTTTAACATTTACAACATCTCCTGCGCCACCTAAGCCAGGAACTTCACGGGTAAGGATTAATTTCATTTTATTTATCTCCTTATCGCGCAGTTGAGGTGTAAGGCAGAAGCGCCATCTCACGGCTATTTTTAACCGCAGCGGCAACTGCTCGTTGGTGTTGGGTACATGCACCAGTAATTCGGCGAGAGCGAATCTTGCCTCGATCGGTGATGTATTTACGGAGGGTAGCTATATCTTTGTAATCAATATAGGCCACCTTGTCGCGACAAAAAGAACATGGCTTCTTTTTAAACTTCTTCATCGCTGCAGCAGCTGCTGCAGATTTTGATTGCTTAGCTTTTTCTCTAAGCGTCTTATTACTTCTTGCTCCCACTGTGGTGCTCCTTAGGTTAGGGCCCTGTTATTTAAACAGGAATGGTTGGTTAGTTTTGGTTAAAAGGGTGGTGCATCATCACTTGGTGTCGTTGACCAGCCACCACCAACAGGGGCAGCAGACCATGGATCATCAGTTGATGCAGTTGCCGCCGCTGGTGCACTGTAACCAGTTCCAGTTTGGCGGGCAGTTTTAGTAACTTTAGCTGTTGCATTGCGAAGTGAAGGTCCGACCTCATCAACTTCAACCTCAAATACTGTGCGCTTTTCACCCTCTTTAGTTTCATAAGAGCGTTGCTTCAATCTGCCAGAAACAATTACGCGCATGCCTTTAGTTAATGACTCAGCAACATTCTCAGCTGCTTGTCGCCAAATTTGGCATTGCAGAAAGAGGCTATCGCCATCTTTCCACTCATTTGTGGTCTTATCTAGGTAACGTGGAGTTGAAGCCACTGTGAACTTTGCTACCGCTGCACCACTTGGGGTGAAGCGTAACTCTGGATCACTAACTAAGTTACCGATCATGGTTAGGTTGGTATCGCCTGCTGCCATTTTATTTTTTCCCTTATCTACTTTGGATGCTTGTTATTTATTTTTATTGGGGATTTACTCTGGCCGAACAACTTTAGTACGTAGCACCGACTCATTTAAATTTAGTTGACGATCCAACTCTTTAACTGGTGCCGGCTCTGAGTGCATATCGATAACTGCGTAAATACCTTCGCCCTTTTTATTTATTTCAAAGGACATCCGGCGCTTACCCCAGATATCTAACTTGTCGACCTTGCCACCGCCATCTTTGATTATCTTTAGATAAGTCTCAAGACTTGGTGCAACTGTCTTCTCTTCTAAATCAGGGTCTAAAATGACCATGAGTTCATAACGACGCATTTATTCAAACCACCTCTGGACTAAAGCGGCTACGGAATTTCCGAAGCAGGTGTTGGAGTAAGGGTAGCCGCAGCCGCCGTCAGCGCGAAATTACGCTCATTTGTGCTGTGGATTTAGCCGATAAATCCCGCATTAATAGATAAGTAAAGTAGCTAACTCCGATTATTCGAAGCACTATGGCAAGGGCGTAACCACCTGCTGGTAGGCCAAAGGTTGCTTGCGAGTAGCTAGCTAAGTACTGCCAGATAGCATGGTGGTAAATAATCTCGGTTGCCTGCCAAAACCAAAAGGCTATCTGTTGACGGCTTTTTGTTAAAGCAATTACTGCAAGTGGGGTTAGCCATAAGACATACTGTGGTGAGTAGACCTTACTAAAGGTTGTAAAGAGAACAACTGCAAAAAATGCGCACTGGGCCAAGGTTGGTAACTGTTTTAATTTAAGTAAATAAACCGTAAGGCTAATAAAGGAGCCAATAGTAAGTAATAAATAAGTGATATTTAATGAAGGTGTATTAACTCCTAATAAATTAAGCCCATACCAGAGTGAGCCAAAATCTGCGCTGCGCTCTAGATTTAATTTAAAAAACCGCCACCAGCCAGCAAGATAGGTAATTGCAATTGGTAGGTTAATTGCTAACCAAAACAATAATGTTGTTGTTATGTACCTTTGCAGTTGCTTTACTAAGCCAGATCTATAAAGTATTACTGCAATTGGCAGTAGCACTACCACGGGAAAGAACTTGGTAGAGATTGAGATACCAAGTGCAATTGCACTCACCTCATACCGACGCTTATCAAAGTAGTAAATAGCAAGGAGTGCGGTAATAACTGCCCAAAGATCCCAATTAATAAATAAACTTGCAATTACTGCAGGAGCTGCTGGGAAGAGATAAGCAAATTGCGGTTTTATTTTTCTTACTAAAAAAGCAGATACCACAAATAGCGCAACTAAAAGCAAAGCATTTATATCAAAAAACCAACGAAATGAATTACTTGCTGGAGTAATAAAACTAATTAGCCAATTGCCAAGACCGATTACTGGTGGATACTCAATTGAGTTGGTCGCAGATAGGTATGGAAAGGTGTGAGTATCTAAGCCTCGCTCAGTAAATAAGGCTGGGATATCGCTATAACAAGCGTGTGTGTAATTATCAGGGGATTGCCAATCATTTAATCGGCAGTGATTAAATTTAAAAAATGAGAGAAGTGCGCAAAAAAGTACTACCGCTGCAAAGGATCTACTTACCGATTTGGTAAGCAAGAGTTACTTCTTTTTCTTAGGTGTTGGCGTAGGAGATGGTGGGATTAGTGCTGGATCCATCTCAGGCACTGCATTAATAAAGCTAACTGGCTCAGTTCCACCAATAAAGGCAGCAGGCGGGAAATCTTGCACTGGCGCTTTACCTAAGTAGGCCTTAACAAACTCAACCCAAACTCTTGCTGGAAAGGAACCGCCAGTTACTGAGGTTAAGCCACCAATTCCATTTAATGATTGAGTTGCATCATCACGATAAAAAGCAACAGAGGCAGCAACCTCTGGGGTGTAACCATTAAACCAAGCAGAGGCGTTGTCATTTGAGGTTCCAGTTTTGCCAGCTGCTGGTCTGCTCATTCTGGCGCCAACAACCGCACCAGTTCCAGAAACAGTTACCTTATTTAATGCAAAGGTTAAATCAGCCATTACATCTTTTCTAAATACCTCTTGAGCTTGAATTCGACCTTGATACAAAATTCCTTTATTTGGTCCTTGAACCTCATTAATAATAAATGGTTTGGCATAAACACCTTGTGCGGCAAAGGTGGCATAAGCATTTGCTAAATCAATTACATGTGGACTAGATGATCCAAGACTTACTGAAGGGGAGGCAACCATTTGAACTGAATCTGGAATACCGGCACGTCTGGCAACATCTACTACCTTCTCAACCCCTGCTTTAATACCAAGGGGCACAAAGATTGTGTTTACTGAGTGCTCAGTTGCGGTAAGGAGTGAGATATTTCCCCAGGTCTCACCACCATAATTATTTACCTCATACGCCCGGCCAATTCCATCGTCATAAACCTTTGGTGAGTCACCATTCCAAACTGAACTAAGTGGAATTCCCACCTCAAGTGCGGCGGTTAATGCAAAAACTTTAAATGATGAACCAGCGGAGGCAATTCCTTGTGTAGCGGCATTAAATTGATACTTTAAATAATCTTTACCGCCATACATCGCCAAGATCTCACCAGTTCCCGGTTTAATTGCCACTAATCCAATATGAAGATTATCTGGTGCTTTAACTGGTGCCTCTTTGTTTACGGCAGCAACCGCTGCTTCCTGGGCATCTTTAACAAGGGTGGTTTTAATAATGTAACCACCAATTAATAATTGTTCATCAGTAAAGCCAAGTGTATTTAACTCATGTTCAACCCAAGAGATTACATACCCTTTTGGCCCAGCTAATGCCCCGGAGGTAACTCGGGGATTAATGATTGGAAATTTAATCTTGGTGGCGCTCTCTTTATCTAACCACTTAGCCTCAACCATGCCATCGATTACATACTTAAATCTTTTTTCAAGCCGTGGCAGATTCTCTTTTTTATACCCTGGATCATAAAGCCCTGGGCTGCGCAAAATACTGGCCAGCACTGCAGATTGTGCGGTGGTTAATTGATCAACGGTAGTGCCAAAGTAAACCTGAGATGCGGTCTGCACGCCATATGAACCGCGACCAAAGTAAATAGTGTTTAGGTAATTTTCAAATATTTCATCTTTGGTAAATTGATTCTCAAGTTTTATTGCAATAACTAATTCTTTTATTTTTCGCTGGATGGATCTCTCTGGCGTTAAAAAAGCGGTCTTAGAGTATTGCTGGGTAATAGTTGAGCCACCCTGTAGTGAACCACCTTTTAAGTTGTTCCAAATTGCTCTAATAATTCCAGTTGGTGAGAATGCTCGGTTGTTGTAGAAATTACGATCCTCTGCCGCCATTACCGCATTTCGCACCTGCACCGGTATCTCAGCTAAGGTAACTACAGTTCTATTTTCAGAACCGATTCGACCAATCTCGGTGCCATCTGCATATTGAATAATTGTTGATTGGCTATTTACATAAGCATTTGGATCTGGAATTGAAACTGTGAAGTAGGCAAAACCAAATAAAAAAACTCCGGCAACAAAGCCAAAACCAACTACTAATACCCCTAGCCTGGGTAATTTTTGCAGAATATTGCTCACTGGCAAAGATTAGCGGTAATCACCATCGGCCAAGGTGGCAACCTTTCGTGGTGGCTTTCGATATCTGCCATCTCCTAATAAAAAGGATTCCACTAGGTGGTTCCAGTGACAATTAGTGCAGATTTCAACAACATAGACCCGAAACTCACCATACTCACTTTGCATTTGAATTAACTCATCACGATTCTTAATCCGACCTGAGTATTGGCCGAGTTGATCACCAAAGGCATACCGCAGCTCAACAATCTTTAACCTCTTGCAAACCGGACAAGAACGATTGGTTAACTCGCCATGGTATTTCGCCGCTCTCCTTAAATATGGATCAGCATCACAAGCATCCATCGCACTTGCTGCTCCCTGAAAGAGTGCAATTAAAGTGCGGCGCTTACTTAGTGAGTAATCAATTGAAGCGCGCATCGTGGCTAACATAAGATCCAAGGTTAATCCTAAATTAATAACTACGCTTACCCTTATGGGGATTTGGCCGGTAGGTAAGGGTTCTAAGTTAAATCAGATCCTGCTTGTGCGCTGGAGTGGCCAGGCAACTGATGGGTTATTTCAATCCGCCCTTGCTAGCTTTGTTTTATTCTCACCAGAGCGCTCTCCTAATGCAGTCTCTGCGGCTCTGGCTTTTTCAGTGGTATTACTTCCTTACTCATTAATTGGACCATACATCGGAACATTTCTAGATCGCTTCTCTCGCCAGAGAATTATCAGAAATTGTAATTTCCTGCGTGCTGCTGATCTACTAATTATTGCTTGGTTAATTAATAATGGTACTACCGGTGTTATTTTAACCTTATTTGTTTTATTTGCATTTGGAGTTAATCGGCTAATTTTAGCTGGTCTTTCTGCTGGTCTGCCTTTATTAGTTAAGAAGGAGGAGTTGATTGCAGCTAATGCTTTAGCAGTTACCGGTGGCACTATTTGGGTAGTAATTGGTGGTGGTCTGGGAATTGCAGCTAAAAATTTTGTTAGCAAGAGTAGTGGCGCAGATTTTGCCGACTCAGTTGTAATAATTCTCTCTTGTTTTGGTTTTTTGCTTGCCGCTCTTTCATGCTACCGGCTTGGCAAATTTGAGATTGGACCGGCAGAACATGAGAGTGCGATTGAGAATCAGGGAGTTAAAGAGATAGCAGAGGGGTTTAATATTTTGCGCGCTCACTCAGATGCACTGCGTGGTATTTTGGCAGTTGGTATGCAAAGAGGTGGCATTACCGCACTTACCTTAATGGCATTATTACTTGAGCGTAATTCATTTAATGATCCAGCAAACCCTGATGCAGGTCTTGCTGGTTTTGGTGTTGCACTTGCAATTGCTGGAGTTGGAATTGGTTTAGGCGCCCTTATCTCACCATATGGGGTTTTAAAGTTTGGCCAGCATAAATGGATGCGGTTTTTAATGTTTTGCTGTATTCCACCATTGTTAATTTATGCAGCAGGCGTAAATGAAATCTCGATGATTGCGAGCGCATTCTTTGTTGGCTTATGTGGCCAAGGTGTTAAGGTGACAAATGATGCGTTAGTGCAATCAAAAATAAAGGATGAGTACCGGGGAAGAGTTTTTGCTTTTTATGATGTTACAGTAAATGCGGGCATTGTTACTGGTGCAATTGGTGCAGCCCTACTTTTGCCAGATAATGGTGCAACTGCAGTATTACCAATAATAATTGCCTTAGCTTATCTATTTGCCGCAACTGTTTTAATGCGCAGAGCTAATTTTGCTTCTGCCACCATTTAAGTAGCTCAGCCTTTGCCTTCTCTTGCCCAAGTGGGCCGTGCTCAAGACGTAACTCAAGTAGGAAGTCATAAGCTTTGCCAACTATTGGTGATGGTTTAATACTTAAAATCTTCATAATCTCATCCCCTGATAGATCAGGTCGGATTTTATTTAACTCCTCTTGTTGCATAAGTAGGTTAATTCGCTCCTCCAATTGATCATAAGTTTTTGCTAACCCTTCCGCCTTTTTCTGATTGCGAGTTGTGCAGTCAGCCCGGGTTAGTAGATGTAGATGATTTAGTAGCTCACCAGCATCTCTGACATACCTGCGCACCGCTGAATCAGTCCACTCACCTGAACCATAACCGTGAAAGCGAAGATGTAGGAAAACTAATTGCGCAACATCTTTAATAATATGGTTATCAAACCGAAGCGTACGAAGCCGCTCCTTACTCATCTTTGCGCCCACTACCTCATGGTGGTGGAATGAAACTCCACCGCCTGAAATTAACTCCTTTGTTTTAGGTTTGCCAATATCGTGAAGTAGCGCAGCAAGGCGCAGGGTTAAATTAGGTGCGCCTAACTGTGGTTCTAATGCGATTGCCTGCTCTAACACAGTAAGTGTGTGTTCATATACATCTTTATGGTGGTGGTGTTCATCTATCTCAAGTTTTAACTTAGGAATCTCAGGTAGAAAAATATCAGCTAGCCCACACTCAACAAGTAAGGTAAGGCCAAGCCGTGGATTGTTACTCATTATAATTTTGGTGAACTCATCTCTAATTCGCTCTAACGAAATTATTGATAGCCGGCTTGCCATACTTTTAATTGCAGTGATAACCGCCGAATCGATTGTGAAATTTAGTTGACTCATAAATCTAGCTGCCCGCATCATTCGAAGTGGGTCATCGCTAAATGAATCCCCAGCCTTACCAGGAGTTTTAATTACTTTATTTTCTAGATCTGCTAAACCATTAAATAGATCAATGAATGTTGGCTTATCTGTGGTTAATTCAACCGCCATTGCATTAATTGTAAAATCTCTTCGCAGTAGATCACCCTCAATATTTTCTCCAAATGCCACCTCTGGCTTGCGAGAATCGGTTTTGTAATTCTCACTGCGATATGTTGTTACCTCAACTGTGATCTCACCTTTCTTGCCAGCAACTGTGCCAAAGGCTGCGCCAATATCCCAAACTGCATCTGCCCATTTTTTTAATATTTTTTCACAATCTTTAGGGTGAGCATCTGTTGTAAAATCTAAATCATTTCCTAATCTTCCTAATATCGCATCTCGCACTGGTCCACCAACAAGTGCTAATTTAAATCCAGCGGCTTTAAATACAGCAGCTAACTCAATCGCAACAGGTGCGCGTTGAGTAAGGGTGGTGATAGCAAGTTGGGTGGCTGCATCATTTGGAGTTTTCACGGTGGTACTAGGTTAGAGCAGAGCGGGTTAAGCCTGAGGGGGTTAAGGCTTAAGGCGGTATCCTTAAGCCATGACCCCAGCAGATACTGCGGGTGGCAATCAGGATTTGGGCGGCTTTAGAAAGAGTGCGCAAAGTAATGGTTCTGGTAGGCCCGCTAAAAAACATAATTTAGGAAACCGTAAGAATTCCAAAGGTAATCAGGGTGGAAAAAATAACTCAAAAGCTAAATTTGCCAAGCGGGTAGATGAGGTAAGTGCTGGTGGTTTAGTAGTTGATAAAACTGGTACTAAAGGATTATTAATTGGCAGATTAGATCCAAAGGATGCCTCTCATGAGCGATTACTTTGGTCACTACCAAAGGGACATATTGAAGATGGTGAGACACCTGAACAGGCAGCACTTCGTGAGGTGGCGGAGGAGACTGGGATAAAGAGTGAGATAACTAGATCACTTGGGGTAATTGATTTTTGGTTTATGGCAAGTGGAAAGCGAATTCATAAAACTGTCCACCACTTTTTATTTACTGAAGTAGGCGGCAAGTTAGCACCTCAGGTAACTGAGGTTGATGATGTGGCTTGGTTTCCAATCGATGAGATTGTTAGCAAATTAGCCTACCCCGATGAGCGAAAGTTAATTGCAAAATCTGGACAGCTAGCCCCGTGAGAAAACTCTTTACCGCTCTCTTTGTTTTATCACTCTCTTTTATTTTTCCTTCCGTTAGTGCAAATGCTGCACAGATAATTCAGATAACCGAACCAACCCATCGATTAGCTGATGGTGTTTTTATTGATGACCAGCTAGCAATAAAATTACTGCCCGCTGGTGAGTTGGGAATTTTAGTTTTTAATACCAGCAAATCAGTAAGGTTTTGGCAGGTAGATCCAGCCACAATCTCAGAGATTGTTGCGATGAGTAATGGTTATGGGATTGCTACTGGAGTAGCTCCAGCTGGACAGGTAGTTGCTAAAGCCTGGCTTACACAATTTATTAGAGTTACCAAATATGAAAATGTTTCTGCCCTTACCTACGGTAATCCAAATATAGATTGGCTTAATGAAGTTTCACCTGATCAATTAACTTATATAAATGCAGTTGGAAAACTTATGTTAGAGGATGTGTTAGATAAGGTAACTGGGCCAGTAATAAACCCAAGTAACACTCGCCAAGAGATAAGTAGGGCTGAATTAAACATTATTACCTACGCTCAAAAACAGCTAAATTTACTTTCAACTGTAGTTGATTTAAAGGAGTTGCAACCTTATCAACTTCGTCTTACTCAGTTATTAAGCCCAAAATTAGATGATAAACAAGTAAAAATCTTAGTTAAAGATTTTAATCAATCTATTACTCAATTGCGGGGTAAATTAAAGATCACTGGTAAAAAATTTACAGTTACATCTGCAAACCAAGAGTTGCCAATTACGGTAGCAAATAACTTTGATGCACCAGTTAAATTAAAGTTAAGTATTAGAGCAATTAACAGTAAGGTGGTAGTTGCACCTATTGAGCCCATCCAGGTTGCTGGTAAATCAAAGTTGCAGGTGTTGCTGCCGGTTGAGGTATTAGCCTCGGGGGAGTCACGCCTACTTGCGCAATTAACCAATCTAGATAATAAGCCGGTTGGTTACCCAATTAATATAACTTTAAAACTTTCAGTAATTAGCCCAGTTGCCACCTGGATTACCTCAGGTGCTGCGGTACTTTTATTTATAGCACTTCTAGTACAAAGTCTTCGTAGGGTTAGGCGGAAAAAATAATGTCAGATAATCAATTGATGCGTGCCTCATCAGTTATGGCAGTTGGCACCATCGCCTCACGCATTACTGGCCTAATACGAAACCTGCTGCTTGTTGCATTGTTAGGTACCGCGTTATTAGGTGATACCTACAACGTGGCAAATACAATGCCAAATATTTTATATAACTTACTAATTGGCGGCGCACTTACTGCAGTTTTTGTACCGCAAATTGTTAGATCACTTAGAGATAGTGATGGTGGCAATGGTTTTATCTCTGGCTTATTTACCGCCACATTAACTTTTTTATTTACAATCACGGTAATTGGTGTATTACTTGCTCCGCAAATTGTAAAGATCTACGCCCCAGAGTTTGCCGGCAGGCCAGAGTTTGATATCACAGTTACTTTAATGCGCTACTGCCTACCCCAGATATTTTTCTTAGGTTTATTCGCGCTCCTTGGCCAAATTGCTAATGCTAAGGGCAGATTTGGTCCAATGATGTGGGCACCAGTTATCAACAATTTAATTGTAATTACCTTGTTTTCCTACCTTTTAATTAATAAGGATGAGTTAACCCTTGCCAGTATTAACAGTTCAGATCTGCTTTGGCTTGGAGTTGGAACTACTGCAGGTTATGTGGCGCAAGCTCTGATCTTATTTCCAGTTTTGGTTAAAAGTGGTGTGCGGTTAAGAGTTCAGTTTAATTGGCACAATAGCCAAATTTTTACATCTTTTAAACTTGCTGGTTGGAGTTTTGTATATGCAATTATCTCCCAACTTTCATATTTGGTAACAGTAAATCTGGCAACAAGTGCGGCGGTTAAATCAGCAGCAGCTGGGATATCAACTGGTGTTGGTTTTACTCCATATGCAAATGCTTATTTAATTTTGATTTTGCCACACTCTATAATTACTGTATCAGTGGTTACTGCGCTGCTACCTAAACTTTCTAATTTAGTTATCGATAAAAAACATGGTGAAATTACAAACTCCTTAACCTCAATAATTAAATTAATTGGCGTCTTTACAGTTCCAGCAGCTTTGCTATTTTTAACCTTTGGTAAATTAATTGCGCATAACCTCTACTTTGGAATCTCTACTGATGATGCTGATTACTTAGGCCTTACCCTTTCAGCCTTTGCAATTGGTCTTATCCCAGTAAGTATTAATTTAGTATTACTGCGCGGCTTAAATGCTTTTGAAAATCTAAAATCACAAGTTATTGGTAATTTTATTATGAACCTAATTTCAGTAATTCTTTCAATCTTTGCAGCCTCCTACCTTGAACCAAAATGGGTAGTGGTTGGTTTGGCTGGCATATTTACTTTCCATTACTTTATTGGCACTGGTATCTCTTTCTATTTAATCTCTCGGCACCAAATAAAGTTGCCAGTTGGCTCAATTCTTTTTTTCTACCTTAAATTAATAAGTATTTTCACTCTCGTGGTTGCACCTTTGTGGTTTTTTAGAGATGCCCTACCTGGTGGGAATATAATTCAACTAATAACTGTTATCGTAGTGTCGGCTTTTTTCTTTCTTATTATTGCAAAGCTATTAAAGATAACTGAGGTCACATCATTGATTAAAGTAATTACAGGTAGAAGGGATTAGGCTTAGATAATGAGTGAGGTTAATGATCTTGTAATTGTTGGCTCAGGCCCTGCCGGTTATACCGCTGCTATTTATGCAGCTCGTGCTCAATTAAAACCAATTATTTATGAGGGCGCAGTCACCGCAGGCGGTGCCTTAATGAATACCACTGAGGTAGAAAATTTTCCAGGGTTTGCAACTGGGGTAATGGGACCTGAGTTAATGGACTCAATGCGCAAGCAGGTTGAACGTTTTGGCGCAAAAATTATTACCGATGATATTGTCTCTATGAAATTAACTGGTGAGATTAAAGAGTTATCTGATGGTTCTGGTAATACTGTAAAAAGTAAGGCAGTTATTTTGGCGATGGGATCAGCTTATAAAGAGATTGGTTTACCAAATGAGAAGCGGTTTTCTGGTAGAGGTGTCTCTTGGTGTGCCACCTGTGATGGTTTTTTCTTTCGCGATCAAGTAATTGCAGTTGTTGGTGGTGGTGACTCAGCAATGGAGGAGGCGAACTTCCTAACCAAGTTTGCTAGCAAGGTGGTATTAATTCATCGTAGAGATTCCTTTAGAGCCTCAAAGATTATGATTGAACGGGCGGCAGCAAATCCAAAGATTGAATTTTTGTTTAACCATGAGGTAGTAGATGTATTGGGTGAAGAAAAGGTGAGTGGTCTTAAATTAAAGAACACAGTTAGTGGGCAGGAATCGGTAAAAGATTTCACTGGTTTATTTGTAGCAATTGGTCATCTACCAAGAAGTGAGTTAGTGGCCGGCCAAGTGGAGTTAAACTCTGATGGGTATGTGCAGGTTGAAGGGCGAAGTACTAAAACTAAAATTGCTGGGGTTTTTGCCTGTGGTGACTTAGTTGATTACACCTATCGGCAGGCGATTACCGCCGCTGGCTCTGGCTGCCAGGCAGCATTGGATGCTGAACGGTTTTTATCTGGTCATTAAGTTAAATTTTAAAAGTAAGATAAGGCCTATAAACATAAAGGGAGATAAAAATGGCAACCAGTAAGGTAACGACCGCTAATTTTGAAGAGGTAGTATTAAAAAGTACTACTCCAGTTTTGGTAGATTTTTGGGCAGAGTGGTGTGGTCCATGCCGGGCAGTTGGACCAATCTTGGAAGAGATCTCAAATGAGCATGGCGATAAGATTAAAATTGTTAAATTAAATACCGATGAAGAGGGTGCAATTGCTATGAAGTATGGCATCTCCTCAATTCCAACTATGAATGTATTTATAGGCGGTCAGGTAGTAAAAAGCATTGTTGGGGCTAAGCCAAAACCTGCGCTATTGAAGGATCTTGAAAGTTATATTAAGTAATATTTAATATAACCAGATAGGGCTATATGGGTGAGCAATTAAATATTGGAGATCGCTCCGATACAGTTGCATTAATTGCTAATACCTTAGTTAGGCTAGGTTTTCTGCAAGTAGCTTCAGATTTATTTGATGAGAAATTAACCCAAGGAATAAAAGCTTTTCAACAAGAGCGTGGGTTGACTGCTACCGGTTTAATTAATCAAATTACCCAACGCGCTTTAGAAGAGGCAAGATGGCGGTTAGGAGATCGAGTTTTATCGTTAACTACACCTGAATTAATTCGTGGTGATGATGTTGCTAGTTTGCAGGAGCGGCTAATTCAAATGGGTTTTAATTGTGGCAAGGTTGATGGTGTTTATGGAAGTGCAACTGAGCTAGCGGTTAAAGAGTTTCAGAAATCAGTTGGCGTAGTAGTTGATGGCAAGTGTGGGCCAAGTACTTTAATTGCTTTAATGAGATTGATAAAAACTGTTTCAGGTGGTGCCCCATCTCAACTTCGTGAGAGTACAAAGCATTCGGTGCGCAGTCCTGCACTTGCAAATAAAGTTGTGGTGATTGACCCAAGTTGGGGTGGTCAATTCCCTGGTGAGAGCAATCATGGCGTAGTTGAATCTGAGGTTGTTTTTGATGTTGCTCAACGGTTAGAGGGAAGATTATTAGCCCTTGGTGTAAATGTAGTTTTAACTCGAAGTGCTAATAACTCACCCCTTGAAAAGGAGAGAATTCAAACTGCTAACTCGGTTAATGCTGATTTAGTAATTGCATTAAAGGTTGATAATTACAAAAACGAAAAAGCAAGTGGGGTTGCTACCTATTACTATGGTAGAGATGCGCAAGGTGTGCACTCAGTTGTTGGGCAAAGATTTGCTAACCTTTTGCAACGAGAGATCTGTGCTCGGACCGATCTACAAAATTGTCGCACCCATGGTAAGAGTTGGGATTTACTTCGATTAGTTACTGCCCCAACTGTGCGAATTGATTTGGGATACCTTTCTAACCCGCAAGATGCTAAGCGATTAGCCTCATCTGAGTTTCGCGATCAATTAGCTGAGGCGATGATTGTAGCGATCCAACGGCTTTACTTATCGGTAGAAGATGACGCAAAGACTGGAACGCTGCGGGTTTCTGATCTTAGAAGAGCAGGATTACGCAATTAATTTTAACTAACGGCTTATCTGTGGCAAACTTAGTTAATGAACTCAGGTAGAGATTTAAGAATTGTTAAGGGTATTACCCCTGACCGTGTTCATATTGGTGAACCAGAGAATTTGCCAGAGCGATTTGCCCAACGCGCACTCGGCATGAAGGCTAGTGAGATTCGTTCACTTTTTGTAGTTGCAAGTAGACCAGAGATCATTTCCTTAGCTGGTGGAATGCCCAATCTTTCAGCACTTCCTATGGAGGTAATGGCATCGGTTACTCAAAAATTAATTATTGAAAATGGTCAAGAGGCGCTGCAGTATGGCAGCGGCCAAGGACATCCAAAGTTGCGGGAACAGATCTGTGATGTGATGGCACTTGAGGGTATTAAAGCCCACCCTGATGATGTAATTGTGACAACTGGATCCCAGCAAGCACTTGATTTAATCTCGCGAATTTTTATTAACCCAGGTGATGTGGTTTTAGTTGAGGCACCTTCCTATGTTGGCGCCCTTGGCACTTTTAAACAGTATGAGGCTCAAGTAGTTCATGTGCAGATGGATCAAGATGGTCTAATCCCATCTGCTCTTAGCTCTGCAATTAAAACCACCCGGGCTGCTGGTAGAAAGATTAAGTTTTTATATTTAATTCCAAATTATCAAAACCCAACCGGTGTTTTATTACCAGCTGATCGGCGTACTGAGATTTTAGAGATTTGCAGAGCTGAAGATATATTTGTGGTGGAGGATAATCCATACGGTTTATTAGGTTTTGAGAAACCATCTCCTAACGCAATGCGAGCTAGTGATTCTGAGAATGTAATTTACTTAGGAACCTTTTCTAAAACAATTGCGCCAGGACTTCGGGTTGGCTGGGCATTAGTTCCGCAATCACTTAAAGATAAAATGGTGATCGCCTCTGAGTCTTCAATACTTTGTCCATCTAATTTCACCCAATTAGTTATCTCAAGTTACTTAGCTAATCAACCATGGCGAGATCAGATTACAAGTTTTGCTAAGTTGTATAAGGAGCGCAGAGATGCTGCACTTGCAGCGCTTGAGAAGTATTTCCCAAAGGGTGCTACCTGGACAAATCCAGAGGGTGGCTTTTATATTTGGATAACCCTGCCGCCTGAGATTGATACCAACGCCCTTGTGCCAAAGGCGATCGCTGCCAAGGTGGCTTATGTTCCAGGAACTGCCTTTTATGCAGATGGTTTTGGCTCTTGGTCTATGCGAATCTCCTACTGCCTGCCAACACCTGAGCGAATTGCTGAAGGCATTAAAGCTTTAGCTGGGGTAATAAAGACTGAAATGGAGCAACGCCAGATTAATTAATTTTATTTAATTAACTTATTTATCCGCTCTAAATCCTCAACGGTGGCAAACTCAATCACTATCTTTCCTTTTTTCCTACCTAACTCAACCCTCACCCTAGTATCTAATCGATCTGATAGATCTGCTGAGATTTGGGCTAATTTTGGCGCAATTAACTTACCTCTCTTAACACCGGTTGTTTTAACTGAAGCTGTTCCACTTGCCACAATCTCCTCCACCGCTCTAACTGTTAATCCTTCAGAGACGATTCGGTTAGCTAAATTTTCAATCTCTCTTTCATCTGTGAGTGATAACAGGGCGCGTGCATGTCCGGCTGAGATAACTCCGGCCGCAACTCTGCGTTGTACTGCAGGTGGCAGGTTAAGTAGGCGCATTGTGTTGGTAATCACCGGCCGAGATTTACTTAATTTGCTTGCTAACTCATCATGGGTATAGCCAAAATCATTTAATAATTGTTGATAAGCCGCACCCTCTTCTAATGGATTTAATTGGCTGCGGTGAATATTTTCAACTAGTGCCTCTCGAAGTAATTGATCATCGCTAGTTTGGCGAATAATTACTGGTATTGATTTAAGACCGGCAAGTTTTGCAGCACGAAAGCGCCGCTCACCCATAATTAATTGATACTTACCATTTCCTATTGCTCTAACAACTGGGGGTTGTAGTAGTCCTACCTCTTTGATTGATAATGCTAATTCAGTTAATTGATCCTCATCAAAGACAGTTCTAGGTTGTTTAGGATTAGCCGAGATATCATTGACATCAATCTCATCTCGATCTGCAACTAAAAGACCTGCTTGAGTTTTAATATCTGATGGGATTATAGATGTGGGAATTAATGCATCAAGTCCCCTACCTAGGCCACCTTTGCGCATGCTCATTTAATTAAACTTTTTCATATTACGCAGTTTCATTTTTCAAATTAATTGCTGCACCACCTCGGTTAGCAATCTCTCTTGCTACTCCCATATAGGCAATTGCGCCAGGGGAGGCTGCGTCATATGTCATAACTGTTTGTCCGTATGAAGGAGCCTCGGAAACTCTAACCGCCCTTGGGATTGGAATATTAATTAACTCATTTGGAAAATGTTTTTTAACATTATCTGCAACATCATTTGCAAGTCTGGTTCTGCTATCAAACATTGTTAATACAATTGTGGTTAAGGTTATTTTTGGATTTAATCTTTTCTGCACCTCAGTTAAAGTTTCAAGTAGTAATGACAATCCCTCAAGTGAGTAGTACTCACATTGAATTGGTACTAATACCTCATCAGCTGCTGCGAGTGCGTTAATAGTTAACAAACCAAGGCTTGGCGGGCAATCAATAAATACATAATCAAAACGATGGCCAGCATTTTGTTTGGCTAATAAAAATGTTTGTAGCGCGGCTTGTAATCTAAACTCTCTAGCAACTGCTGGCACCAATTGAATCTCAGCTCCTGCTAAATCAGAGTTAGCAGCAATCGCTTCAAGGTGAGGAAAGCTGGCCACCTTTACCGCTGCATTTGCCATTGGTAGATCATTTATTAAGACATCATAAATTCCGGCGGTGTTTACGCGGTCAATTCCAAATGCGGTTGAGGCATTTCCTTGCGGATCTAAATCAATTACTAAAACCTTAAGGCCCCCCATAGATAGGGCTGCTGCTAGGTTGACTGCGGTAGTGGTCTTTCCAACCCCACCCTTTTGATTGGCAATAGTGAAGATGCGGGTTTTGAAGGGGGCGACCATAGGCTCTTTAAGCCGGCGAACCCCAATTACTGGTTTGGTTAAAAGCTGCGCTGTTTCATGTGAAACATCATCACCACTCATGTGGCGAAGTTAAGCACCTTTCCTTACCTCAACCACCCTTGCCACCTGCAGATTGGGCAGGAAAATCTCATGGAGTTGGCTAGTAGACCCTTTTTTTAACTTACTACCTGCTAACTCAGCTGCGGCTGACTCCCCTTTGATCGCAAGTAGGCAGCCACCCTTTGGGATCATGTGCCAACTAATTTGAATTAGCTTTTCTAATGGGGCAACCGCTCTAGCGGTTACAACTTCGAACTGCTTCTTGACCACCTCAGCTCGGCCGCGCACTACCTCGATTGAAAGATCTAGCTCAGTTACTACCTCATTTAAAAAATCTACCCGCCTTTGCAGGGGTTCAACTAGGGTTACCTTTAAATCAGGCCTTGCTAATGCGATCACAATTCCAGGAAGCCCAGCCCCTGATCCAATATCAACCACCCTCACCCCTTCTGGAATTAGGGTAGTAATTGGGATCGAGTTTGCGATGTGCCGGTCCCAGATTCGATCCGCCTCTTTTGGACCGATTAAGCCCCGCTGGATACCCCTGGTTTTTAAGATCTGGGCATAGGCCTGGATCTGATCCTGCCCCTCTTTAAAGTAGGCAAGGAGGTCAGGGGTTGGTTTCACGTGAAACTTAGGCCGGGAGTACTACCACGCAGCGATCTGGATCTTCCCCTTCAGATTCACTGGTTAAGCCAATCTCTTGGATGGTGTCGTGGATGACCTTGCGCTCAAAGGCGTTCATGGGGCGAAGCTTTATCGCCTCACCAGTTGATTTAACCTCTTCGGCGGTCTCCTTAGCCAATTGGGCTAACTCCTCTTTTTTATCCGCTCTAAAGTTATCAATATCTAGCATTAACCGACTCCGCTCACCTAGTGAGGTTTGAACTGCAAGTCTAGTTAGCTCCTGTAGGGAGTCTAAAACCTCACCTCTGCCACCTACTAGATGGCCAAGCTTTCCACCAGCAATTGCTAGGGCAGCTCGGTCATTTTCAACATCAATATCAATATCCCCATCAAGATCGGCAATATCTAGTAACCCCTCTAGGTAATCAGCTGCTACATCACCCTCTTCTTCAAGTTGGGCGATCAGACTCTTCTTCTCAATTGCCTGCTCACTCTTTACTTCACTCATTTTCTCCTCCAAATTAGTTTTGTCATGCTTTGATAGTTTTTGTACTGTTTTGTTATGGTTTAACTAACGCCTTCTTTTTTTCCGTTTTGGTTGCTTTCTTTGCCCACCAATATCGGTTGGATTTTCAGTAATTGTTGTTCCGCCCTCATCATTACTTTTTTCATCAAGTAATCCTTTGTCAGCTTTTTTCTTTTGTAACTCTTCATAGGCAGGAGATCCTGGTGTTGGATTTCTTTTAATTACATAAAATTGTTGACCCCAAGTCCAAAGGTTTGTAGTTGACCAGTAAATTAAAACTCCGATTGGAAAGTTAACACCGGTCACTGCAAAAATAATTGGGAATAAATAAAGCATAATTTTTTGCTGTTGCAACATCATATTATTTGATGAGTCCATCTTTGGCATTCCTTTAACCATCAACTGTCGTTGGGTGGTAAAGGTGGTAGCTGACATAAAGATAATTAACAGGATTGCAATTAATTTAGTGCCGCCATCAGTGGTGCCTAGGAATGTGCCAGAAAGTGGGGCGCCAAAGAAGTGCGCCTCTTGAGCCGATAGTAGGTACTCACCTTTTAATAAACCATGTGGTTTGTTTTGGCTAATTCCATTAAGTACTGTGAAAAGGGCGAAGAAGATGGGGGCTTGGGCCAGGATGGGAAAGCATGATGCAAAAGGATTTGTTTTATGCTCTTTATAGAGCTTCATCATCTCCTCAGATTGCTTTTGGCGATCATCTTTATGTTTCTTTTGAATCGCCTTCATGTGTGGTTGGAGGGCGGTTAAGGCGCGTTGAGATTTAATTTGTTTAACAAATAATGGAATTAAGATAATTCGGATTAATATAACGAGAGCAATAATTCCGATTGACCATTGCAGATTCTCGTTGTTGGTAAAGCCTAGGAGATCGTGGAAGGTAATAATTACCCAGGAAACAGCCGTGTATAAGGGGTTTAGGATGGCGCTCATTTAAATTAATTGCCTCTCTTTAACCTTTAACACCGCATTTTTTGATGGGTAATCCACCCCGCCATGGGAAAAGGGGTTGCATCTAATTAATCGCCAGCTGCTCATAAAAAATCCTTTGATACCAAACTCAGCGATCGCTAACTCGGCATAGGTTGAACAGGATGGGTAGTACTTACAACGAGGTGTGAAAAAAGGTGAAATTAATTTTTGATAACTTTTAATTGCTAATACAAATACTTTTTTCATGCATCCGCCTTTTTTTGCTATTGCGGCAAGTTTTATAATCGTCTTCTCAATAGCTAGGTTAACCTCTGTTGTGTAATCTTTTTGCTGTTTTAAAACCCTAACCACCAACATAGTTTTATTTGGTAATGCCAAAAGGTGGGATGCAAAGTTATGGCGAAGCTTTCTACTTACTAGGTGTCTGGCAACTGAGCCACCAACTGAACGGTTAATTATGAATCCGATTTTAGGAAGATCACTGCCGGTTAAATCTGTATAGAGAAGTAGATTCTCACTTGAGATTCGGGCGCCAGTTTTTGTGATTTTATTAAAATCTGATCCGACCCGTAGCCGGTTGGATTTAGGTAACACGGTAGCTGTTTTTTATTAAGCAGAGATTTTGGCTCGGCCTTTAGCGCGACGGGCAGATAAAACACCCCGTCCGCCACGAGTGGCCATGCGGGCACGGAAACCATGTTTTTTAGCCCGTTTACGAACATTGGGCTGGAAGGTGCGCTTCATAAATCTCTCCTAAAGGTAGGTATACATCCTGATTACAGGTCACAGCGGTATGGGTGGTAAGGGTAGGGGTTGGGGACAAGATGGGTCAAACCGCCCTATCTGGCCAATCTGGCTTGAGTTGGTGTGGATAACCACTTGCATTCTCAGGTGCTAGCCCCTATGTTCGCCCTCTATCCACAGAGATTCCCCCTCAAAGGGTAGAAATTGAAGTTTAAAGGACAGGTTTAGACCACAGCCTGTGGATATCTTTGTGGGTAACTTATTAGGGCTTTATGCCGGGATATGGGTGATTTTGATGGCAACACTGGCGCAGGTAGATCTGCAAAAACTTTGGGATCAGGTTGTTTTATCGGTCTCAACCCCGCAATACAACGCGTTTTTAAGTAGGACTAAACCACTTGGTTTATTACCAAGTGAGGGTGAGGAGGGAGCAAACCTTCTACTTTCAGCTCCCGACCTTTTCACAAAGGATGTATTAGAGACCAGGCTTCGTGCAATTCTAACCGAGGAGTTAACAAATCAGTTGGGTGAGAAGGTAAATATTGCAGTAACGGTAACTACTGATATAAAAAGTGAATCTGTTGATTTTGCTGAGTTGCCACAAAGCTTACCGGAGCCTTTTGTTGAAAATAAAAGTGGTACTGGTAGAAACTCAACCTCATTAAACAGTAATGAGAGTGCCCAATTAAATCCTCGGTATATTTTTGAAACATTTGTAATTGGTGCCTCAAATAGATTTGCGCACGCAGCTGCAGTAGCGGTTGCTGAAGCGCCAGCAAAGGCTTATAACCCACTATTTATTTATGGTGATTCAGGTCTTGGGAAAACCCACCTTTTACATGCAATTGGGGCTTATGTAAAGGAGCTTTATGGCTCGGTCCGGGTTAGGTATGTCTCCTCTGAGGAGTTTACTAATGATTTTATTAACTCAATTAGAGATGATAAGGCCTCGGTTTTTCAAAAACGCTACCGTGATTTAGATATTTTATTAGTAGATGATATTCAGTTTTTGGAGAACAAAGAGCGCACTCAAGAGGAGTTCTTCCATACCTTTAATACCTTATATAACGCTAACAAACAGATAGTTATCTCAAGTGATCGGCCGCCAAAACAGTTAACAACCTTGGAGGATCGCCTGCGCTCCCGGTTTGAGTGGGGATTAATTACCGATATTCAACCACCAGAGCTGGAAACTCGAATCGCTATTCTTCGCAAAAAAGCTGCGCAGGATAAATTAAACGCCCCTGATGATGTTCTGGAATATATTGCTAGCAAGATCTCCACAAATATTCGTGAGTTAGAAGGAGCGTTAATCCGGGTTACCGCATTTGCTTCTTTAAACCGACAAAGTGTTGATCTCTCATTGGCAGAGATTGTGTTAAAAGATTTAATACCTGAGGAGGGAGGGCCTGAGATAACTGGTTCAACAATTATGGCTCAGACCGCCTCTTACTTCTCTCTTTCAGTTGATGATCTTTGTGGTAGCTCTAGATCTCGGGTTTTGGTAAATGCCCGACAGATTGCGATGTATCTCTGCCGGGAGATGACTGAGTTGTCTTTACCGAAGATCGGCCAGGCTTTTGGGGGTAGGGATCACACAACCGTGATGCATGCTGATCGAAAGATCCGCCAATTGATGGCTGAGCGCCGCTCGATCTATAACCAGGTAACTGAGCTGACCAACCGGATTAAGCAGCAATCTAAAAAGTAATAGTTTTAAACAACTAAATATTGAAGGTTTTCCGCAGGTTAATACCCCCAGTTGGGGATAAGTTGTGGATAAGGGTGGATAAGGGTGTTTATATCTTGGATTTTGAAGGTTTTAAACAACTTCTCCACACCTTTCCCACCCCTTTAAAGGGAGGTTTTCCTCTGTCTGACCTGCGTTTTCTTTAATACCCACAGTTTTAGACTCTGGTTACTACTAACCATTATATATAGAGATAAAGGGTGGGGATTGGCGAACTGTTTAATAAAACTTTAAGTAGTTAAGATTTTCAGATTATGGCGAAAGGGTGGGTAGATGAAGTTTGTTGTTGAAAGAGATCTCTTAGTTGATGCGGTCAACTGGGTTTCTAAGTCTATTTCCTCCCGGCCAATCACCACTGCGTTACTTGGCATTGTTATAGAGGTAACGGATGAGATCACTTTGTCTGGATCAGATTTAGAAACATCTGCAAAAGCAAAACTTAAAGCAGAGATATCCCAAAAAGGAAAAGTTTTAGTTCCTGGCAGATTGCTAGCTGAAATCTCAAGAGCACTTCCTGCCAAACCAATCACATTTAATTTAGAGGGAAGTAGAGTTTTAGTTACTGCAGCAAATGCAAAATTTACTCTTCCCACACTTCCTTTAGTTGAATACCCAACCCTACCTGAGTTACCAACTGCGTCTGGATCACTAAGTAGTGATCTTTTTGCAACCGCGGTAAATCAGGTTGCTATCGCAGCAGGAAAAGATGATTCACTCCCAACATTAACTGGGGTCTTTGTTGAAATTAACAAAAACCAAATAACTCTAGCGGCAACAGATCGCTACCGGCTTGCAGTACGGGAGTTAAACTGGAGTGCAACAGATATCAATATTGAAACCACATCATTACTACGAGCTCGCACATTAGCAGAAGCTGCTAAATCTTTAATCGGAACATCACAGGTAACAATTGCACTACCCGCAACAACTACCAATGAAAAATTAGTTGGGTTTATCTCTGAAGGCAAAAGTATGACCTCCCGGGTTTTAGATGGCTCCTTTCCTCCTTTTAGACACCTACTTCCAAACAATTCAACTGCGGATGCAATTATTGAGGTAGCCCCACTTCTTGATTCAGTGCGCAGGGTTGCGTTAGTAACAGATAAAACCGTGCCCCTACGACTTAATTTCTCTAATAACACATTACAACTTGAGGCAGGAACTGGGGATGAAGCAACCGCAACAGAGAAGCTAGATATTAACTACAAGGGTGAGGATATAAATATTGCTTTTAATCCAACCTTTTTAACCGACGGGTTAACTGCAATCAATACCGCTTTTGTACACATCACATTTACTGGTGCTAACAAACCAGCGGTATTAACTGGCCAAACTGAAGCAGGTAGTGCGCCAATTACCAATTATAAGTATCTGTTGATGCCTATGCGTTACTCCTCATAATTATTTAACTTCAAATTAGTGTTAATCACCAACCTAGCTCTAACTAATTACCGATCTTATGCAAACCTAGATCTAACACTTGATAAAGGCATCTCTATTTTTATTGGTAAAAATGGTGAAGGAAAGACTAATGTCGCAGAAAGTATTCTCTATTTAACATTTCTAAGCTCCCATCGGGTTACTGGAAACACCCCATTAATTAAATTAGGAAATACCGCAGCTTATATTCGAGCTAAGGTTAAAACCCCAGAGCGAGAGATATTAGTTGAGTTAGAAATCAATAGTGAAAAAGCAAACCGAGCAAAGGTAAATCAAAACCAGGCACGCAGCCAAAAAGAGATATTTGGAATTGTGCAGGCAATCTACTTTTCACCAGAGGATCTAGATATTGTTAGAGGAGATCCCGCAGAACGACGCCGATTTATCGATCAACTCTTAACCTTGAGATCACCCAGGGTGGCAGCGGTGGTTAGTGATTATGAACGAGCAGTGAAGCAGCGAAACTCACTACTTAAAACTAGGGCAGCAACTGATGCGCTCACCCCATGGGATAAACAAGTGGCTGATTTTGGTGGGCAATTAATCGCGCTGCGCCTTACCGCACTAGCAGAGCTAAAACCAATATTTAACCAGGTTTATAAGCAGATATCAGATACTAAACCAGCTGAAATTATTTATAAATCAACAGTAGAGAACCCATCTTTAATAAGTGGAGAAAACAGCATAAAGATTATGGATAAATTAATTAGCAACCGAAGTGCTGAAATAGAACGCGGGTTAACATTAACTGGCCCACACCGCGATGATCTACTTTTAATGTTAGGAGAGCATCAAGTTAAAGGTTACGCTAGCCACGGTGAGTCCTGGTCTATTGCACTCTCATTAAAACTTGCAACATATAAATTATTAAAAAATGATGGCTTATCCCCAATTTTAATTTTAGATGATGTCTTCTCAGAGTTAGATGAAGATCGTCGGGAGCACCTTGCTGAGATTGCCCAATCAGCAGAGCAAACCTTAATTACAGTTGCGGTTGAAAATGATTTACCAAAATCACTTACCGGGGCTAAGTATTTAGTAAAAGCTGGAGCGGTGAGTAGGTTATGACACGAGATCTAGCAAAGGAGCTATATAAGTTTTACCGATCAGGGTTTCGTAAAACACGAGCAAATCAAGGAGTAGAGACCAGAGAAAAAATTACTGACCCACAATCAATTGAAAGTATTTTGTCTGAGGTGATTGAAAACCGTAATTGGGGTAAAGGTGTGGCGGAAGGAAGTTTATTTAGTGATTGGGCGCAGATTGTTGGCGTAGATATTGCAGAGCACACCACACCAATCTCATTAGTAGATGGCAGATTAACTATTCAATCCTCATCCTCTGCTTGGGCAACACAAATGAGACTTATGCAAGATGATTTACTTAAAACTATTTCCAACTCCGCACCTGGAGCGTTAGTTGGAGAGTTAGTTTTTCTTGGACCAAATGCGCCAAGCTGGAAGCGGGGTTTGCGTTCCATAAAAGGGGCAAGAGGGCCTAGAGATACCTACGGCTAGTAACTACCTACAAAAGTTCGTTAAAACTGTCGCATTTCCACCACAAAACCCTTATTTAGGTCTTTCTAAAAAGCAAAGAGCACTAAGATTAGAAGGTGAGCTGGCGAAATAATGGCCAGGATCGAATATAAGAGAGTTTGGGGGTAGAAGGTGTCGACTAAAAATACCGCTACTCAAACACAATCTAAAAAAGAGCACAAAGGTTATGACGCCTCCAACATCACCGTCCTTGAAGGGTTAGATGCAGTTCGCAAACGTCCTGGAATGTATATCGGTTCAACTGGTGAGCGCGGATTACACCATCTAGTTTATGAAGTAGTTGATAACTCAGTTGATGAGGCACTTGCTGGTTACTGCAGTGAGATAAATGTAATTTTGCAAAAAGATGGCTCAGTTAAGGTAATTGATAATGGCCGGGGCATTCCAGTTGATATGCACCCAGTTGAAAAGAAACCCGCACTTGAGGTTGTACTAACTGTTTTACATGCCGGTGGAAAGTTTGGTGATGGCGGTTACTCAGTATCTGGCGGCTTACATGGTGTTGGCATCTCAGTTGTTAACGCATTAAGTAGTGATCTAGCTGTTGAGGTTAAACGGGATGGATTTAATTGGAATCAAAGTTATAAATTAGGTGTGCCAACTGCGCCAGTTAAAAAAGGTAGTGCAACAGAGGAGAGCGGCACCACCGTTACCTTCTGGCCTTCAAAAGAAATCTTTGAAACCACCGATTTTTCATTTGAAACATTATCTGCCCGCTTTCGAGAGATGGCATTTTTAAATAAAGGATTAATTTTAACTTTAACTGATGATCGAGTAAGCCATGTTGATGAAAAAGGAAACCAATTACATGCGCGCTACCAATATGAGGGCGGGATTATTGATTTTGTTAAACATTTAAATTTATCAAAGGGTGAAACCCATAAATCAATTATCGCCTTTGTTGGCGAAGATAGTAAAAATAAAATGAGCCTTGAGGTTGCAATGCAATGGAATGGTGGTTTTACTGAATCTGTCTATACATTTGCTAACACTATTAATACCCAAGAGGGCGGCACTCATGAAGAGGGTTTTAGAACCGCACTTACCTCAATCGTTAATAAGTTTGGTGAGGAGTGGAGCTTTATTAAAAAGAAAGAGGATCGATTAACTGGTGATGATGTTCGTGAAGGTTTAACCGCAATTGTTTCTATCAAAATTGCAGAGCCACAATTTGAGGGACAAACGAAGACAAAACTAGGCAACACTGAAGCTAAATCCTTTACTCAAAAAGCAATGAATGACCACCTAACCTCCTGGTTTGAAAAAAATCCAAGTGAAGGAAAAGATATTGTTAGAAAATCAATTGATGCCGCAGCTGCCCGGGTTGCAGCTCGTAAAGCACGGGATTTATCACGGAATCGAAAAGGATTACTTGAAGGACGAGGCATGCCAGGAAAGCTGGCTGATTGCCAATGGACTGAGCCAGAAAAGTGTGAGCTCTACATTGTTGAGGGAGATTCTGCTGGTGGTTCAACAAAAGGTGGCCGAGATTCTAGATACCAAGCGGTACTACCAATTCGCGGAAAAATATTAAATGTTGAAAAGGCAAGAATTGATCGAGTATTACAAAACAATGAGGTGCAGGCATTAATTACTGCACTCGGTACCGGTATCCACGATGATTTTGATTTAGCAAAACTTAGATACCACAAAATCATTTTGATGGCAGATGCTGATGTTGATGGTCAACATATTAGAACATTACTACTTACTTTATTATTTAGATTTATGAAACCATTAATTGAAAATGGTTTTGTTTACCTAGCTCAACCACCACTATATAAATTAAAATGGGGCGGAAAAGAACCAGTGCAGTATGCATTTAGTGATAAAGAGCGAGATGGTTTTATTCAAATGGGATTAGATAATGGCAAGCGCCTACCAAAAGAGGATGGTATTCAGCGGTTTAAAGGATTAGGTGAGATGCCAGCAAAAGAGCTGTGGGATACCACAATGGATCCTGCAACTANAGTTTTAATTAAAGTAACCCTTGAAGATGCAGCAGCCGCAGATGATCTTTTCTCAGTCTTAATGGGTGAAGATGTTGAGTTGCGCCGATCATTTATTCAGCGAAATGCCAAAGATGTCAGATTCTTGGATATCTAAAGCGGGTTAATTATGGATAAAACATTTACCGATAATGAGAGCGAACATGGACGCGACCGCCAAGAATCTGTTGACCTACAGGTTGAGATGGCTAGGTCTTATCTAGATTACGCAATGAGTGTAATTGTGGGTAGAGCACTTCCTGATATTAGAGATGGCTTGAAACCAGTACACCGCAGGGTTTTATACGCAATGTATGACGCTGGCTACCGGCCAGATAAGGGTTACTACAAATCATCACGCATTGTTGGAGATGTAATGGGAAATTATCACCCACATGGTGACACCGCTATTTATGACGCAGTAGTTCGCTTGGCACAGTTCTGGTCACTTCGTTATCCGCTAATTGATGGTAACGGAAACTTTGGTTCACCCGGTAATGATCCAGCAGCAGCGATGCGTTACACCGAAGCACGTCTTGCCCCACTTGCAATNGAGATGATGCGAGATATTGACGAAGACACTGTTGATTTTATTGCAAATTATGATGGCCGCTCACAAGAACCAGTCGTACTTCCCTCTCGCTTTCCAAATTTATTAGTTAATGGCTCTGCTGGTATTGCGGTTGGTATGGCAACAAATATTCCACCACATAATTTAGGTGAGGTAATCCAAGCAACCTGTTACGCACTAGAGAATCCTGATATGAAAACTGAGGAGCTACTTCCAAAATTAATGGGCTTTGTTAAAGGTCCAGATTTTCCAACCAAAGCATTAATTGTTGGCAGATCAGGTATTGAAGATGCTTATAAAACTGGCCGCGGCTCTGTAATTATGCGAGCAGTTGTTGAGGTAGAGGAGATTAATAAACGAACCTGTTTGGTAGTAACAGAGCTGCCCTACCAAGTAAACCCGGATAACCTGGCACTAAAAATTGCAGAGCTTGTTAAAGACGGCCGTATTAAAGGAATCGCTGATGTTAGAGATGAAGGAAATGAGCGACTTGGGCAAAGACTTGTAATTGTTTTAAGAAATGATGCAGTAGCTAAAGTTGTTTTAAATAATCTTTATAAGCACACCCAATTACAAGATTCATTTGGTGCCAATATGCTGGCATTGGTAGATGGTGTTCCTAGAACACTTCGTTTAGATGAGTTCATTCGTTACTACATCGATCATCAGGTTGAGGTAATTGTTCGACGAAGTAAGTACCGCCTTGTTGAGCGAGAAAAACGCGCTCACATATTAAAAGGTTATTTAAAAGCGCTAGATGCACTGGATGCGGTAATTGCATTAATTAGAGCAAGTAAGACCCCAGAGGAGGCAAGAACTGGGTTAATGAAATTACTTGAGGTTGATGAGTTACAAGCAAATGCAATTTTAGATATGCAACTTCGCAGAATTGCAGCCCTTGAGCGACAAAAGATCATTGATGAGCATGATGAGTTAATGGCTGATATTAAAGAGTTAAGTATCATCCTAGCTAGCCCAGAAAAACAGCGCACCATAATCAAAACTGAGTTAACTGAGGTTGGTAGCAAATATGGCAATGAGCGGCGCACACAAATTATCTCTGGAGATACCGATTTATCTGTTGAGGATTTAATCCCAGATCAAGATGTTGTAGTAACAATTACTAAAGGTGGCTACTCAAAGCGAACTAAGGCTGAGGCATACCGGGCTCAAAAACGTGGCGGTAAAGGTGTAAAAGGAGCAGCATTAAAAACTGATGATGTAGTTGAACATTTTTTTACTGCAAGCACACATAACTGGTTATTATTTTTTACAAATAAGGGCCGGGTATATCGCGCCAAAGTGCATGAACTACCAGATGCCGGGCGGGATGCCAGAGGACAGCATGTAGCAAATCTTTTAGCATTTAAACCAGATGAGTTAATTGCTCAAGTAATTGCAATCTCAGATTACTCAACTCAACCCTATTTAGTAATTGCAACAAAGGCTGGCATTGTTAAGAAAACACCATTGGTTGAGTATGACTCACCAAGAAGTGGCGGCTTAATTGCAGTCTCACTTAAAGCAAATGATGAGGTGGTCTCTGCAACATTGGTAAGTAACAAAGAAGAGTTGTTATTAGTTTCAAAGATGGGAATGTCACTTCGTTTTGCCGCAAATGATGAAAATCTTCGGCCAATGGGAAGAGGAGCAACTGGTGTTATAGGTATGAAGTTTAGAAAAGGTGATAACTTGCTTGCGATGGCAGCAATAAGTAGTGATAATAAAAATTATGTGTTTACCGCAACTGATGGTGGTTATGCAAAACGAACAAAGCTTGAGGAGTATCGAACTCAAGGAAGAGGCGGCGTTGGAGTTAAAGCTGCCAAGATCGATGAGGATTCCAGAGGCGTTTTAGTTGGCGCGATGATTGTGCAGGAAAGTGATGAGATTCTTGCGATCTCATCAGCTGGCACAGTTATGCGCACACCGCTGACGCAAATTAGAGAGACTGGCCGTGACACCTTAGGTGTGCGGCTGGTTAACCTAGATCCTGGAATCTCAGTAGTATCTGTCACCCGCTTAGTTGATGATCTCGATTAAGCGCTGAACTAGAAGATTGAAGAGGTAATAAAGAACCGCTTTTGGTTGCGCAGTACTTCCTCAGGTAGCCTTCACCAGCAATATGGGCCTATAGCTCAGCCTGGTTAGAGCGCTTCCCTGATAAGGAAGAGGTCTGTGGTTCAAGTCCACATAGGCCCACCCTGCACACAACGCGGGGACCTAGCTCAATTGGTAGAGCACCGCCTTTGCAAGGCGGGGGTTAGGGGTTCGATTCCCCTGGTCTCCACAATTATTTATATTTATTAATTTAAATATAAATATTTTTTACCTCAAATAAGTAATTTATAATCGATAGAAAAGAGAGAGAATAAATGAATAGCGCAACCCTTCACACCAGTATGGGCGATATTGTGATTGAACTCTTTCCAAACCATGCGCCAAAGACTGTGGCAAACTTTGTTGAGCTTGCAACTGGTGCCAAAGAGTGGGTTGATCCAAATGTAGGCCAGAAGGTTAAAACAAATCTTTACGATGGAACTATTTTTCATCGAGTAATTCCAGGATTTATGATCCAAGGGGGTGACCCATTAGGTAGTGGTATGGGTGGACCTGGTTATAACTTTGCTGATGAGTTTCATGGTGAGTTAAATTTTGATAAGCCATACCTACTTGCAATGGCAAATGCTGGGCCTAATACCAATGGCTCACAATTCTTTATTACAGTTGCGGCAACTGCTTGGCTTAACCGCAAACACTCAATTTTTGGTGAGGTTAAGGACGCACAAAGCCAAAAGGTAGTAGATGCAATTGCTGGCGTTAAGACTGGTAATAATGATAAACCGGCGCAGGCTGTAAAGATAAGTAAAGTATCTTTTAAGTAATTTAATGCCACAAACTTTAACCAGAAGTTTAATCTTTTTTATCTCTGGTTGTTTTCTACTCTCCCTAGTTCAACCAAATCTGCAGAGTGATCTTGCTCTATATGGGCTCGCAGTTAGTGATGGTCAGTACTACCGGCTCTTAACAGTTGCATTGGTTCACGGCGGCTGGTTGCACCTAATATTTAATATGTTGGCACTTTTTTCAATCGGCACCCCAATTGAAAACTTTTACGGCAAAAATAAATATATTTTTATTTTGCTCACATCTCTAACCAGCGGCTCACTAGCTTCATATCTATTTAACCCACTTAATACATTTGCAGTTGGTGCCTCCGGGATGATCTTTGGTCTCTTTGGCGCATTAGCTGTTACTGGTAAGCGGATGGGCGCAAACCTTAAAGAGGCGGGGAGCTTGATTGCGGTAAACCTGGTGATCCCCTTCCTAATCCCTGGAATTGATTGGAAGGCCCACCTAGGCGGGTTAGTAGGGGGGGCAATAGCAACCTTGCTGATTAAGCCTAAGAAGCGGGCCTGGGAATAAAAACTACGCTTAATTAGTTCATCTAGATAGTAACCTTGAGCCACTTAGGCTCAACCTTTTGACCTAATAGGCACTCAAGGTTCAAAATAGGCTCATGGAAAAGGTTTAAACCTTCTTCAAAGGTAGCCCCTAAAAAGTAAAGGAAATAAAAGATGGCAAGAGCTGTAGGAATTGATTTAGGAACAACAAATAGTTGCGTATCAGTCTTAGAGGCTGGGGAACCAACTGTTATTGCAAATGCTGAAGGAGCACGCACCACTCCTTCAATTGTTGCCTTTGCAAAAAATGGTGAGGTATTAGTTGGTGAGGTTGCAAAGAGACAATCTGTAACAAATGTTGAGCGCACTATTCGCTCCGTTAAAAGACATATGGGAACTAATTGGAATCAAGATATTGATGGAAAGAAGTACACACCTCAAGAAATTAGCGCACGTATTTTAATGAAGTTAAAAAGAGATGCTGAAAGTTATTTAGGTGAGACAGTATCTGATGCGGTAATTACCGTGCCGGCATACTTTAATGACGCGCAGCGTCAAGCAACTAAAGAGGCTGGTGAGATTGCAGGGCTTAATGTGCTCCGTATTGTTAACGAGCCAACCGCTGCTGCGCTCGCCTATGGTTTAGATAAAGGCGATAAAGAGCAAACAATTTTAGTTTTTGACTTAGGCGGTGGAACCTTCGATGTCTCCTTACTTGAAATCGGTGAGGGAGTTGTTGAGGTTAAAGCAACTAATGGTGATAACCATTTAGGTGGAGATGATTGGGATCAAGCTTTGGTAGATAACTTAGTTAAAACCTTTGCTGCTAAAAACGGTATTGATTTAACAAAAGATAAGATGGCGATGCAACGTGTTCGAGAAGCTGCAGAGAAAGCAAAGATAGAGTTATCTTCATCTGCGCAAACATCAATTAATTTGCCATACATCACAGTTGATGCTGAGAAAAACCCACTCTTTCTAGATGAAACAGTTACCCGCGCACAGTTCCAAGGGTTAACCGCTGATCTACTTGAGAGGTGCAAGAAGCCATTTCAATCTGTATTAAAGGATGCTGGTATTCCAATCGCCGATATTGATCATGTGGTATTAGTTGGTGGATCTACCCGTATGCCAGCTGTTGTTGATCTAGTTAAATCATTAACTGGTGGACAGGAGCCAAATAAGGGTGTTAACCCAGATGAGGTTGTGGCAGTTGGCGCAGCTCTTCAAGCCGGTGTTTTAAAGGGTGAGGTTAAAGATGTTCTACTCCTTGATGTAACACCACTATCCCTTGGTATTGAAACAAAGGGTGGAGTTATGACTAAGTTAATTGAGCGAAATACCACTATTCCAACTAAGCGAAGTGAGATCTTCTCAACCGCTGATGACAATCAACCTGCGGTGCAAATTCAAGTATTCCAAGGTGAGCGCGAGATGGCTGCTTACAATAAAAAACTTGGCATGTTTGAACTAACCGGTCTGCCACCTGCACCACGTGGTGTTCCTCAAATTGAGGTCACCTTTGATATCGATGCAGATGGAATTGTGCATGTATCTGCAAAGGATCTCGGTACCGGTAAAGAGCAACGCATGACCATCACTGGCGGCTCTGCATTATCTAAAGAGGAAATTGAGCGAATGATGAAGGATGCCGAGGCTCATGCTGATGAAGATAAGCAACGCAAGGAGGAGGCAGATGTTAGAAACTCTGGTGACTCACTTGTTTATCAAACTGAGAAGTTCTTAAAAGATAATGCAGATAAGTTTAATGAGGGCGAGAGTGCCACTAAGAAAACTGAATTAGAGGGGCTTATTACAGAGCTTAAGAAAACACTCGAAGGCACCGATATTTCTGCAATTAAATCTGCAACCGAGAAGGTCTCTGAGGTTAGCCAACAACTAGGTGCGGCACTTTATGCAGCAAATGCTGCGCAAGCACCAGCCGGGGACACACCAGCAGATGATGGTGTGCAGGATGCTGAAGTAGTAGATGAGCAAAAGTAATGAGTGAAGATGATTTAGCTGCGCCAGAGAAGGAGCTCTCTGACGCAGTTGATGAGGTATTAAGTCAAGCACAAGAGATTGCTGATCCAATTGTTACCTTAACTGCAGATTTACAAAGATTACAAGCTGAGTATGCAAATTATCGAAAACGAGTAGACCGTGATCGATCAGTAGCTGCTGAGTTTTCAATCGCTGCAGTTCTAGCAGAGTTACTTCCAGTCCTAGATGATCTAGATCGAGCAGCAGATCACGCTGAGTTAACCGGCGGCTTTAAAGCAGTTGCTGATCGAATCACTGCAATTGTTGAAAGATTAGGTCTTACTAAGTTTGCAGATGCTCCAGTCCCTTTTAATCCAGAGATCCATGAAGCGCTAACCCATGAGGTATCAAAGGATGTTGGTGAACCAACCGCCTCTAAGATTTTACAACCAGGTTATAAATTTAAAGAGCGGGTAATTAGAGCAGCTCGAGTAGCAGTAACTGATCCAGAGCCAGCAGAGTAAAGATATTTAAATGGCCGCCAAGGATTTGTATGAGAAGGATTACTACCAGATCCTTGGCGTTGCAAAAGGAGCAGATAGTTCAACAATAAAAAAGCAGTATCGAAAACTTGCTAGAGAGCTACACCCAGACAAAACAAAGGGTGATAAAAAACAAGAGGAGCGCTTTAAAGCTGTCTCTGAGGCGTATGACATATTAAGTGATAATAAAAAACGCCGAGAGTATGACGAGGCGAGAGAGGCTTTTAAATCTGGCCGTATTCCTTCAGGTTTTCAAGGTGGTAACCAAGGCTTTGCCGGAGCAGATTTCAATGATTTATTTGGTGGTGGCGGAGATATATTTTCAACTCTATTCGGAGGTGGCAGATCCAGACATGGCGCTGATCTGCAAACTGAGGCTTCAATTGGTTTTAAAGAATCTATCTATGGCACAGAGTTAAATCTTCGACTCTCACCACAAGGTAGTTCACCTACGAATATAACCACTCGAGTTCCTGCTGGAATTAAAGATGGCGCAAAGATAAAGATTAAAGGACGTGGCTCACCAGGGGCTGCTGGAGCTGGCGACCTATATGTATTAGTGCATGTAACACCGCATCCAATATTTTCACGCAGTGAAGATAATATTCATTTAACTCTGCCAATTACATTTGCCGAAGCCACACTTGGCGCCGATATTTCTATTCCAACATTAGAAGGTGATGATGTAACGGTCCGCATTGCACCCGGCACACCAGCTGGTCGTACATTACGTATTAAAGGCCGTGGTGTTAAAAAAGGATCAACAGCTGGGGATTTAATGATCACACTTGATATTTGTGTTCCACAGCGCGTAGATGGAGCTGCAAAAAGAGCTGTCGAGGAGTTTGCTAAAGCAACCGGTGATTTTAATCCAAGGGCTGAAATTTTTAGTAAGGCAAAATTATGAGCAATGAAAACCAAATTCCGGAGGATGAAGCGGTTTATGTAATCTCTGTTGCCTCTCAACTTTCAGGGCTTCACCCACAAACTCTTCGCCAATATGATCGATTAGGTTTAGTTTCACCAAATAGAACTGTTGGTAAAAACCGCAGGTACTCATTACTAGATATTGTGAAGCTGCGAAATGTGCAGCGGTTAGTTGGTGAGGGAATTAATCTGGCTGGTATTGCCAGAATCATGCAACTAGAAGAGGCGGTAGCAAATATGGCACTTGAGGTTGCAAAACTTCGAACAGAAGTTGATGCCCTTATTGAAGCAAATCCACCAACTGCATTGGTTCGTCGCAGCGGACAGACCGTTGTTGTTTATCCAAAAAAGTAAGAAGAAAGATAGGCTCACCTATATGTCAGCAAAAGATATGTTAAAGAGTGAGATATTAAAAAAAGCTATTGTACATGGCAAAGTAATTTTATCCTCAGGTAAAGAGGCGGATTATTATGTTGATCTGCGCCGCGTTACATTAGACGCTACTGCCGCACAACTAGTTGGTGAGGTGATGTTGGATTTAACTAAAGATTTAGATTTTGATGCAGTAGGTGGTTTAACACTTGGTGCTGATCCAGTTGCAACTGCAATGATGCATGTTGCAGCAAAGACTGGTCGAAAATTAGATTCATTTGTAGTTAGAAAAGCCGAGAAAGCACATGGCCTGCAACGCCGAATTGAAGGGCCTGATGTTAAAGGACGCAGAGTTTTAGCAGTTGAAGACACATCAACAACTGGTGGTTCAGTCTTAACTGCAGTTGAGGCGTTAAAAGAGGCTGGTGCAATAGTTGTGGCGGTGGCAGTAATTGTGGAAAGAGGCGCAGCTCCTAAAGTAAAAGGCGCTGGTTTTGAATATAGAGCTGCTTACCAATTAAGTGATTTAGGTTTGTAATCGCCTTTGTAGTATTACCTACCGCATCTAAAGATGTAAGAATCTTTGCTCCCTCACCTTTAACATCTCCACTCATCTCAGCAATTCCTTGTGCGTTATCTGAAATTGGGCCAAAGGTATCCATTGCCACAATTACACCTACTGTTGTAAGTAATCCAGTTCCAGCAAGTGAGACTGCAAATAGTGATAGAACAATTGAGCCACCACCTAATAAAAATGCACCATAAACAGCGGCGGCAATTAAAAGGGCTGAGTAAACAGCAGATTCAAAACCAACTGAGATGCCAGCAAGAATTACAGTTGCAGCCCCTGTTTTTGAGGATGCTGCAACATCATTTACTGGGCGCTTTCCAACCTCAGTAAAGAAGCCAGTCAAAACTTGAATTGCTGCAGCCAGTGCGATGCCAATTAATACCGCACCTAGTGCTAAGACTCTCGGGTTTACATCAACAGCTTGTGCCTCTGTAGTAAGCCCTGACATATTCATTAATGAGCTAGGTAGGTATGTATAGGTAGCAAAACCAACTAATACTGCGCTAATTACTGCGCTAGTAAAGAATGAGCGGTTAATTGCACTCATCGCTGTCTTATCTGTTGGCCGCAATTTTGTTAGGAAAATTCCTAATATTGCAGTGATAATTCCAATTGCTGGAACAATTAATGGATAGATAAGACCTGAATCACCAAATCCTGTTTTTCCAAGAATTAAAGCTGCAACTAAAGTTACTGCGTATGACTCAAATAGATCTGCTGCCATACCAGCACAATCTCCGACGTTATCTCCTACGTTATCTGCAATGGTTGCAGCATTTCGTGGGTCATCCTCTGGAATTCCTTTTTCAACCTTTCCAACTAAATCTGCGCCAACATCTGCAGCCTTAGTAAAGATTCCACCACCTACTCGCATAAACATCGCAAGCATCGCAGCGCCAAAACCAAATCCTTCTAATACTGAGGGAGCATTCTCCTTATAAATAATTACCACCAATGAAGCACCAAGTAATCCAAGACCAACTGTGGTCATACCAACTACGCCACCGGTACGAAATGCAATCTGTACTGCGCGTTGTGCTGATTTCTGGCGAGCAGCCTCTGCCACTCTCACATTTGCTCTTACCGCAAGCCACATACCGTTGTAACCAACAAGTGCAGAAAAACCGGCTCCAACTAAGAAAAATAGTGAGCGACCAATTCGAATATCTGTCTCTCCTGGTAAGGCAAAGAGAAGCACGAAGACAATTGCTACGAAAACTGAAAGAGTTTTAAATTGGCGGGCAAGATATGCAGCCGCTCCCTCTTGAACAGCGGCAGCAATCTCTTGCATCTTTGCCGTTCCCACACCTTGTGCAAGTACTTGAGCTCGAAGTGCAAAGGCAATAGCAAGTGCTAGGAGTGAGATTCCTAAGATTGCATAAAGATAGTTGAGGTTATCGGCAGATACTTGGACAAGATTCAATGAATTCTCCTTGGGTATGGCTCGGCTTTGAGCGATTAACTAGCGACGGGTGAGTTTACGCATACTAAAGCCTCTTTTTACAAATAAATAGGTATGCCGTTGATAATCCACGCTCAATTTCCCCATCTAGGGCAGATACCCTGACCCCAAGATGAATCTCTTTGATGCTCACTCAATTGTTACCGATCTTGGTCTGCTTGGCATCTTGGGCCTTTTATTTGCTGAAACTGGATTACTAATTGGTTTGGCATTTCCTGGAGATTCACTTTTATTTATTGCCGGCGTAGCTGCCTCAGGCACCGGAGCAGCTCTTTTAAATGGTAACCAGTTACCGGTTGCGCCATTATTTATTGGCGCCCCTATCGCTGCCATTACTGGCTCCTTTGTTGGCCGTTGGATTGGCGCAAAGTATGGTCGTAAGTTGTTTAACAGACCAGATGCAAGATTTTTCACCCAAGCTCGAGTTGTGCAAACTGAAAAATGGCTTGGTAAGTATGGAATAGGTAAAGCGCTGGTACTTGCAAGGTTTATTCCATTTGTTAGAACTTTAATAAATCCAATGGTTGGCATTATTAATGTTCCAAATAAGGCATTTATTTTTTGGAATATTTTAGGTGCGATTATTTGGACCGACACCATTTTACTACTTGGTTACTTGCTCGGTGAAAAAATTAAAGGGTCAATTGATACTTATTTGTTACCAATTATTGGCTTAATTATTTTTCTTAGTTTATTGCCAATTGTTTTTGAAGTACTGCGAGAGCGTAAGAGAAAATAATTTCATGAAGGTTCTTCATATTATTACTCGGATGAATACTGGTGGTCCTGCTGTTTTTTTAAACCACCTAACTACTTCGATTGATAAGTTAGGTTGCCAGAGCGTTATTGCGTATGGGTTTTGTGAGAGTAATGAGTCTGATTACACAAACAATCATAAATTAAAAACTGAGTTGGTAAAAATTAAATCTTTACACCGTTCATTGAGCCCAAGAGATGATATCCGGGCGTTTTTCCAAATAAGGAAAATAATAAAGCAGATGAAACCAGATTTAGTTAACACCCATACTTCAAAGGGTGGGGGTTTGGGAAGAGTTGCTGCCAAATCAGTAAGTAGAAAATTGCCTGTTGTGCACACATTTCATGGACATTTAATTTACGGATACTTTGCTAAGTATAAAATCTTTGTTTTCACCTTAATTGAAAAGTTTTTAGCGCTATTTACTGATGCAGCAGCTTCAATTACACAAGAAACGCAAGATTCACTACGTAGATTAAAAATTGGTAAAAAAATGAAGTGGCAGGTAATTCGGCTTGGAATTCCTGTTAACCAAAATACATTTTTAGCACCTAAGAGCAATAACAAAACTAATCTACTTTGGGTTGGCAGATTTACTGATATTAAAGACCCTTTTTATGCTGTTTCGGTAATGCACGAGTTAGAAAAACTATCACCAGGTAAGTTTGATTTAACTATGGTTGGCGGTGGAGAGTTACTTGAGGAGTTAAAATTAAGATCGAAATCTTTACCAATATCTTTTACTGGATGGCTTGATAAACCATTTGAATCAGTTGGGTACTTTGATTTGCTTTTGCTCACTAGTAAAAATGAAGGTATGGGATTAGTAATGCTTGAGGCGGCTAATTACAGTAGGGCAACAGTTGCTCGAAATGTTGGTGGAGTTGGTGAGTTTGTTACTGATAACAAAAATGGATTTTTAGTTACTGGTGATGCCGATCAAATGGCTAATAGAATAAATTCTCTGACAAACGAAATTATTGATCAAGCTGGTAAAAATTGTAAATTAGTGTTAGAAAACGAGTTTACCGATACGGTAATGGCTAATAACTATCTTAAGCTTTATAAATCCTTAATTTAACTACAAACCTAAATCACTTAATTGGTAAGCAGCTCTATATTCAAAACCAGCGCCTTTTACTTTAGGAGCTGCGCCTCTTTCCACAATTACTGCCACCGCCACAACTATTGCACCAGCCTCTTTTAACGCCTCAACTGCAGTTAAGACTGAACCACCAGTTGTTGATGTGTCTTCAACTGCTAAAACTCTGCGTCCTTTAACATCAGGCCCTTCAATTCGGCGTTGCAGGCCATGTGCTTTCTCGGCTTTTCTAACTACAAATGAATCTAATTTTCGACCAGTCTTTGCTGCAACATGCATCATTGCAGTTGCAACTGGATCAGCACCAAGTGTTAAACCACCTACTGCATCAAAATCTAAATCTTTAGTTAAATCCAACATCACCTCACCAACTAGTTGTGCGGCAGTAGCGTCTAATGTAACGCGGCGCAGATCAACATAATAATCCGCCTCTTTACCTGAGGATAAAATTACTTTGCCATGTACAATAGCTTTTTTTAATATCTCACTCTTTAACATATCTTTTGCTGACATATAGGTGAGCCTATC
>KB900441.1 GCA_000378865.1 actinobacterium SCGC AAA278-I18 | reverse complement strand
ATGATGGGGTGCCTAGAGTTACCTACTCCGAACCTGAGGTTGCTTCAGTTGGTTTAACAACTGCAGCGGCAAAGGCAGCTGGCCATGATGTTGTTGAATTAAATTATGATTTAGCTGGAAATGGTAAGGCTAATATTTTAAAGACTGCAGGTTCTGTGAAGTTAGTTGCTAAAAGAAATGGACCTATCTTGGGCATTCATATGGTCGGCTCCCGCGTGGGTGAGTTGCTGGCTGAGGCGCAGTTAATATTTAATTGGGAGGCTGAGGCAAGTGATGTTGCCCAACATATCCATGCTCATCCAACCTTGTCTGAGGCGATGGGTGAGGCACACTTAGCCCTGGCAGGTAAGCCACTCCATGCGCATGGTTAATAGAAGGGTAGAAAGTTAAATGACATTTTCCGTAACCATGCCCGCACTTGGTGAATCAGTAACTGAAGGAACAGTTACTCGTTGGCTTAAAAAAGAGGGTGATGTGATTGCAGTTGATGAGCCGTTACTAGAGGTCTCAACCGACAAGGTTGATACTGAGATTCCATCCCCTGTTGCAGGTGTATTACAAAAAATTGTTGTTGCGGTTGATTCAACTGTCCCGGTTGGGGCAGAGCTTGCAGTAATTGCAGAGTCAGTAGATTCAAATGCCAAGCCTGATGTTTTAGTTGTGCAACCAAAACCACCTATTACTACCCCTAAAGTAGAAAAAAATATTGAGCCAGCGGTGATAGTGCCAAATATTGTTGCGCAACCAATTATTCAATCTATGGCTACAAATACTTCAGCCAATACCGCTGGTGCAACTATTGTTTCAATGCCAGCACTTGGTGAATCAGTAACTGAAGGAACTGTAACTAGATGGCTTAAAAGTGTTGGTGATCTGGTATCTGCAGATGAGGCACTGCTTGAGGTTTCAACCGACAAGGTTGATACTGAGATTCCATCTCCAGTATCTGGAACTATTTTAAGTATTGATGTTGCAGTAGATTCAACTGTGCCAGTTGGTGCCCGTCTGGCATCAATCGGAGTTTCCGGCGCTGCTGCTATACCAAAGCCAGCTCCTATAGCCCCAGCTGTATCTAAACCAGCTCTCGTTGCCGCTGCTCCAATTATTCAAACTCCAATTATTCAAACTCCAATTGCATCTGCTGCGCCGATAAGAGCAGATGATTCATATGTAACGCCAATAGTCAGAAAACTTGCTGCTGAAGCTGGCGTGAATCTTTCAACTATTAAGGGAACTGGTATTGGCGGACGAATTCGCAAAGAGGATATTTTGGCAGCCACTCCCCGAGCTGCCGCCACACCAACTGCAGTTGCAATGGCAAGTATTCAAACTCCAACTACCACCACTGCACCATCTGCTCCTCGACAACCAGTTGTAGCTTCACCCCTTCGTGGCACAACAGTAAGTATGTCCAGGCTTCGCAAAGTTATTGCCGATCGTATGGTGGAGTCTTTAAAGATCTCTGCTCAACTTACAACAGTAGTTGAAGTTGATGTAACAAAGATTGATCGCTTGCGTACTGCTGCTAAAGCATCCTTTGAAGAGCGAGAGGGAGTTAAGTTAACCTTTCTACCATTTTTTGCAGTTGCAGTTTGTGAAGCATTAAAGCAACATCCAGTTTTAAACTCATCTGTTGAAGGTGAGCAGATTACTTATCATGCAGCAGAGCATTTAGGTGTTGCAGTTGATACCGATCGTGGATTATTAGTACCAGTTGTTAAAGATGCTGGTGATTTAAATATGGGTGGAGTTGCTAGAAGAATCTCAGATGTTGCAGCACGAACTAGAGAGAATAAAATTACACCAGATGAGTTAGGTGGCGGAACATTTACCATCACAAATACTGGATCTCGCGGCGCTCTCTTTGATACTCCAATTATCAATCAACCACAGGTTGCAATCCTTGGTTTAGGTGCAGTTGTTAAGAGACCAGTTGCAGTTAAGGATGCAGATGGTGGTGAAACAATTGCTATTCGCTCAATGGTTTATCTTGCACTCTCATATGACCACCGTGTTGTTGATGGCGCTGATGCTGCTCGCTTCCTAGTTACTTTAAAAGATCGATTAGAAGAAGGTCGCTTCGAATCAGATCTTGGTTTGTAATAGTGCCAAGAATAAATAGAGTTGCTGTAACTGGTGTAACTGGATTAATAGGAACAGCCCTAGTTGCTCAATTAAAAAGTGATGGATATCAGGTACAAAAATTAGTAAGGCGGCCAGTTAGAACAGCCGATGAGGTCTTTTGGGACCCAATTAAGGGTGAGATTGATACCAACTCAATAGAAGGAGTAGATGCGGTATTTCATTTAGCCGGTGCATCAGTTGGTGGAAAGCGTTGGTCTGCTGCATACCGCTCTGAAATATTAAACTCTCGTCTTCTTGGTACAACCACAATTGCTACTGCATGTGAACAGCTAAAGCCATCGGTCTTTATTTCAGCAAGTGCAATTGGTCATTATGGTGAGACTGGTAACCGTGCAGTTACTGAAGCAGATGGTGGTGGTGGTGATTTTCTCTCAATAGTTTGCAGAGAGTGGGAGGCAGCAGCATCTCTTGCACCAAGTGTTAGAACTATTAAATTGCGTACTGGAATAGTATTAGACCCAACTGGTGGCGCATTAGGACAAATGCTACCGATATTTAAATTTGGAGTTGGTGGAAAGTTAGGTTCTGGTAAGCAGTGGTGGTCATGGATTACTTTGCATGATCAAATTAGAGCGATGATCTTTCTACTTAACTCTAAAATAGATGGACCAGTTAACTTAACTGCGCCAAATCCGGTAACAAATCAAGAGTTCACAGCTGCATTAGCACATGCAATGAAGCGACCAGCTTTTTTCCCAGCTCCTGCATTTGCCCTTCGGGCAGTTTTAGGTGGCTTCTCTTCCGAGCTGCTTGGTTCAAAGCGAGTAATACCAAAGGTTCTAACCGATGCTAAGTTTGAATTTGATTACCCATTTGTTGCTAGCGCACTTACTGCACTAGTTGTTTAATCTACCTAAAAGAAATCTCTCTAGCCTGATCAATGATTGTTGCAACTGAAATAATCTCCTCAGTAGTAACTGGCCAAATACCACCTGATAGCGCCTGCCTAACCTGGAGATAAAACTGCGCATAATTTCCATCAACGCCTGGATACTCAATCTTTTCATCCCCGTATTGCAGATATGTAAGACTTTTTGTGCTTTGTCCCCAAGCCCCACCCTTTGGATATTGCCCGCTGCGAAGTAAATCCTCCTGCGGATCTAGATCATTAATTATTAATGAGCCTGCATCGCCAGTAATTCTAATTCTTGGACCTGGCGCGCCATTAATGGCACTTGCTGATAAGTATGAATCGACACCACTTTCATGCTTGAGCACCAAGGTAATGTCATCATCTGATCCACCCCGAATTGATCTAACCGATGCTGCTACTAACTTTGCTGGACCAAACCAATCAAGTGCTGTGGAAATTAGGTGTGGCTGTAGATCTAATAAATTTCCGCCACCTTCTTGCGCAGTTGAGTTCTCACGCCATGAGTCCGGTGTTAAATCTGGGCGAAATCTTTCGAATCTAGAATCTAATCTAAATACCTTTCCTAGCTTTCCCTCTTTAATTACCTTCTTAATGGTAAGGGCATCACTATCCCACTTGCGATTAAAATAGGTTGTTACTGCAACCTTAGTTTGCTTAGAGACTTCAATTATCTCCTGCGTCTCCTTTAATGTTCGTCCCATCGGTTTATCTACTACAACTGGCACACCTGCTCTAAGGCCAGCAATTGCTAATTGGGCATGTGAACTATTAATAGTTGCTACAACTAGTAAATCAAGATTTAACTTTAAGAGCTCATCAATACTGGCTACAACTTGAGCATTAGGAAAATCTGAAATTACGGCTAACTTTCGTTCAGTATTTGTAGTTAGTACTCCAGCAATTTCAAAATCAGCACCTTTAAGGAGTGGGGCGTGAAAATATCGCCCAGCTAATCCATACCCTGCAATTCCAACACGAGGTGCCACTTGAGAAGAGTACTACTTGCCTTCACGCTGTAATTTAGAAGGCCACCAGATCTTTGGACCAATCTCATGAACTAAAGCTGGTACCAATATTGAGCGAACAATGAATGTGTCGAGTAAAACACCAAAGGCAACTGCAAAACCAATTTCAGCAAGTGGCACCAGTGGCAGAAGACCTAGGACGGCAAAAGTTGATGCCAATACAATTCCAGCAGAGGTAATTACAGCTCCGGTAACTGTTACCCCTTTAATAACACCAGCCCGAGTGCCAATTCTTTGTGACTCTTCACGAACACGAGTCATTAAGAAGATGTTGTAATCAATACCAAGTGCAACCAAGAAGATAAAGGCAAAGAGTGGGAATGAATTATCTCCCCCAGCAAAGCCAAAGATATGGTTGAAAACAAGTGCACACACCCCAAGGGTTGCAAAGTATGAGAGCACAACAGTTCCTAGAAGCACGATTGCACTAAAAATACTTCGTAGTAATAAGCCAAGAATAAGTGTGATTACAAAGAGAATAATTGGAATAATTGTCTTGTTATCTCGATCATTTGCTGTTCTAACATCAAAGTAAACAGCACTAGTTCCGCCAACTAATGATTTGGCATCTGCAGCATGTGCTAGTTCGCGAATCTTTGGAATATCATTTCCAGCTTCCACGCTATCTGGCGCCTTATCTAACGTGAGATTTAGGATTGCTTTGCCTTCAACAATTTTAATCTTTGGCATTGGTTGGCCAGGTATAGGCATCCCATCAAGCATTGGTATTACATCACTAACACCTGGGGCACTCTTAACCGCTGCTGTGACCGCGCCAATCTTGTCAGCTGAAACAACAATTTGGGTTGGATCACCCTCACCACCTGGGAAGTGTTTAAGCAATAATTTTTGACCAACTACAGATTCTGGATTGCCAGTAAATGTATCTACCGTTCCGATGCCATCTGCCTTTAAAGTTGTGGAAGCAAATGCAAGGGCTAATAAAAATAATGAAGAGATCACCCAAGCGCGGCGTGGATGTCTACCAATTCCGCTACCAACCTTTGACCATGTACCTGACATAACATGATCATCGCCATCAAACTCAGGTCGGCGTGGCCAGAATATCCATCGGCCAAATAAAAGTAATAGTGCTGGTAGTAATGTCAAAATCGTAATCATCGAACACACAATTCCAATTGCACCAACTGGTCCTAGACCTGCAGTATTGGTTAGTTGACTAAATAGCAGGATTAGAAGTGATATTGAAACAGTTGAACCAGAGGCAAGAATTGGCTCCCATACTCCCTTGTAAGCCGCTCGCATCGCATCAAAGCGTGATTCATGATGGTGCAGCTCTTCGCGGTATCGTGCAATTAATAAAAGTGCGTAATCGGTAGCAGCACCAAGTACTAATACCGAAAGAATTCCCTGAGATTGGCCATCAACATCAATAATGTTGTTTTTTGCTAGTAGGTAAACAATTCCGCCAGCAGTGCTTAAGGCAAATAAAGAGGACAAAAGAGGGATGATCCAAAGTAGTGGTGAGCGATAGACAATAATTAATATAATTGCTACTACCGCAAGTGTTGTTAAAAGCAGAGATGAATCTAAAGTACCAAATGCACCAAATAGATCACCTAGTAATCCACCGGGCCCAGTTACATAATGGGTTAGCCCATTTGCCTTTGCAACCGGTTCAATATCAGCACGTAACGCCTTAATCACAGCAGGCAATACTGGCTTATCATTTGGCAATGTCTTTGCAATCGAATTTCCATCTAGTGGGATATTTGCCAGGATTGCTTTGCCATCTTGAGATAAAAATGCAGTAATCATTTGGTTTGGCGATAAATAATCAGAGATCTTGGCGGAGGTGCCATCAAGAGTTAAGGCCCCAACCTTAGTTAAATGCTCATTAACCGCAGCTAATGTCTGAGCAGATGCATTACCTTCAAAAAGAATTAGGGTTGGAAAATTAAATGAATCTTTGCCAGAGAATGTCTGAATAACTTCGGAGGCTTGGGTGGCTTCTGCACCTTTTGGTAAGAATGAAGAGTTGTTGTTCTCCTGAACCGAGGATAATTTGCCAAATAGCGGACCAAATATGCCGGTAATCACAAACCAGGCAATAACCACCAACATTGCGATGGCAAAAGGCTTACGATTTTTAACAGTTGTTGAACCTTTACTCTTAACAGCCATGGGTATAAAAGCCTTTCAAGTCATCTCGGATTTATGAGTTGATTCTATCAGCGATGGTATTTCGCTCACACTCGATACCTCAAAATTGGCCAATCTTTAGCCAAAGTTTAATCTGCCAATTAGGCTAGGGATGTGAGTTCAACCATAGTTGTGCAAAATCTTCTCAAAGTTGAAGAGCTTGGAGTTGTTGAGTATCGCACTGCCTGGGATATGCAAAAAGATATTCAAGCGAAAGTAATTAACGGAATCTATCCAAATACATTATTACTACTTGAACATCCATCGGTTTATACCGCCGGTCGCCGTACAGAGATTACCGATCGGCCATTAGATAACACACCGGTGATTGATGTTGATCGCGGCGGCAAAATAACCTGGCATGGTCTAGGACAAATTGTTGGTTACCCAATTATTAAATTAAAAAATTCAACCGATGTGGTTGGTTTTGTCAGAGAGCTAGAGACAGCACTTATTTCAATTTGTGATGAGTTTGGAATAAAGGCAGAGCGTTATTGCGAACGCAGTGGTGTTTGGGTTAGAGATGAAAAGGGTGATCGAAAGATTGCTGCAATTGGACTTCGGGTGGCAAAGGGCGTGACGATGCATGGCTTTGCCTTAAATGTGAATCCAGATTTGACTGCATACGCCAAAATTATCCCTTGCGGTATTGCAGATGCAAAGGTAACCTCATTTGAAGCAGAGCTTGGTAGAAATTTTACAATCGAAGAGGTAATGCCAATATTGAAAAGATATATTTTGCCCATGTTAGAGCGAGTTTCACAATGAGTATTGATCCAAGTGGTCGCAAGCTGCTACGAATTGAAGCTCGTAATGCCCAAACTCCCATTGAGAGAAAACCTGAGTGGATTAAAACTAAAGCAAATATGGGACCTGAGTACACAAAACTTCGTTCACTAGTTGTTAAAGAGGGTCTACATACTGTCTGCCAAGAGGCAGCATGTCCAAATATTTTTGAATGCTGGGAAGATAAAGAGGCAACATTTTTAATTGGCGGAAGTGCCTGCACAAGAAGATGCGACTTTTGTAATATTGATACTGGAAAGCCAGAACCATTAGATCGCGATGAACCAAGAAGAGTTGCTGAGTCAGTTAAAGTGATGGATCTTAAGTATGCAACTATTACTGGAGTTGCCCGTGATGATCTAGATGATGAGGGTGCTTGGCTTTATGCAGAAACAATCTCTCAGGTACACGCTTTAAATCCAGGAGTTGGCGTTGAGATGCTAGCCCCTGATTTCAGTGGCCATGCACACCTACTCAATCAGGTATTTGAAACCCACCCAGAGGTCTTTGCTCATAACCTTGAGACTGTGCCACGAATTTTTAAAGAGATTCGGCCAGCATTTAGATATGAAAGATCTCTTAATGTAATTACACAAGCAAGAGATTTTGGCTTAATTACAAAATCTAATTTAATTTTAGGAATGGGTGAAACTCGGGATGAGGTTTCGCAGGCGCTGGCTGATTTGCGAGCTGCCGGTTGTGATCTGATTACAATCACCCAATACCTACGGCCAACTACCAAGCACCACCCAGTAGTTCGTTGGGTTAAGCCAAATGAGTTTGTGGAGTTGAGCAAAGAGGCGGAAGAAATAGGATTTCTTGGTGTTATGAGTGGTCCATTGGTACGTTCTAGCTATAGAGCAGGTCGCCTATACAACCAGGCGATGGCTGCCCGAGCAGTTAAGTAAGGGAGAAGAAATGTTTGGACGTAAGAAGAAGGCCGAACAAGAATCGGTAAAAGGTGGCGAGCCCCAGAAACAAAGTCAACTTTCTGTTTTAAAGGATGCTTATAAGTTAGTTAAAAAAGACTCCCCCCTGGCAATCCTTTGGTGCTTACTTGTATTTGTATTGATCTTAGGATTTGGTGTAATTATTGGAAATAACTTAGGTCATCCAATCTATGCAGGCTTTCTTTCATTACCACTTGGATTTTTAGCTGCATTTTTCTTATTCACTAGATTTGCAAATACTGCAGCCTTCGCATCAATTGAGGGACAACTTGGCGCAGGAGCGAGTGTATTAATGTCAATAAAAAGAGGATTTGTTACCACACCAGCAGTAAATGTTAATCGTGACCAAGATATGGTGCACCGAGTATCTGGTAAATCTGGAATTATTTTAGTTGGTGAAGGTGGCTTTGCTGTTCGCACATTAATACAGGATGAAAGACGAAAGATGGAGCGTTTCTTATCTGGTGTGCCAGTAACTGAAGTTTTAGTAGGTGATGGGCAAGGTCAAGTTTCAATCCGCAAACTACAAAAACATTTAAAGAAATTACCTAAGAAATTAAATACTGCTCAGCTTCGTGAGGTCCGCGCTCGGTTACGCTCTGTTGGTGGCTTAAATATTCCAATGCCAAAGGGACCAATGCCAACAAGTAATCGTATACCTAGGCGTTAATAGCTAACTTTTATAGTTTGGCTTTGCGTAAAGTGATCATGAAATGCCCTGCCATCTTTTGTAAAGACTGCAGGTAATACTAAGCAGATAAGTAAAGTACGCAAAAAAACTTTTTGTGGAGCAACCCGTAATTGCTCAGGGTATGTAACAACTTTAATTGCCATTATGCGTTGCCCAGCTGATGCTTGAAGTAGTGTGGTAAAAAGTGTTACCTCAATGAAAAAAATAATTAGAGTGCTAAAACTGCTATCTAAAAATAGGTTCGGGCTTACGAGAGCGGTGATTAATCGGCACATCGTCCAATCAATTGCCAAGGCCAAAAAGCGTCTGCCCAGGGAGGCCTCTGGTGATATTCCAGGGGATGCTGCAAAACTCATGCGGTAACCCTACCCCTGGCCCCGCTCTGGAAACATAGATGTAACACGGGCTTTACTACTTTTTCATTATTCTCTACTAGGTTTTACCTATCCGAGGCGGTGCAATGTGGCCCTGACTTTGAGCACTATTAATTCTTAGGAGAATAAATGTTTAAGAATTCCGCAGAGATTTTCGATTACATCAAGAAAAATGATGTGAAGTTGATCGACGTAAGATTTATCGATCTACCAGGTATTCAGCATCACTTTAATGTGCCGGTTGAATCATTTGATGAAAGTGTATTTAAAGATGGCTTAATGTTTGATGGCTCATCCATCAGAGGTTTCCAATCAATTCATGAATCTGATATGAAGTTGCTGCCAGTTCCATCATCGGCATACCTTGATCCATTCCGCAAAGAAAAAACTTTAATTATTCTTTTCTCAGTTCATAACCCAAGTGATGACTCTGCATACTCCCGCGATCCGCGTGGTGTGGTAGCGAAAGCAGTTGAGTTCATGCGCGGTACTGGAATTGCAGATACTGCATTTTTTGCACCAGAGGCTGAGTTCTATGTTTTTGATAGCGTGCGATTTGAAACTGGAATGAATCAAGCCTTCCACCATATTGATTCCTATGAAGGTGCTTGGAACACTGGAATTGAAGCTGATGCTGATGGCACACCAAACCGTGGCTATCGCACCCGTATTAAGGGTGGCTACTTCCCAGTCTCCCCTACTGATCAATTCGCAGATCTTCGCGATGAGATGGTGATGAATCTTGGTAAAGCAGGGTTACTAGTTGAGCGTGCTCACCATGAAGTGGGAACTGCAGGACAGATGGAAATTAATTATCGCTTCAGCGATATTTTAACCGCCGGTGATGAACTGATGAAGTTTAAATACATCATTAAGAACACCGCTTGGGAAGCAGGCAAGACTGCAACCTTTATGCCAAAACCATTATTTGGCGACAACGGTTCAGGAATGCATGTTCACCAATCACTTTGGAAAGATGGCAAGCCATTGTTCTGGGGTGAAGGTTATGGTGATCTATCCGATATGGCTCGTTGGTATATCGGTGGCTTGCTAAAGCATGCACCATCACTTCTAGCCTTTACCAACCCAACTGTTAACTCATATAAGCGCTTAGTGCCAGGATATGAAGCACCAGTTAACTTGGTTTACTCAGCTAGAAATCGCTCTGCATGCATTCGTATCCCAATTACTGGATCTAATCCAAAAGCAAAACGAATTGAGTTCCGTTGCCCAGACCCATCATCTAATCCATATCTAGCATTTGCTGCGATGTTGATGGCAGGTCTTGATGGAATTCAAAACAAAATTGAGCCACCAAAGCCAGTTGATAAGGATCTGTATGAATTAACAGGAGCAGAGGCTGCTGCAATTCCACAGGTGCCAGGCTCACTGGACGCAGTTCTAAATAATCTTGAAAAAGATAATGATTTCCTAACTCGCGGCGGTGTATTTACTAAGGATCTAATCGATACTTGGATTGATTTCAAGCGCAAGCAAGAAGTTGATTATGTTCGCCTACGTCCACACCCAGCGGAGTTTGAGCTTTACTACGATCTATAAGATCTAATTTAAAACGCCTCAGTTAAAAGCTGGGGCGTTTTTTATTTAACCTTTGTAATTACGCGATTCATTAATAACCCAGTAATAATAAATATAAATGCCATAATCACCCAGCCAATTTGTCCAAGACCAATGGCAAAGAAAATAACTAGGGAGGGCCCAATCACATTCATGCCACCAAAGCCCATTCGCCAAAGCCCCTGATAAGCCCCTTGTCGATCTTGATTTGCCATCTCAAAGGCAATGCTCCAACTGCCAGTTGAAGCTAGTAACTCACCTACAACATGGATAAGCATTGCAATAATTAATACAGCAGATGCTGCATAAGGATTTAAGCCCTTAGCAGCCCCATAAAACAAACATGCAGCGGCAATATAAAAGCCTGCTTTTTTAAATTGCTTGGCACCAATCTCAGTATTAGCCGCCCCTTTACTCATCCTTACCTGAAATAAGACCACCGCAATTGTGTTAACAAACATAATCACTGAAACCCACCACCTAGGAGCATTAGTTTCCTTAACAACCCAAACTGGGATTGCTATATTTTGCAAAATAAAGTGCATGGACATTACCCCACTAAGTAGCATCGCTGCTATGTACCGATAATCTTTTAATATTGCCCAGTCAAATTTCTCCCGATTAGTTAGCGATGGCTTCACATTCGGCACTCTTAGATATGCCACTGCTGCTAAGAAAAAGGTAACGGAATTAAGTGCAATCATAAATTTATATGCAAAAGGTGTATTAATCGCTAGTGCAAAACCTGCGATAACAGTTCCAAAGGCAATACCTAAATTTGTTACCGCTCTGGTATAGGCACGAATTCGTACCCGCTCCTCCCCTTCGCCAATTCGAGCAATCATCGCCATTCGTGCATTTTGGCCAAACACCTCAAAGATTGAGTCTAATGAAAGTGCTGTGAGTAGTAACCACCAATTTTGGATAAAGATTAAAGCAAAAGCACAAAAACCCATACCCACTAAAGCTGTTGATGCAATTAACCGTGGTGGATATCTATCTGCAAAATGTCCAGATGGAACGCTAAGTAATAGTGAGAGCGCACCAGAGAGTGAGAAAGCTAGTGCAACCTTCTGCGCCCCAAGGCCAACAACTAAGGAAAAGTAAATTATTCCAGTGGTCATAAATAGACCGTTTCCAAAGGTGTTTATAAAGGTTGAAAGAGTAATCTTTCTGACAATAGGATCTGGGGAAACAACATTTTCAAAACTTTGCCGAAAGAAAGTGGCAACATAACCTTTCTTCACAAAGCTTATTCTTTATTTCTGCGACGGTATGAGTAGATTGCAAAAAATAGACCAGTTGTAATAAAAAGTGCAGAGGCAATATAAATAGTTATTGGATACTTTTTCTCCTCACTATTTGTTACCCCTTCAGCGGTTACCTCGCCCTGGCCAAAGGTGAATTTATACTCCCCCTCAACTGCATGACCATCGGATGAGACCACATGATAAAAAACAAGCACAGGTCCCTTAATTGTGTTAGGTGAAAGGGTTAGGGTTACGGAATTACCATTTAATTTCTCATCATCTTCACTTACTTGATCTCCTACTGAGTTGTTTACCACAATGAAATTGGTTTTCTCACTGCCTATATTTTGCAACTGTTCATCAAACTCCAAAGTGATTTGAGATGGCCAAGCGTCAACCACACTGCCAGCAGCTGGGTCACTTTTTAATAGTTTTGTATGAGCAAGAGAGGTTGAGGGTGTAGAAAAAACAGTGATAAATGTAATAACGACGATAGAAATTACCTTTGAATAATTTCTTTGCAATTTCATACCCTGACAGTAGCAATTGGAGTTCAAAAATTGCAGATGCAAACGATTTGCAATAACCTAATGTCGTGAAAAAACAAAGTAAATTGCGGGAGCATCTGCGCTTTAGCCGGGAAGAGATGCCAGCCTTAATCGCAGTTACCTCTGTTGTCGCCTTCCTGCATATTGCAGGGTGGGGCTTATTTATTCATTACAACTCAAATCCAGCTTATAGCTCAATAACTGATAACTCTGGTGCATTGGTATATGCCGGTGCCGGTGCTCTTGCTTACTCATTTGGTCTACGCCATGCATTTGATGCCGACCACATCTCAGCAATAGATGACACCACACGTTTAATGTTAGCTAAAGGTAAGAAGCCGCTAGGAGTTGGATTATTTTTTTCACTTGGCCACTCCACAATTGTTTTAGCACTCTCAGTTGGTATCGCATTTGCCGCAAAACAAGCAGCCAAATTTCAAAAGGATTTTGCTGAAACAGGTGGAATTATCGGTGCCTCAGTTTCAACTTTGTTTTTATATTTAGTTGGAATTTTAAACCTAGTAATTTTGATCGGAATCATCAAGGTTTGGCGACAAGCAAAAACTGGTAAGTTTTCTCACGAGCATTTAACGCAATTACTTAATGAGCGTGGCTTAATGAAACGCATCTTCCGTGGTGCATTTAAAAATGGCTTTGACCACTCTTGGCAACTTTATCCAGTTGGTGTTTTATTTGGCTTAGGGTTTGATACCGCTACTGAGGTTGCACTCCTTGCTCTATCTGCAACCGCAGCGGTTGGTACTGTTGGTGGAACCCTTCCGCCACTTGCAATTATTGCGCTACCACTAATTTTTGCAGCTGGTATGTCACTTATGGATTCACTAGATGGAATATTTATGACCAAGGCATACTCTTGGGCCTTTACCTCACCCCTTCGCAAGATCTATTACAACCTAACTACTACTGGATTATCTATATTTGTTGCCTTTGTGATTGGCACTATTCAGTTAGTTAGTGTGCTATCTAAAAAGACTGAGATCGATAATTACCAGCCCTTTACTGCAATCTCAGAGATTGATTTAAACCGAGTGGGCTATTTTATTGTGGCATCCTTTGTTGGCGCCTGGTTACTTTCAGTTTTGATCTGGCGCAAAGGTGATTATGAAGCTAGATACTCATCAGGTATTGCAGAAACAGAGCATGAGCACAAAGTTTTTAAGATTTAATCAACATATAGATCATTTATAAACTCTTTCGTTCCAGGAACAACTGCATACTTATCTAAATCTGTAATTCCTTCACTTGCTAGAACCTGCTCATCAATAAAGAAATTTCCACTGCACTCTTTGCCTGCTCTATTTAAAATAATGTAAGCAGTATCAGAGATTATGTCGGTAGTTCTACAAAATGCCACATCCATTCCAGGAATCATGGCAAGGGCTGCTGTATCAATTGCAGTTCTTGGCCAAAGAGCGTTAACCCCAATGCCATCTCGCTTTAATTCATCCGCTAAACCCAATACACACATGCTCATTCCATACTTTGCCATTGTGTAAGCAAGGTGTGGCTCAAACCATTTTCCTTTCATAGAAAGAGGGGGTGAGAGCATCAAGATATGTGGGTTTCTTCCCTCTTGTGCACTCTTCTTTAAATAAGGAAGAGCTGCTTGTGAGGTTAGAAAAGTACCTCGTGTATTAACACCCATCATTAAATCAAATCGCTTTGCAGGAGTATTTTCAGTATTTGTTAAGTTAATTGCCGAAGCGTTATTAATTAGAATATCAATCCCACCAAATGCTGATGCTGCTTGTTCAATAGCTGAAGTAATCTGATTTTCATCTCTTATGTCACATTGAATAGCAACTGCTTTCCCACCTGCTTCCTCAATCTCCTTTGCAGCGGTATGAATTGTGCCGGGCAGTTTGGGATGTGCCTCAGTGGTTTTTGCAGCTATTGCAATTGATGCACCATCTTTTGCAGCCCTTAGCGCAATTGCTAAACCAATACCACGAGAGCCGCCGGTTATAAATATTCGCTTACCTGCAAGTGACATTATTTCGCCTTACTTTTCTTAGAGAGAAAATTCATAAATGCAATTTGAGCCTCATCAGATTCTGCTGCAAGTTTAAATAAAATACCTTCAGCTTTCATAACCTGATTAAGCGCCTCATGTGAGCCACTCTTTAAAAGCGCCTTAGTGTTAATTACTGCCGTTGGTGGTTGCTCGGCAATCTCATTTGCATATGCCATTGCAGCAGATAATTCATCCTTTGTAACAGTATTTATCAATCCCATCTCAAGTGCCTCTGTTGCTGAAAATGTTCGCCCAGTTAACAAGATCTCAGCTGCCTTTGCATGACCTACTAACCTTGGAAATAAATAACTAGAACCACCTTCGGCAACTAAACCAAGAGAGACAAATGGCATCGAGAATTGTGTGTCTGGATTAGCAGTTACTAAATCACAGTGCATCAACATAGTTGTGCCAATTCCAACCGCTCTGCCCTTAACGGAGGCGATCAATGGCTTTGGGAAGTTGTGAATAGCAAATAGAAAATTAAATACTGGCGAGCCCTCATCCATTTGTGGATCATTAGCAAAATCATTAATGTCATTACCAGCGGTAAAACAATCACCATTTGAAGTAATAACAACGGCGCGGATTGAAAAATCACCAGCTGCTTCATTTAACTTATCTGCCAACCCTTGATACATCTCTTGGGTAATAGCATTCTTCTTTTCTGGCCGATTTAAGGTCAAACAAAGAACTGCGCCTGATTGTTCATCTAATAGGTGGGACATGGCCAAATCTTATGTAAAACCTACATACCCGCCTGTGGCAAGCCGTAAGATTGACGCGTGTTTACCTCAGATCTAATCCCTTCTCGGCTCTGGGAGTACCTAATAGCGACGATTTTGATCATCTTGGCCCCTGGACCATCTGTGCTATTCACCATCGCTAGGGCAATCGCCTGGGGTCGCGCGGCTGCAGTTGCCACCGTTATCGGAAATGCCACTGGGATGTTTTTGGTATCAGTACTTGTCGCAATTGGCCTTGGTCCACTTCTGCAATCTTCAAAACTTTTTTATAACGGGGTGCAGTGGGCCGGAGGTGCTTACTTAATTTACTTAGGCTATGCCGCAATTGCAGCTAGCAAGGTTGATGCCCATGGGATGCAAAAAACTGAAGGTGTTAAACCATCATTTGTAACCTCAGTTAAAAATGGTTTTTGGGTCGGAGTATTAAATCCAAAATCGGTGGTTTTCTTTGCCGCTATCTTGCCGCAATTTGTTGATCAAGAAAAAAATAATGTAACCACGCAATTAATATTTCTTGGCGCAATCTTTGCCCTCATCGCATTTATCTCAGATGGCAGCTATGGCCTGCTGGCTGGCACCATTCGCCAATGGTTATCTGGTGATATCGGCAGATTAATCTTTATGCGCAGATTTGGCGGCGGCGTAATGATCGCACTTGGTTTATTTACCATCTTCTCATCTTTATTAATTGGCTAACCTACTTACCTAATAAGGCGCCTTTATCTAGCTTTGCGGTCACCATCATATGAGGCACAGTCAGCGCCCAAATTACTACCAAGATCGACCAAAGCAGCCTTGAGTTATCTGGGTTTGCCGCCGCCAGTATCGCTGCCACAAAAAATGTGCCAATTAATGCTGGAATGCCAGGCAGCACCGCCTGCATAAATGCCCGCTTTGGCTCATTTCTTTGATAAGCAATTTCAGATTTATTAAGGTTTAAAGTCAATCGAGCGGTGTGGCGAAGGGCGTGCCAGAGCCCAAAATAGATTGCAAATGCCACTAGCGGTGGAGTTAAGATTGAAAGGGCGGCTAGTAAGGTTAAATCAATCGCACTTTTATCATCACGTTTTAAAATTAAAATAAATATAGAAGTTGCTGCTAGTAGTAGAACGCAAAGATGAATTAAATTTGTATTACTACCTGCCCAATTAATTAACTTTGGATTAACTTGGGCCAGAGCTGAGCTTGTTAGATCACTTGTTAGTGGGATAAATACTGGCAATAACCCAGCTGGAATGGCATAAATCAGCCGGTCAATTAATGACTTACTAACGCCATTATTTAATCGCTCAGACTCTGCGATAAAGGCGGCATCTCCTACTCCAAAGTGGGCCGCACTCATGACCACTACCAATTGAAAACCTAGTACATTCCATTTAAGAATTGCCCAAACGGCAACTACTGCAATTAACACATAGATGATCACAAAGGCAGCCATCTTTGCTGGTTTTTTCTTTGGCATAGTTACTAAATGATCTAGCGCCCCATGGGGAATTCCAATTATTAATGCGATTACTGCGAGGCAGATCTGCCAATTTAGATTATCTGATCCTAAAGAGGCGGTAAAAAGTAGTGAAAGGATTACAGCTACACCGACAAGGAGTTGGCTGTAACTTCTAGTAGCGCTAAATAACCGTTGCTTTGCGCTCATAGCTACCCCTTAACACTTTAATTCGTGGCGGTCACCCCAATTGTCAGTGGCCTTAGGCAAACTTATCTTAAGGCAAACCAAATTAGGGCGTACCAGAGAGCGTGCGCGAAGAAATGAGTTGAAATGGCATCATCAAATGCAGTAGGAAGTGCTCGCGAGTTTATCTCACCATCCGATTTAACATTTTCCTGGGGTAGTTGTCATAAGTGCTTATGGCTAAATTACAACCACGGCCTTCGCACACCAGGCTTTATGCCATTGGTGGGTGACTTAGCAAATATGCAGGAGAATTACTTTGCTGCAAAAACTACTGCTGATATCGCACCAGTACTACCTGAGGGAAAGGTTGCCGACCTTGGTGGTTGGGTTAAATCATCCTTTATTAATGTAAATGGTTCACCAACAAAGTATGCGATTCGGGGAAAGTATGATTTATTAATTGAGTTTGCCGATTCCACATTTGGCATTATTGATTGCAAATTCCAAGCTAAGGACTCAGATAAAACAGATCTATACCAACCACAACTTGAGGCATACGCATTTGCACTTGAAAATCCAGCAACTGGTCCTGCTAAAAAAGTATCGCTAATGGGGTTATTGGTTTGGTCATTAATTGAGCCAGCAGGTGATGTTACAAAGGGTTTTGGCATAAAGCTAAAACATACTTGGCGGCCAATTGCTAGAAACCCAGAGGCGCTATCGCAGCGGCTAACTGATTTTATTACGGTAGTTAGTGGAGTTATGCCAGCAGCTAAAGATAATTGCGATATGTGTAAATATATTACAACTCGAAGAGAGTTTATTGGAGCTGAGTAATTACTCCTCCTCTTCTGACTCTTCTAGCTGACTTTTTTTAATTGCATCCTTTGCATCTGAGGCATACATATTTGGCACATACTCCTGCTTTGATAATGCAGCGATCGTCTCCATAATTTTATTTGTCTCTTTTCGAAGTAGCTCTTGATCAGTTGGATCACCAGTTAAGTAAATTGGCTCACCAAATACCATCTCAACTCTTCGCACCTTTGGCACTACCTGACCAGTTGGTTGAATCTCAGCGGTGTTAAACATGGCAACTGGAATAATTGGCGCCCCTGATTCAATTGACATTCGAGCGATTCCAGTACGTCCTTTATAAAGCCGGCCATCGGGTGATCTAGTTCCTTCTGGATAGATTCCAATACAGTGGTTCTCTTTTAATAATCTAAGTCCAGTAAGTAGGGCGGCCTCACTTCGCTTGCCACCTGAGCGATCAATCGGCACCTGACCTAATGCAATAAAGGTGATCTTTTTTATAAATCCTTTTAACCCAGGAGATGTGAAGTACTCACTCTTTGCCAGAAAGGTAACCTTACGCGGAACAACTAGTGGCATAAATATCGAATCACTAAAGGAGAGGTGGTTGGAGGCGATAATTACCGGACCATTGCTGGGCACAAACCTAAGTCCACTGACTTTAGGGCGAAATATAAACATCAAAAGCGGGATCAAAAAGGATTTCAGAATCGAATATGCCATTGGTCTAATTTAGCCCCCTTGCCAATCTATGACACTATCTGAGCGTGAATTCAATTCCAAACTCCACTGGATTTACCCTGGCCGGTGGAAAAATCGGTGTCTTAGTCATTCATGGCTTCACTGGCTCACCAGTAACCATCGCACCTTGGGCAAAATACTTTAACCAACTTGGCTACACAGTCTCTGCGCCATGTTTATCTGGCCATGGCACCGATTGGCAGAAATTAAATGAAACTACCTGGCCAGATTGGTATAGCAGTGTTGAGCAATCATTTATTGAATTAAAAAAAAGTTGTGATCGAGTATTTGTTGCTGGTTTTTCGATGGGTGGCTCATTAGCACTGCGGCTCTGCCAAATTCGCGGCAGTGAGGTGGAGGGATTAATACTATTAAACCCATCTATTCATGATCGCAGATTTATTCTTAAGCTAACCCCAATACTTAAATACTTCATTCCCTCAATTAAAAAAGGTGCAACCGATATTGCCGCACCAAACCCGCCAAAACATAGCTACGGTCGCACCCCACTTAAAGCACTGGATTCACTTCGCAAACTTTGGCAATTAGCAGAGCGTGATTTATACCTAATAGATCTACCGGTGATGGTGGCATACTCAATTAATGATCATGCAGTTGATCCAGAAAACTCAATGACGGTAATTGATAATGTATTTTCAGTTGATATTCGTGAGGTGGTCTTTGAGAACTCCTATCATAATGTGCCATTAGATTATGATGCAGATTTATTAAATACTGAGAGTAAGTTATTTATTGAAGATGTATTAAGTGGCAACTTACAACGGGGCCCTGACTTCAAGGAAACAGATCTAGTAGATGCGGAGTTTGATTCAATTATTTCTGGGCTATCACTTGATGAATCTGCGCCGACTACATACCTTGATGAGTTAGATAATTTTGATGAAGTAAATCGGTTTATCCCACCAAATCCGCGCTGGCTTAAGTTAGATCAAACCCAACGTGCATCTGCTGCAGCTTTCATTGGTAGCGCAATTTATCTACTGCTCTACACCTTGACTGATTTTGAAATATTTGGTGTTTGGCCAGCAGTACTTGGTTTCTTAGGCTCTATCGCAACAATAATCTGGCGGACTGCTAGAAAAAATGATGATTTAGAGGATGGATCTATCCTCTAACTAAATCTGCCGCACCAATTAGGCCAGCATCATTACCAAACTTTGCTGCGATTATTTTTGGAGGTGTATGAGTACCTGCAAATGGCATATACCTATCCATTGCTTCTCGTACTGGTGCTAAAAATAACTCACCCGCATCTACTACCCCACCGCCAATTACAATCGCTGCTGGATTCAAAATTAATGAAAATGATGCACAAGCTGAGCCAAGCCAATCTGCCTGCTGCTTAAAAGCAGCGATTGCTAACTCATCTCCGGTGAGTGCAGCCTTGGTTAATATCGCGCCAGTTAATCCAGCAACACTGCCACCTGCTAAATCTAAAACTACCTTGCCCTTAGCTGGGTTAGCTGTAATCCCCTCCTTGGCATAGCGCATTAGTGCGCTGCCAGAGGCGTACTGCTCAATACAACCCTTAGTACCACAGCCACATAGCACACCATTTTGTTGCACAATCATGTGACCAAACTCTGCGCCAATTCCATTTGATCCTCTAAATAACTTGCCATCAATAACTAAGCCACCACCCATGCCAGTGCCAATAATAAAAAACATAACTGGGTTAAAACCACGAGCTGCGCCAAATTTGTACTCTGCCCACATCGCAGCATTTGCATCATTTTCAGCAATTATCGGAATATTAAACTCTTTTTTAAGCTCTGCGACAAAATTTAATTTGCTTAAATTAGCAATGTTTGGTGCACCAACAACTGTTCCTTGATCTGCTGAGATTAATGCAGCAATACTTATACCAACTCCAGCAACCTCATGTTTGCTCTTAAACTCTTTAATCACCTCAATCATGGTGGTGATTAATTCTTTTCCACCTGCTGCTGGAGTTACCCGTCGAGCAGAATCAATAATTTTACCGGTGCTATCTACTACTCCACCTAAAACTTTAGTGCCACCAATATCAATACCAATTGTTAGCTCTGAACTTGAGATTGCATTACTCAATTAATTTTCCAGCTTTTCCTTTAACTGTTTAAGTGCCAGATCAATTGTTGATTTTTCTGCCTTTATGCGCATCACTGCTGGCACTGGCATCGATAGCGCCACTGTTAACTCAGAGGTGATCTCTGTTTCATCACCGTTATCTTTAATAATATAAGAGCCACTCATCTCAGTAAGTAGATTTGCATCCTCCAATGAAAAATCTAACCGATCTGGGGCGGCAGACCAGTCGTAATTTAATGTCGGCTTATCTTTAAGAGCGCCCGCATCAACACTCATCTGTACTTGGGTAGGACGTCCCTGACCATCACTAGCTAAAACGGTAACTGATTTAAATGAGGTCGACCAGGTTGGATACTTTGCAATATCAAATAGCACCGCTCGAACATCATCGGCGGTTGCGGAAATACTAATAGTTGAGGTGGTTACATCAGACATAGGTCAAGGTTACCGCTAAGTAGATACCTCTTTGCCACCGGTCGCAGGGGATTCTAGCGAAAATAGCCACTGTGCCAGTAGCGTGAGCCCATGAATGAGATAACAACTCCCGCGCTAATTCCAATAGATACTGTTGGCAACTTAACAAATTTAATCGCCGAACGGGCCTGGTTTGAGCCAGAGCGAGTTGTGGCCTCTCGTCCATTAGGTGATGGTTGGCAGGCAGTAAGTGCAAAAGAGTTTGAAGAGGAGATCAAATCGGTTGCAAAGGGTTTAGTTGCATCTGGTATTTCAATAGGTGATCGAGTTGCCATCATGTCAAGGACTCGTTATGAGTGGACAATTTTAGATTTTGCAATTTGGTATGCCGGCGCTGTTTCAGTCCCTATCTATGAAACATCAAGTGCGGAGCAGATTGATTGGATTCTTAATGACTCAGCCGCTGTTGCGATAATTGTTGAAAATCAAAGCTTAGCTGAGTTAGCAAAACCGGTAATGCCAGTAGCATGTAAAAATATCTGGAACATTACTGACAATGCCTTAGCAATTTTGGCAGCTGCTGGTAAATCAATCACCGATGATGAAATTTCAAAGCGCCGTGATGCTTTAAAACCTGAGACACTTGCAACATTAATTTATACATCTGGCACAACCGGTAAACCAAAGGGTGTGCAACTAACCCACGGAAATTTTCAAGCTGAATGTGGAAATGTAGTAAATGCTTTAAGTGATCTATTTCTTAAAGCTGGTGGCTCAACACTTTTGTTCTTGCCAGTCGCACATGTATTTGGCCGCTTAGTGCAGATTGGCGCGGTTATGGCTGGATTACATCTTTCTCATTGCAGTGATACAACAAAGTTACTAAGTGATCTTGCTACCTTTAAACCAACCTTCGTCTTGGCTGTACCTCGTATATTCGAAAAGATTTACAATGGTGCTGAAGCAAAGGCAGAGGCTGCTGGTAAAGGAAAGATATTTCATAAAGCGGCCGAAACTGCGATTTCATATAGCAAAGCACTTGATACAAAGCGGATATCTCCATTACTTAAAATTAAACATGGCGTATTTGATAAATTAGTTTATTCAAAGATTCGCACAAGTTTAGGTGGTAAGGTAGAGGCTGCGATCTCAGGTGGTGCTCCCCTTGGTGATCGGCTTGGACACTTCTTTCGCGGCGCCGGCATTAGAGTTTTAGAGGGATATGGTTTAACTGAAACTACTGGGGCCTCAAATGTAAATACAACCGCTTCCCACAGAGTTGGATCAGTTGGTAAGCCAATTCCAGGGGCGACTGTAAAGATTGCAGAAGATGGTGAGGTTTTAATTAAGGGCGCAGTTGTAATGCAGGGTTACTGGCAAAATGATGCTGCAAATGCTGAGGTCTTTACCAAGGATAATTACTTTAAATCTGGTGATCTAGGTAAGTTAGATGATGAAGGTTATTTATATATAACCGGACGCAAAAAAGAGTTAATTGTTACCGCAGGTGGTAAAAATGTTGCACCAGCTGTCCTAGAAGATCGCCTTAGATCTAACCCATTAATCAGTCAGTGCATGGTGGTTGGTGATAACAAACCATTTATTGCCGCCCTTATTACCTTAGATCCAGATTCAATTAAGCCTTGGTCAGTTGCTAATAAAAAAGAGGGGGCATCAATTGCTGATTTAGCAAAGGATCCCACCTTACTTTCAGCAATCCAAAGCGCAGTTGATGAGACAAATAAAGCGGTAAGCAAGGCAGAGTCAATCCGTAAGTTCACAGTATTACCAATTGATTTCACAATTGCAGGTGGCCATTTAACAGCTAAGTTATCGGTGAAGCGACATGTTGTCGCACAACAATTTGCCCGTGAGATTGATGAACTCTTCGCCTAACACCGAACGTGTCCGACTTGCTCGTGAACTTCATGATGGCTTAGCCCAAGAGTTAGCTGCAGTTGGCTACCGATTAGATCAAGTAATTGGTGATATTGGCTTAGATAATAAAAACCGTAGAAGCCTTAGGGAGTTGCGTTTGACCTTAAGTGGTGTAATAAATCAAGTGCGCGATGAGATCTTTGAGCTTAGATCTAACACAAGCAAGAGCCTAGATCAGCAAATAGAAGAGCAGGTTGCAACCCTGCTAGCTGGCACAGATATTACACATGAGATATCAAATACTGCTCAACTTGAGTGTAGTAATAAATTTGAGTTACTACGCGCAATAAGAGAGATTGTGATTAATGCCAGGCGCCACTCAGGGTGTACTCAGATAAAAATTGAGATAGCAAGTAAGCAGATTACTATCTCAGATAATGGCACCGGTGGATTAATAGAGAAAAGTAACTCCTTTGGTCTAATTGGTGTGAGTGAGCGGCTTGCCCTAATAAATGCCCACCTTGATATCTCATCATCACAAAGTGGAACTACGGCAAGAATTATATTTTAAAATCTTATGAATATTGTTTTAGTAGATGACCACTCACTGATTAGATCAGGACTGCGACAAGCACTTACTGATACTGAGTTTAAGGTTGTTGCTGAGGCATCATCAGTGCAGGAGGGGTTGGCAGTTTTAAATACCTATAAACCAGAGATTGCACTGATAGATATTAATTTAGGATCCCACTCTGGCATTGATCTAATCTCTAAAGCAACTACTCAAAAGTTAAATACTAAATTTGTAGTGCTTACTATGCATGATGACTTGCAAACACTTGAGAGTGCAAAGCAGGCTGGAGCTGCTGCATATGTAATAAAAAGTGCGCCAATTGATCAATTAATTCAAACCTTAAATACTGTAGGGGCTGGCACAGACAAGTTCATTAAAGCAGGAAGCTTTCAGCAAACTAAGATTTTAAAGGATTACCAATTAACCCAGCGAGAGATTGAGGTACTAACTTACCTACCATCTGGTGCCACCGCTGCAGCGATTGGCTCACTCTTGTTTCTAACGGAGGCAACTGTTAAAACTCATCTAGCAACTATCTACCGAAAGTTAGGAGCGACTAACCGTGCCCAAGCGGTAAGTATTGCGCTAGGTGATAAATTAATTAATCAATAATAATTTATTAAACTTCTCTGACCAAGTATTGATCTGCCAATTCTCTGTTACCCAGCCGCGTCCTGCTAACCCCATTGCCTTAGCACGACTTTGATCAGTTAGTAATTTACATACTGCATCTGCAATCTGATCAATATCGCTGCCATCAACTAATAATCCAGTAACACCATCAATTACCGCGTCCGTAGCCCCACCTGAGTTACCAACTATTACCGGAAGTCCACATGCACTTGCCTCTAGATAAACAATGCCAAGTCCTTCCACCTCAAGACCAGCAAATCTAGAACGCACAGGCATTGCAAATACCTCACCGAGACAAATGTAATCTGGCAGATCAATATGTTGCACTCGCCCGGCGAAAATAACCTGATTAGTAACCCCTAATTGTTTTGCAGTATTTTTTAACATCTGCTTAATTGGTCCCTCACCTATCAACAATAAAACCGCGTCCGGAAAAGATTGCAAAATTTTAGGGAGTGATTCAATTAATTTATCTTGCCCTTTGCGGTGAACTAATCTGCCAACACTTACTATTACCCGCCGATCCTCGAGGCGATACTTTTTAATTAAATCAGCTCTAGCACTCTTTGGCATAAAGTGATCGGTATCAATACCAGGTGCAATCTGTACAAACTTATCTATTTGATTACTAGCTTTTACTATCTCACCTTTTGTGAACTGCCCTAAATAACCTAGGTGATCAACATCGTTAATGATCTTTCTTAGCAATTGTTTTAATATCGGAATCTTTGCCCACCAAATCTCATGGCCATGGCTTAGCGCTACGATATTTGTAGCACCTGAGGTGCGTAATTGCTTTGCCATTAAGGCAAGAGGGGCGGCGGCGCCAAACCAAACTGTTTTAATTTGGTACTGCTTTAAAATCTTAACTGCGCGGTGATTAACTCTAGGAGTTGGCAATAAAATCTTGGCCCGATCCCTAATTACAACTGCGCCAAATCTCTCTAGCAACTGAGCATCAAAAGGGGCAGATCCTTTTTGAGTTGAGGTGTAGATAATCAGGCAGCCCTTTGGAACTCGTTCTACTAAAGATAAAACAAAGCTCTCAATCCCACCAGCTCTTGGACCTAAATCATTAGTGACAAACAGAATTTTGTTCATCTTATAAGCGGCGTGCGCCAATATAAGGCTTTCTTCCCATATCAAATGAAGCAATCTTTACTCGGCTGCCTGAGCGAGGTGCGTGCAGCATGCGATCACCACCTAAGTAGATGGCAACATGTGAGATTGGTTTACCAAAAAATACTAAATCACCTGGCAATAAATCATTTCGACTAATTGCTTTGCCATATCCATACTGTGCCCGCGATGAGTGTGGCAAGGAAACACCAGCGGCTTGGAAAGCTCGCATAGTAAGACCAGAACAATCCCAATAGGTAAGCCCATCTGCGCCAAATACATACTTATCACCGATTTGGGCAAGTGCATACTTAATTGCTACGCCGCCTCTGCCCGATACTCCAGCATACTTAGCAGCATCTGCAAGGGAGCTTTGCTGATCATCATTCTCTTGGTCCTCATTTAGCTTAGCAAGTCGCTCTCGTTCTGCGGCGGTTAGCTTAGCTAACAAATCCTCTGCCTCTTGTAACTTGCCATTTGCAAAAGCAAGTTGTTTAGTAAACTTTGCCTCCGCCGCCTTTACTAATGCCAACTTATCGGAAACTGTGAAGGTGGTGGCATTTAATCGCTGAGTTGAAACGGAGAACTTCTTAAGATCAGCAGTTTTCTTCCTGGTAACTGCAGCAAGTGAGCCAGCTGATGATAAATAAAGTGCTGGGTCTGATGAAAAAAGTAACTCTAAGGATTGGCTTAGTGGACCAGATTTATACTGTTCGGCTGCGATTGTACCAATTACTTTATTTAATTCACTAACTGAAGCACCCTGCTGAGTAGCCTGTTGCTGCACACTATCTAAAGTTTTCTTTAATTTATTTAACTGCACCTTTGCCGCTTGCGCATTCTCAGCAGCGGTGGTTGCTTGCTCCTGCAGATCTCTGACCTTTGCCTGCACCTCAATTAAGGTTTGTGCAGCGTGAGCAGGAATTGGAAATAAGATCGCTGTTGCTAGTAAGGCGGCAAAAAGAGAGCGAAGTAAATTTCTCATTTGGGAAGGCTAGCCATCCAAAGCAGGCTAACTCAACCCAACCTAAGCGTGGGGCGCTGAGAATTCTCTAAATTTACTGTGATTTATTTGTATTTACCCAATTTTTCCCATTTTATGATGCAGCTATACCCCTCTTAAATCTAAGGGGTGGAACTAGTCCGGCAGTTGCCAAGAGATTAATTGCAGCCTCATCACGGTTAGTTAATTCAGCATTTTTTCCAGGAGCTGGCTCAATATTAAGCAGCACCGAGACAACACAATCGCCACAGGCGATGTCGCGCATTACACAAGTATCACAATTTATGATCATGTCTAGAAGGTTAGGGGAAGCCACTGACACTCGCTAACCTGCTACCCATGAGAGAGGTTATTACCACCGCTAATTTGATTGTGGGATCAGATGGTGCAACTACCGCAGGCGGCTCATCAATTGGCTTATCTACCGCACAGGATCGAAGCAGATTTAACAATCTACGCGGCAAATCAGATTTAATTTTAATTGGTGGAAATACCGCAAGGCGCGAACCATATAAACGAACCCCTATCCCTCTTTATATTCTTACCCACGGCAGTCTGCGGCTGCAGCCTAAAAATCAATTGGTTAAACAATTTATGATGCCGGTAGCAGATTTAGTAAGTGAGATTGCCAGAAATTTTCCACCCGTAGATAGCAAATTACCAATCAATCTATTGGTGGAAGCTGGGCCAAAATTACTACAGGAGATGATTGATCAAGGCTTAATTGATTATCTATATTTAACAATCAACCATGAAAAAACTGGTGAGAATCAGATTTCCGTAGAAAAACTAACTACTACTTTTAAGTTAGCAGAGAGTCAAGAAGTAGGAAGCTGCCATTTTAACTATTACAAAAAAGTTTAACTTAACGCAATAATTATTACACCACTTATGGCAAGTGCCACCCCTAAGTACTGAACTTTATGTAGCCGCTCATGTAAAAACTTAAAGGCCAAAATAGCGGTGACAATTGGAAATAATGAACCCATCACAACTGCAAGTGAGACCAAACCCTTAGTTGTAGCAACTCCTAGTAGTAGATTTCCAAAAAAGTCAGCCGCACCAATTCCAATTAACACTGGTATGTCCTTTTTAGAAAAACCTCCAGTTGTTTTATACTTTGCAAATAACAGTAGCGAAATAATAAAGGTAGAAAATCGCATAGTTGTCATAGTCATAATTGCACTAGATTTTGAGCCAACTGCAATAAATGAGATTGCACCGCCGAAACCAAGGGCGGCAATTACCGCATAGATTAGTGGTCGAGGCGATAGACCCCCTTTTAACTCTGGCCCACTTGCACAAAATGCACCAGCGAGTGCAACACTCATGCCAGTTATTTGCAGAGTAGTTGGCTTCTCACCATTTATAAATGCGATACTTAATGGAATTAAAACACTTAAGGAACTAATCGGTGAGACCACACCCATTCGCCCAGTTGCAAGGCCAGCATAAAAAGCGGTTAATCCCACAAATCCCATTACACCGGCAAATACACCTGGTAGAAAATAATTACTCCAACTTAATGTTGGCATCTGCCATGCAGATCCTAATAAAATTGTGATTAATCCAAATAACAAACCAAATGATTGTGAAACTCCAGTTACCGCAAGTGCCTTGTAACGTTTAGTTAGATTGCCACCAAGAAAATCAGCACCACCCCATAAAAGTGATGAGAACAAAGCAAGAAATGAGGCCATTAATTAAGCCTACTGTGCCGATTAATAGTATTTATCATCGGTAGTTGCTCGCGCCTGCACTTACTTAAGCCATACCCAATTTATCCTTAGGGTGTGAAAATGAGCTTTGAACAATTAACGGCGCCGATTTTGGCACTGAAAACCCGTAGTGAGATCTTGCTTGAGGCGGTTCCGGCACCCCAAAAACTTGCCCCGCATGCGCTAGCGATGACAGCAGATGTATTAGAGGATGCAGCAACTGGCCGATTTGTTTTATTACATGATCCAGCAGGACAGCAAGGTTGGGGTGGCCAGTGGCGATGTGTAACTTTTGCCAGAGCTGCTATTGATGCCGAGATGGCATCTGATCCACTGCTACCAAATATTGGTTGGGCTTGGTTAATTGAGGCGCTGAAGAAAAATAGTTGTGAATTTATTTCACCAAGTGGCACTGTTACTAGAGTTGAAAGCGCCTCCTTTGGTGATTTAAAGGATCGCGAAGAGGATTCGGAGATGGAGATCCGTGCCTCTTGGACACCAACAAACGGAGAGAATTTACTATCGCATGTCAGTGCATGGTTAGAGTTGCTTGGTATGACCGCTGGATTAGAACCAATTCCTGAGGGTGTTAGCTCAATCTCTCGCAATAGTTAGACTCACCTAAATAATGAGTACCCCACTGCTTAGCCCGCGTAATGGTGTGCCGGAAATTGTAAATAATGAAGGTGAGTTTGAAAAATTAATTGATGAATTATTAAAAGGAAGCGGCCCGCTTGCCATAGATGCTGAGCGAGCCTCTGGTTATCGATATAGCCAGCGGGCCTATCTAATTCAGATCTATCGTAAAGATGGCGGTCTGCATTTGATTGATCCCATCCCACTTAAGTCTTCAAAACTTTGGGATAAATTTAATAAGCAATTTTCGAAGTATGAGTGGGTAATTCATGCCAGTACCCAGGATCTACCCTGCTTAATTGAGGTTGGCTTAAAACCAGAGTTACTTTTTGACACTGAGTTAGGCGCCCGCCTTGCTGGTTGTGAGCGAGTTGGACTTGGGCCATTGGCTGAGAGTTTGCTTGAACTACAACTTTCTAAAGAGCACTCAGCAGTTGATTGGTCAACTAGACCACTGCGGCCAGAGTGGATTACATATGCTGCATTAGATGTTGATATCTTGCTTGATATTAGAGATGCAGTTGAAAAATTATTAACTGAGCAAAATAAATTAAGTTGGGCCCAAGCAGATTTTGCGGCAATTTTAGCCTCCTACCAAGATTTTAACTTCTCAGATCTGCCAAAACCAGATCGCTGGCGGCGCACCTCTGGCATGCATAAGGTGCGGGATAGATTAACAATGACAGTAGTTAAAGATCTTTGGGCATCCCGAGATGAATTAGCTAGGCAATTAGATCTAGCACCAGGGCGAACATTAGGAGATGAAGCAATTGTTGATCTGGCAGTAAAGCGACCTAATAATCTAGAGGCGGTAGCGAAGTTAATTGGTAGGCGAACACGATTAGATGCACCACCATTTAACCGATGGTTGGATGTTTTAAATCTTGCACTACAAACACCAACTGCAGATCAACCTGAGTTTCGAGTGCCATCACAAAATCTGCCACCCATTAAAATTTGGAAAGAGAAAAATCCACTTGGCTATGCCAGGTTAACCCATGCCAGAGCAGCTTTGCTTGAGTTATCTGCTCAGATTAAGGTGCCGAGTGAAAATCTAGTAACACCTGAGTTGGTAAGAAAGATCTGTTGGCCACAGCCACCGGCATTAAGTAGTGAGTATCAATCTTTTGTAAAAAATGAGCTAGCGAAGATGGGCGCTAGGCCTTGGCAGATTGAGCAGGTTGCTAGCGCAATCGCATCCGCCTTAGGTCAGATAGAGCCGGTAGTGATCCCCGAGCCAGTAGAGGCTGAACCAATTGAGGCTGAGGTTGCGATAAGCGAGCCGTAATTGTGACAGGAATTACGCAACACTTAAGTTGCGTAATTCAATAATCTGGGTTTATGGTTATCCCATGTTAAGCACCTTTTTAATCGCCCTTCGTGAGGGGCTTGAGGCTGCTTTGATCGTGGGCATCTTAGTTGCCTATGTTGTTAAAACTGATCGCCGCCAACTTCTCAAACCAATCTGGGTTGGAGTTTTCCTAGCCCTTGCTGCCAGCTTTGGCTTAGGTGGTTTTCTAACCTTCACCTCAGCTGAGTTATCAGCTCGTGGCGAGCAATTCTTTGCAGGTACCACATCATTTTTAGCGGTTGGCCTTGTTACTTGGATGGTATTTTGGATGAAGCGGGCGGCCAGAACATTAAGAAATGAGTTACATGGCAAGGTTGATACCGCATTAACAGCTGGGCCATTAGCACTAGCTGCTGCTGCTTTTTTTGCAGTTGCTCGCGAGGGACTTGAGACATCTTTATTTGTTTACACAAATTTTAAAACGGTAGCAGCCACCTCCGCTGCCTCTATTGGCTTAATCGCAGGGCTTGGATTAGCAATTGGCCTTGGTTACATGATCTATAACAGCTCAGTTAAATTAAACTTAAGTAAGTTTTTTACAATAACTGGAGTGGCGTTAATTATTGTGGCAGCAGGGGTTCTCTCCTATGGCGTGCATGAGTATCAAGAGCTTGGTTGGATCCCTGGTGAGTCTGCATTTGCTTGGGATATCTCATCGGTGATGGCAAAGGATTCAATCGCCGGTTCACTTCTTGCTGGCACTATTGGCTTTGATGTAAGTACCTCTTGGATGCAGTTACTGCTTTGGGGTGCATACCTAGTAATCACACTTCGCCTTTATACCCAACCGGTGCTGACAAAGATGGCCACGCTAGTTAAGTAGCCACTACCCAATTTGCCTACTGGCGAGTAACCTAGCCTTACCAAGGTAATTAGCTAGGAGTAAATGCAATGAGCAAGGATGCCACCGCAAAAACTAATGTGGTTTTAGTAGATGCAGTTAGAACTCCTTTTGGTAAAGCTGGTTCACTTTACGCCCAAACCAGAGCTGATGACATTATGGTGCGCTGTTTGCGCGGCCTGCTTGATCGAAATCCAAATCTACCGTTAGATCAAATTGATGATGTGGCAATTGCGGCCGCCACCCAAACTGGTGATCAGGGAATGAATATTGGAAGATCTGTTTCGATATTAGCTGGTATTCCTAAATCAGTTCCGGGCTACTCAATTGATCGCTGGTGTGCTGGAGCGTTAACTGCGGTAACAACAATTGCCGGTGGCATAAATATGGGTGCGTATGATTTAGCAATTGCCGGTGGTGTTGAACATATGGGAAATCATCCAATGGGTGATGGCATGGATCCCAATCCAAGATATTTAGCGGAAAAAATAGTTGATACCGATGCCCTGCAGATGGGAGCAACTGCTGAGCGGTTGCACGATAAATTTGCTCACCTAACAAAAGAGCGTGCTGATAAGTATGCGTTAGCCTCCCAACAAAAAACCGCTGCAGCATATGCTGCAAATAAAATTCAACCAGATCTAATTCCAGTTGCAACTAGAACTGCTGAGCTTGGTTGGGGAGTAGCAACAGTTGATGAACCGCCTCGGCCACAAACAACACTTGAAGCACTTGCCGCTCTTAAGACACCATTTAGAGCAGCTGGCAGAGTGACTGCTGGAAATGCTGCTGGTTTAAATGATGGTGCAACCGCAGCAATCTTGGCATCAGAAAGTAAAGCTAAAGAATTAAATCTAAGTATTAAAGCCAGGTTAGTTTCATTTGCCTTTGCCGGTGTTGAACCAGAAATAATGGGTTATGGACCAGTACCAAGCACAATCAAAGCGCTTAAAAAAGCTGGCTTAGATATAACAGATATTGGATTATTTGAGGTCAATGAAGCATTTGCAATTCAAGTGCTTTCATTTCTTGACCACTTTGGCATTGCCGATGATGATAAGCGGGTAAATATCTATGGTGGTGCCATTGCAGTTGGCCACCCACTTGCCTCATCAGGAGTTAGGTTAATTCTTAATTTAGCAAATGGATTTAAGGATCACCCAGAGGTCAGATACGGCATAACAACTATGTGCATTGGCCTGGGTATGGGTGGCACAATTATTTGGGAGAATCCAAATTACAAAGGTAGTAAGTAATGGCTGAAGTTTTAGCTGGCGCACCTGATGAGGTTGTAACAAATGCAATTTTACGCATGGTCTCCCTCACTCCATTTGGTCACAATGGCGAGTTAGCTTTAATTACATTAGATAACGGAGCAGATCACACCAGGCCAAATACTTTTGGCCCAGCATCATTAAATGCACTTGCTAGCGCAATTGATCAAGCACAAAAAACTGATGCAGTAGCAATTGCGGTAACTGGAAAGCCATTTATCTTTGCCGCCGGAGCTGATCTCTCCGGTATCGGAGCAGTAAAAGAAAAATCTGTTGCAACCGCTTTTGGTGAGTTAGGTCATGAGGTATTTCTTAAACTGTATGAGAGTAAGAAGCCAACCTTTGCATTTATAAATGGCTTGGCGCTAGGTGGTGGGCTTGAGGTTGGACTTAATTGTCACTACCGAACCCTTGCTACAACCGCCTTCACTGGTCTACCAGAATGTTTTCTCGGGTTAGTGCCTGGCTGGGGTGGCGCCACACTTCTGCCTAAATTAATTGGCCCAGAAAATGCTGTGCAGGTAATTATTTTAAATGCGCTAAATAACAACACGATGATGAAGGCGAAGGATGCACTTTCACTCGGTGTAGTAGATGCAGTATTTGAGCCAGCAGATTTTCTTGAGCACTCAGTTAAGTTTGTTGCTGATATTTTAAGTGGAAAGAAAAAAATTGAGCGAAAGGATTTTAGCAAGGATAGTGCTGGTTTTGAAAAGGCAATTGCAACTGGAAAAGCTGGAATCGCTAAAAAATATAGTGGGGCACCGATTGCCTCTCCCCTTGCTGCCCTTGAATTAATTAAGGCGGCCCAAAGTAATTCAGTTCGTGACGGCTATGCTGCTGAGACCAAAGTACTCTCAGATCTAGTAATGAGTGATGCACTCCGTGCCTCTTTATATGCATTTAATTTAATTCAAAAAAAGCGCAAAAAAGTTGAAGGTGCTCCAAAGCCAGCACTTGCTCGCAAAATTACCAAGGTTGGTGTGGTTGGCGCAGGCCTGATGGCATCTCAACTTGCCCTACTAATGCTACGCAACTTAAAGGTGCCAGTTGTAATTACCGATTTAGATCAAGAGCGGGTGGATAAGGGAATCACTTGGATTAAAAATGAGATTCAAAAGCTAGTTGATAAGAAGCGGCTAAATCCGGAGGCTGCTACTAGATTACTGGGAAATATATCTGGATCAGTTGATCAAAAAGTTTTTGCTAATGCTGATTTTGTTATTGAGGCCATCTTTGAGGAGTTATCTTTAAAGCAAAAGTTGTTTAAGGATCTAGAGGCAATTGTTACACCAGAGTGTATTTTGGCAACTAACACCTCCTCATTATCAGTTGAGGCAATGAGTCAAGGGCTTAAAAATCCTGAACGGGTAGTTGGTTTTCACTTCTTTAATCCTGTTGCGGTAATGCCACTACTTGAGGTGGCAAGAACAACTAAAACTGATGATGCCACCGTTGCTACTGCAATTAATATCGGTAAGGATCTAAAGAAGACTATGGTGATTGTTAAAGATGCACCAGCATTTGTAGTTAATAGATTACTCACCAGATTTATGGGTGAGGTAACAGATGCGATGGATGAAGGAACGCCTTACGAGGTAGCAGATGCAGCAATGGCGCCCTTAGGTTTTCCAATGTCATCTCTTGAGTTATTAGGGCTTGTTGGTCCAGGGGTGGCGCTGCATGTGGCAGAGACACTAAATAAAAATCTTGGAGCTCGTTACAAAATTTCTCCAACAATGCAGCGCTTTGTTAAAGAGGGAGTAAAGACATTTTATGTAAAGAATGAACAAGGCGTAAATGTAGTTAATCCAGCAGCGCTAGCATTGTTAGAAAAGGGATCAAAGGTTTCAACAGCTGAACAGGTAAGAAGACGAGCCCTTGAAGCATTAGCAATTGAAGCAAAGATGATGCTAGATGATGGTGTTGTTTCAACACCGCAGGAGATTGATATTTGCATGTTACTTGGCTCAGGTTGGCCGATGCATCTAGGTGGAATTTTGCCTTATCTAGATCGAGAAGGAATTAGCGAAGCGGTTTGCGGTGCTCGTTTTCATCTGAAGGGTGTGGCATCTCTTCCTTAATATCAATTGCTAAATCACTACTGCTCCAAGTAACAAGTGAGCGAGTAATATTTTGAACAGTAATTCCTAAATCCTCTAATATCTGCGCCCGCTTTGCATGCTCAAGAAATTCCAGTGGTACACCAATTGAATGCACCGGCACATTTAAGTTCGCCTCTCTAAATAACTCAGAGATTGTGCTAGCAATACCACCATGTTTAATACCATCCTCTAGCACAACAACACTCTTATAGCGCTGGGCCATTGTGATTAATGATTTTGGTAGTGGCTTTACCCATCTTGGATCAATAACGGTAACGCCTACTCCCTCTCGGTATGCCTGCGCTGCTGCCTCAACTGCAATTGCAGCAAAGGCACCAATACTTACTAATAAAATATCAGCACTCTCGCCACGATATAAAACATCAATCCCATCCCGGCGTTCAAAGGCTGGAATATCTGGATTTATTGCACCCTTTGGAAAACGAATTAATGATGGTGCATCTGAGATATCTAACGCCTCGCGCAATGTCTCTCTGACACGCTGCCCGTCACGAGGTGCTGCCACATGCAAAGTTGGCACAATTCCAGTTAATGCTAGATCCCAAATACCGTTATGAGATGGTCCATCATCACCAGTAATACCTGCTCGATCTAATACAAATGTCACACCAGCTTTATGAAGTGCTACATCTAATAAGAGTTGATCAAAGGCGCGATTTAAAAAGGTGGAGTAGACAGCAATTACTGGATGAAGGCCAGCAAATGCCATTCCGGCAGCAGCGGTTGTGGCGTGTTGCTCAGCAATTCCCACATCAAATGTTCGCTCCGGAAATGCCTTCTCAAACTTATCTAACCCAGTTGGACCCATCATCGCTGCGGTAATTGCCACAACATCTTTTCTTTCTGAACCAATTTTTACCAACTCATCTGAAAATACTGATGTCCAACTAACGCCAGCCTTGCTAAGTGGCTGACCAGTTTCAGCATCAATGACACCAATAGCGTGGAACTTTTCCGCTTCATCATTTAATGCTGGAGCATGGCCGCGGCCTTTTTCAGTAATCACGTGAACTAAAACTGGTGAGCCATAATCTTTAGCAATCTTTAGCGCCTTTTCCATCGCAACAATGTCATGACCATCTACTGGGCCAAAGTACTTAAGACCTAGATCTTCAAACATACCTTGTGGTGCGACAACATCCTTAATTCCTTTCTTAACACCATGTAAGGTCTCATAAATTGGCTGTCCAACCAAAGGTGTCTTTTCTAATACGCCTTTGCCCCAATCTAAAAATTTCTCATAACCGCGGGTTGTGCGCAGAGTAGAAAGGTAGGTAGCAAGTCCACCAATAGTTGGTGAATAAGATCGCTCATTATCATTTACCACGATTACTAGATTCTCATTAGTACTCGCAGCAATATTGTTTAATGCCTCCCAGCTCATTCCACCAGTTAAAGCACCATCGCCTACTACACAAACCACAGTTCGATCTCTTTGATTTGTTAAGGCAAAGCCTTTGGCTATTCCATCACTCCAAGAAAGAGCGGTTGAGGCGTGGGAGTTTTCAACTACATCATGCTCGCTCTCGCTGCGATTTGGATATCCGGCTATTCCACCCCGCTGCCGAAGTTTTTCAAACCCAGACATACGGCCAGTTAATAACTTATGCACATAACTTTGATGTCCAGTATCAAAAACAATTACATCCTTTGGTGATTCAAAGGTGCGGTGCAAAGCAATAGTTAATTCAACAACACCAAGATTTGGACCTAAATGTCCACCAGATTTAGAGACCTGTTCAATTAAGAAAGTGCGAATCTCATCTGATAATTGTGTTAATTGCTCAACTGTTAAAGCTGTCAGATCTGCAGGTGATTTGATGGACTCAAGCATGGGTCTAGTTTAAAGGTTGGCGGTTATTAATGCGATTTATTTGCTCAAAAGTGAGCGTAATACATACTGCATAATTCCACCGTGGCGATAGTAATCAGCCTCTCCTGGTGTATCGATCCTAACTTTGGCCTTAAAGCTCTTATCCCCGGCGGTAATAACTACCTCCTTCGGTGTAATACCCCCATTTAACTCCGTAACACCTGTAATTGAAAATACTTCACTGCCATTTAATCCAAGTGATTTAACATTTTGGTTATCTAAAAATTGTAGTGGTAGCACTCCCATACCAATTAAATTTGAACGATGGATTCTCTCAAATGATTCTGCAATAACCGCTCGCACACCAAGTAGTGCTGTTCCTTTAGCCGCCCAATCTCTAGAAGAGCCGGAGCCATACTCTTTGCCAGCCAAAATAACTAATGGCACCCCAACTTTAATATAAGCACAAGATGCATCATAAATTGTTGCTTGCCGACCATTTGCTAAAAAGTTTTTTGTAAAGCCACCCTCAACTCCATCTAATAATAAATTTTTAAGTCTGATATTTGCAAAGGTTCCTCTAATCATCACCTCATGATTTCCCCGACGGGATCCATAAGAGTTGAAATCACCTCTCTCAATTCCATGCTCAGCTAAGTACTTACCAGCAGGTGAATCAACCTTAATATTTCCGGCTGGGGAAATGTGGTCGGTGGTTACTGAATCACCGAGGAAAGCTAGCACTCTAGCTCCGGCAATATCTGTTACTGGCTTTGGATCTCGTGGCATTCCATCAAAGTATGGCGGCTTTCTTACATATGTTGATTTACTATCCCAAGTGAAGGTATTACCAGTTGGGGTCTCTAAAGATTTCCATCTCTTATCACCATCAAAGACAGAGGCGTAATCCTTGGTAAACATATCCGAAGATATTGATGAGCTAATCACAGCATCAATCTCCTCTGTTGTTGGCCATATATCCTTTAAATAAACTGGATTACCATCACTACCCTTACCAATTGGATCATTTTCAAAATCATGATCCATTGTGCCGGTTAATGCATATGCAACAACTAATGGCGGAGATGCTAAGTAATTCATCTTTACATCAGGTGATATGCGCCCTTCAAAGTTACGATTACCAGATAGCACCGCTGAGACCGCTAAATCATTTTCGTTGATTGCTTTACTAATCTCAATTGGCAGTGGGCCTGAGTTACCAATACAGGTAACACACCCATAACCAACTAGGTTAAATCCAAGCTTTTCCATAAAAGGAGTAAGGCCAGAGCGATCATAATAATCAGTTACCACCTTAGAGCCTGGGGCGAGTGTGGTCTTAACCCAAGGCTTACTGCTTAATCCCTTTTCCACCGCTTTTTTAGCAAGTAGAGCAGCGCTAATCATTACCGATGGATTTGAAGTATTTGTACAGGAGGTAATTGATGCAATTACTACATCACCATTTGTAACACTAGTAGCTTTACCATTTACCTTTATATCAATCTTGCTTTTACTTGTCTTATCGGTGAAGTAACTAGGTAACACCTTTTCATAAGAGCTCTTTGCATCTGATAGTGAGATCCGATCCTGTGGTCGCTTAGGACCGGCAATAGATGGCACAACTGTGGCAAGATCTAACTCTAACTTTTCAGAGAACCGAGGAGTTGCAGCTGGATCATGCCAGAGTCCATTTACCTTGGCATACTTTTCAACTAATTCCAGTTGTTCACTTCCTCTGCCAGTAAATTTCAAATAATTAATTGTCTCTTCGTCAATCGGAAATATTGCACATGTTGAGCCATACTCTGGTGACATATTGCCAATTGTTGCTCGATTTGCCATCGGTAGTGCACTAACTCCAGGACCATAAAACTCAACAAACTTTCCAACTACCCCATGCTCACGCAACATTTGTGTAATTGTTAAAACCAAATCTGTAGCAGTAGTGCCAATTGGTAACTTTCCATTTAATTTAAAGCCAACTACTTTAGGAATTAACATCGAGACTGGTTGGCCAAGCAAAGCTGCTTCAGCCTCTATTCCACCAACTCCCCAACCAAGTACACCTAAGCCATTGACCATAGTGGTATGCGAATCTGTGCCAACTACCGTATCTGGATAGGCGCGTAATTGACCATCGACAGTTCTGCTCATCACTACTCTTGCTAGATACTCAATATTTACCTGATGCACAATCCCAGTGCCAGGAGGAACAACTTTGAACTCATCAAATGCACTCTGCCCCCACCGCAGAAAACGATAACGCTCCTTATTTCGTTGGTACTCAATATCAACATTTTGCTCAAAGGAATCCTTGCTGCCAAATAAATCTGCAATTACGGAGTGATCAATTACTAGCTCAGCTGGTGATAATGGATTTACCTTTGATGCATCTCCACCTAAATCAGTAATCGCCTCCCGCATCGTGGCCAGATCAACAATGCATGGCACACCAGTAAAGTCCTGCATAATTACGCGGGCTGGCGTAAATTGAATTTCAGTATCTGGCTCAGCTTTTGGATCCCAGGCCGCTAATTTTTTAATCTGCTCAGCTGTGATATTAAAACCATCTTCGGTGCGAAGTAGATTTTCTAGCAATATTTTTAAACTAAATGGCAGATCTTTTGCTTCGGCAAAGCCGGTAATATCAAATATCTCATAACTTTTACCTGCGACATCAAGTGTGGTTTTGGCCTTAAATGAGTTCTTACTCAACGCCCCACACCTACTTTCTTGCTATTTATACTGCCAATCCTACTCCTTTGCTGGTGCAAATCCAGCCACGCACTCAATGTGCTGAGTCATTGGGAAAAAATCAAAGGCTTCTATGTGATCTAACTTATAACCTGCATCTGCCAAAGTTTTTGCATCTCGCGCCAATGCTGCTGGATCACATGCAATATAAACAATTTTTCTTGGCCTAAATTTAACTATCTGTTTAATTACTACCTCACCAGCTCCAGTTCTAGGTGGATCTAGCAAGATTAAATCTGCTCGCTTAACAATTGGAAGTTGCTGAGCAACTAAGCCCTGCAATATCTTTACATTCTCCTTATTTAAAAATACCTTCCGAGCATCAGCAACCGCTGTCTTATCACTTTCAATCAAGGTAATAAAACCACGATCCCCTACCTCTTTTAATAAGACGGCTGCAAATAAACCAACTCCGGCGTAAAGATCACAAATATGATCACCATTTTTAGCACCAAGTTGAGCAAGAGCTGCTTTAACTAAGGTGACTGGAGCTGCTTTATGACTTTGCCAAAAGGCAACTGGTGAGATCTTAAAAGAGCTACCACCGACCTGTTCAACAATTTGCGTAGGTCCACTAATACTTCTACCACTTCTCATAACTGAAATCTCATTGGTGCTTGAGACGGCAACCTCAACTCTGGCATCTGATTTCCAACTTCGATTTGCTAACTCAGCCACATTCATTCGCTCATCTGCAATTAAACAATCCTTTATCTCAACTACCTCATTACTTCTGGCACCAAAAAACCCAATCGCTCCACTTGGCGATACTGCAAAATCCATCCGAGTGCGCCAATGCATACCATCTGCTGGTTCAACTGATGTTAACTTTAAATCAAATCCAAGCTCTACTAAATCCATCTTGCCGATACGCAGAAATTGCTCCTTAACAATCTCAGCTTTAAAATCTCGTTGCGTTGCAAGATCAATATGTTGAAAATCGCAACCACCACATTTACCAGCATATTTACAAGGTGGTGTAATTCTGGAGGTGGCAGCGGTTATTACTTCGATCACATCAGCATGGGCGATTTTAGAACTTACTGCGGTAATTTTTATTTTTACCATCTCACCAGTTATGCCATGACGGACAAAAATAACCTGTCCATTATGGCGAGCAACAAAGTGACCACCATGTGCAACCGGGCCAATTTCGACCTGAATTACCTCACCCACTTTTAACCGCTCTTGAGCGTTTAATTCCATAGGAGTGAGCATATGGGTGTAAGTTGTACTTTGTGCACGTCGTAATTATGGGTTGTGGTCGCGTCGGTTCCACCTTGGCAATTGATTTAGAAAAAGCTGGCCATACCGTTGCGGTAATCGATCAAAATCGGGAGGCATTCCGCAGATTAGGTGCAGACTTTAATGGCCGAACAATCGCCGGTATGGGATTTGATCGCGACACCTTACTTGAGGCCGGAATTGAAAAGGCCGATGCATTTGCCGCTGTTTCAAATGGTGATAACTCAAATATTTTGGCAGCTCGAGTAGTAAGAGAAACCTTTGGAGTTAAAAATGTTGTTGCCCGTATTTATGATCCAGGTCGCGCAGAGATCTACCAAAGACTTGGTATTCCAACTGTGGCAACTGTGCTTTGGACAACTGATCAAATTATGCGCAGACTTTCACCAGATGGCACAAAATCTGAGTGGCGAGATGCAACTGGAACTGTGCAATTAGTTGAGGTACATCTTCATAATGATTGGTATGGCGAGGCAGTTTCATTAATTGAGAAAAATACCGATGCCAGAGTTGCTTTTATTACCCGCTTAGGTGAGGCATTACTTCCTGATGAGCACACAGTGCTGCAAGAGGGGGATCTTGTTCATCTGCTTGTAAATGAGAAAAAGATTTCCGAGATTGAAAAATCTCTTTCTAAATCACCGAAGGGTGCATAAGAATGAGAATTGCAATTGCTGGAGCGGGAAATGTAGGCAGAGCTATTGCTAGAGAGTTGCTAGGAAATGGCCATCAAGTATTGCTAATTGATAAGGATCCAAAAGCTTTAAAGATGGACTCAGTTCCTGCCGCTGAGTGGTTATTAGCTGATGCTTGCGAGATTACCGCTTTAGATCAAGCAAAACTAGATGGGTGCCAAGTATTAGTTGCTGCAACTGGTGATGACAAGGTAAATCTAGTTGCCTCACTGCTTGCTAAAACTGAGTATGGCGTACCACGTGTTGTTGCTCGGGTTAATCATCCAAAAAATGAATGGATGTTTGAAACCTCATGGGGGGTTGATGTCGCAGTATCAACACCAAGAATTATCTCAGCGTTGGTAGAGGAGGCGGTAAGTGTTGGCGATGTAGTGCGACTATTTTCATTCCGTAGGGGTGAAGCTAATTTAGTTGAGATTACCTTGCCAGATAATGCAGCCTGTTGCGGCAAGACAGTGAGCGAAATTTCTCTTCCTGATAACGCTTCCTTGGCAGCAATAGTCCGTGATGGGCATGTGATCACACCAAAGGATCATGATCTATTTGTTGCCGGAGATGAACTGCTATTTGTTGCCTCCGCTACTGCTGAAGCGCAACTTAAATCCTGCTTTATTTAATTAACTTTAGTTATAGGAGTCTTCTTTAGTATTTGCCAAGTTCCCCAAGCGGTTGCAATAAATAATGGATATCCCATAATTAATCGAGCTGTACCTAGCGCATTAATATTTCCACTTTTATATAGCGGGTATTGAACAAGAAGGCGTGCTGCAAACATAGCTACCCAGAGCCAACCTGCCATTACATATGCTCTTACCCGGGCACGATCTTTTCGCCACATCAAGTTCTCACCCAAAATTGGTCCCAACATAATTCCCAAAATTGGCCATCTAATTAAATTAGTAATTGCGTACATCAAGCCATAACCAGCATTTATATAAAGCCCAGGAAGATAAAAATCTACAGCACTGCCACTTCGCTTGGAGATAAAGGCGCAAAAAGCTACCCCAACTAAACCGGAGAATGCGTGTTGAATTGTCTCCTTCTTTATCAATCTAAGAAAAGTTAAAACAACTGAGATTGCTACTGCTGAATAAATAGCTGGATTAATATCTTTACCAAATAAATTAAATACTAATAAAAATACTAATGATGGTAGGCCAGAGTCAATTAAACCTCGCTTACCCCCAAGTGCTGATAAAACTTTATCCTTATCCTGATTATTTGCCTGATTACTCATGTGCCAGTTGATCCAAATCCACCAGTTGCTCGATCTGATCCTGGTAACTGAATAACCTCCACAAACTCAGCTCGCTCTACTTGTTGAATTACCAATTGCGCTATCCGATCCCCCTTTTTAAATGAAACCGACTCTGTTAAATCATGATTAATTAAAATAACTTGTAGCTCGCCACGAAAGCCAGCATCTACTGTGCCGGGCGTATTAACCATTGAAACTCCATATTTAATTGCCAATCCTGATCTTGGATGAACTAAAGCCACATATCCATTAGGCAATGCAATGCTTATGCCAGTTGGAACTAACATCCGCTCACCAGCTTTAAGTGTGAAATCAATTCGGGTGGCAATATCAGCCCCAGCATCCCCACCCTTTGCATATGAAGGCATTGGAACCGATGGATCTAACCGCTTTATTAATACCTCCATCATGGATTTATATCAAAATCTGGATCGACAAATGCCATTAACTCTGGATGATCAACTAGGTGGTCCTTATATTGCTGTGTTAAATTTTTAATAAAATGCTCCATTGGTACTGAAATAAATAGCGCAGCCGCCATTACAGCAACCTCACCAGTTGGTGAATCTAATCTACCCTGTGCTTGGGTATAGATCTTTCTGCCAGATTGTCCAGTTATACGAGCATCAATATAAAGTGTTCGTCCCATTGGAACTGGCATTAGAAAATCTGTCTCAAGTCTGCCAGTAACTGCTGGTGTTCTAATTAACCACATTAATTTACCTAATGCCTCATCAAATGCAAGTGATAGCAAACCACCATGGGCAAGGCCTGGTGCTCCTTGGTGATTTTCGGTAACTGTAAACTTTCCAGTTAGATCTAAGCCGCTACCAGCCACTGCGCTAAAGTGCAGACCAGTTGGATGTAGATCACCACAACCAAAGCAATGACCAAAGTGAGATGGGATTTTAGAACCATCAGCTGGTGCTTTTGGATGACGGGTAGGCATTAGCGCATCTGTGGGTGGAGTGGTGGATGCAATGCGACTCATTGGCAAAGCGTATCCTTTATCTCATGGCTAGATCTAATTCAAAATCTGAGTTTGCCGAAAGATTAACTTGGCCAATCTGGCTCTGGTTATTTTCACTCCTAATGATCGCCTCAATCTATCTAACAATCTGGGCACCCTTTGGCAATTTCAGTGCGGCAATTACTTCATTGATAACTACCGCAGGCTTTATCTATAGCTCTCAAAAATCAAGGCTTGAGACAGTAGTGCTAAATGGTTGGCTTTATGTTGGTAACGCAAAGATTGAAAAAAAATATATCAGCAGAGTTAGCGTTCTAAGCAAGGATCAATTTATTAGATTAAATGGCGTAGCTGCAGATCCAGCATGTTTTACTGCCACAAGATTCTGGGTTTCAACTGGAGTAATGGTTGAGCTAAGAGATAGAAATGATCCAACTCCGTACTGGATAATCTCAAGTAAAAAAGCAAAGATGTTGGCAAAAGCTCTTATTTAATCGCAATCCTGACAGATGGCCTTAGGACCTTCACCACGCGCTTTTTGATTAATATGCTTAACTAAGAAGCAACTACCGCAAGTGAATTCATCTTCCTGCTTTGGTACAACCTTCACAGTTAACTCTTCACCAGAAAGATCAGCACCAGGCAACTCTAGATTTTCGGCAGCCTCTGCTTCATCAATATCTACCTGGCCAGATTGGGCGTCAGCACGTTGTGCCTTTAACTCTTCAAGTGATTCTTCATGTAACTCTTCATCGGTTTTTCTGGGGGTGTCGTAATCAGTAGCCATCATCCACCTCCTTCAATTCTTTAAGTAAAGCGATTCTTTTTCTCTGGAGTATCTATTACTCCAACTGGGCGGATAATCCCCTAAAAGAGATAGATGTACCTAATCAACACAAGGCGTGTCGGAATTATTCCTTACCTAACTGATCAGTACGACGCTCAGCCTGCTCTTTTCGCCACTTCGCTATCTGGCCATGATTTCCGGAGAGTAAAACTTCCGGAACTTCTAAGCCTCGCCAAACAGCAGGCTTTGTGTAATTTGGATACTCAACTAAAAGGTCATCACTACTACTAATAATTGAATGTGACTCCTCTTTTAATGACTCTGGATTTCCTAATACACCAGGTAATAATCTGGCAGTTGCTTCAATAATTACCATTGCCGCTACCTCACCCCCACCTAACACATAATCACCAATTGATACCTCATGTACCTTAAAATTAGATTTATTTTCATAGTGCTTTCCAACCCTGGCATCAATTCCTTCATACCTTCCGCAAGCAAAAATTAACTGTTTACACTTAGTAAATTCTGCAGCCATCGCCTGATCAAACTTCTTACCTGCTGGAGTTAAAATAATTAAATCAATCTGATCTAAATCATTACTGATTTGATCAATTGCATCCCCCCAAGGCGCAGCTGACATAACCATGCCAGCACCTCCGCCATATGGGGTGTCATCTACTGAGTGGTGCACATCCATTGTTTGATCTCGCAGATCGTGAATATTTATTGTAATTAATCCTTTATCTACCGCTTTACCCAACAGCGACAACTTAAGGGGTGCTAAATACTCTGGAAATATCGAGATTAGATCAAAGCGCAACATCTAGCAATCCTTTCGGTGGATCAATAATAATCTCTCTCTTTGTGACATCGATTGAGATAATAATTGGCTTAACCATTGGGATTAATACCTCTTTGCCATCCCTACTTACTGAAAGTAAATCCTGTCCGGGTAGTTTAACAATCTCACTTACTACCCCAATTAATTCACCAGTTGTAAGTAAGACCTGTGAACCAATTAGTTGTTGATAGTGATACTCACCTGGTGCAGTATCTTCAGTATCAACCTCTGCTGAAATTAATTGATCCCGTAGCTCTTCAATTTGGTTGCGATCGGTAATACCTTCAAAGGTCAGGAGTAACACTTGGTTGTGCCAACGAGCAGATTTAATAATTAAATTACGACCATTATCTAACGTTAATTTATTACCAACTGCAAACCTTAGATCTGCATCATCGGTGCGAACCTCAATTGTTGCCTCACCAAGAACTCCATGTGCGCGGCCGATGCGACCTACGACAAGTTGCAAAATTAACGAACCTCGTCTGCCTCGATTAGATCAACCCGAACTGAGCGACCAGCGATTGCGCTGACCACAGTGCGAAGTGCTTTTGCAGTGCGACCATTGCGGCCAATTACCTTACCAATATCCTCTGGGTGAACACGTACCTCTAAAGTTGTACCACCACGAGAAGTTTTCTCAGTAATTACAACCTCAGCTGGGTTATCGACAATACCTTTTACTAAATGCTCTAGCGCTTCATCAATCATTATTACTCACTTGCAGTTGCATCAGCAGCTGATGCTTCAGCAGAAACCGCTGGTGATTCAACTACTTCTTCGGCTGTAACTTCGGTAACAGATGCTGCGGCAACAACAACTGCTGCGGCCTCACCAACCTCAGGAACAGAAACCTTTTTAGAAACCACTGGTGGAACATAAGCTGGCTCATTAATAATTTCACCATCTGCGCCACGACGCTCTTTAATCTTTGTTGCCTTACCAGTTAATTTACGTAGGTAGTAAAGCTTGGCGCGACGAGCTGAACCGTGACGGACAATCTCAATTTTTTCAATTACTGGTGTGTGCACTGGGAAGGTTCGCTCAACACCAACACCGTATGAAATTTTACGAATTGTAAATGACTCACGAATTCCAGAACCAGAGCGGGCAATTACCACACCTTGGAAAACCTGGATACGACTCTTGCTGCCTTCAATAACTCGAACATGAACCTTTAACTCATCGCCAGAACGAAATGATGGGATGTCTTTGCGAAGTGAGGCGGCATCAACAGCATCTAATACGTTCATAATTTGTCCTAATCGTTTAAATTTAATGTCAATCAATTAATTTGAGTGAAGGCCTTATCTTGCCATAGCAGGGGTGATTAGATCAATTTGAGTTCAGATTAGGGGCAAAAGCGCAGCGTGTAGGGCTGGTCCAGCACAGATTACTAGATCACTATTAGGTGCCCCACCACCTCGACCAGAAATAACCGCACCTGCCTCAGTTGCAATCAAACCACCAGCTGCATGATCCCACTCCTTAAGTGATGCTTCAAAGTAGCCATCGATTGCTCCCATTGCTACATAACAAAGATCAACCGCTGCTGCGCCATTTCTTCGCAAGTCACGAATTCTTGGAAGCAAATTAGCCATTGTCTCCCCTTGCGTAACTCTTAGCTTTAAATCGTATGCAAAACCAGTTGCTAAAAGTGCTTTATCCAAAGTAATTGGGTCATTGCACTTAATCTTTTTCCCGTTATAGGTAGCACCACCACCACGGGTAGCAGACCAGAATCCATTAATACTGGGTGCATAAACTACCCCTGCTAAAACTCCATCCTTATCTTTGGCGGCAACTGAAACATTCCAGCCTGGCAGTCCATATAGATAATTTACGGTGCCATCTAATGGATCAATCACCCAAGTAATTCCAGATTTACTTTCCTTCGCCGCTCCCTCCTCAGCAATAATTCCATCATCAGCTCGCGCTGCTAGTAATTGTTTAACTATTAATTCCTCCGCTTGTTGATCCATTTGAGTTGCAAAATCAACCGCTGAACTTTTCTCAGTAAAGGTAAAGGTGGCAGGACGGTTCATTAAATGTGCTCCGGCCGAGCGCGCTACTGATTCGGCTAGCTTTAACAGTTCTGCGCTCACTAGGTTATCTAAGCATGAAAAGTAAAGGGTGGTTTGTGTGTGGCAGTTTTATCCCGCCATACAGTTGTGGCAATCTACTCTCATGAGCGAATCAACAGATCTGCGGTTAACTGGCCGATCTGCCGATGGCAGTGAGCTTGAGTTAGTTGATCAAGATGGTAATCAATATAACTTAAGGATTAGTGACACATTGCGTGCCAATGTTAACCAACCAAGACTTTCTGCTGTTGCTGATATTGATGAGGTAATAACTACAACTGTTAAAGAGGTGCAGGCCAGATTACGCGGTGGTGAAACAATTGATGCGATCTCTCGCACTACCGATTGGTCAATTGAGAAGATTGAAAATTACGCAGGCCCTATTTTGCAGGAGCGTGCATTTATTATTTCTCAAGCACTTGCTACACAAATTCGCCGTGAACCACATGCGCCATATCTTGAAACAGCTGTTGCTAATCAACTAGCCCCGCGGGGTGTTGATATGAACACAATTGAGTGGAACACATTTCGTCAAGCTGATGGTAATTGGAATTTAACGCTTTACTACCCGATCAGAGATGGTGCACCAAGTGAGGTAAAGGGTGAAGCAGTTTGGTTATTTAATTTAGGCAGACGCGCACTCACCGCTCATGATGATGGTGCTCGTTGGATTGGTGGTGAGGCAAAGGTTAAACCACCAGTGCAAACTCATGGAATGATCACACCAAGTGAGCCACCAAGACTTGTTTCAATTAGAGAAAATGTCGCACCATATGCGCCAACTCCACTGACTGCTGTTGAAGATATTGATGATGAGGCAAAAAAAGATGGCGTGACAAGAAGAATTAAGATTCCATCTTGGGATGACATTATGTTTGGTAAAAAGGATGAGGACTAAGCAAGTAAGAGTGGAATCGCAACCTCAATATCGGTAACTCCACCATGATGTCCTACCATTGATGTTTCCTCCCGCACTCTTGCTGGATCAACTAAAATTAAATCATCATTGGGAATTGCAATTAAATCTCCCATCCGTTCTGCTGAATCCTCACTCACAACCGGCCCAAATAATCCAACAGAAATCGCTTCTGCTCTACTAATTACCCGCGCCCTATCACCTAAGAACTCACGCCAAAGTGCAACCGTCTCTAACTCTGCTCCCTCTTTAATATAAATATGCCTAGCTCTTGGCTCACCACCAATTAATGTCACATTCTCAAGCAACTTATTATCTTGACCTAAAACTAGTTGCGCTGTGCTATTGACCATTCCATGATCTGAGGTAATCCAAATCCGAGTACCACTTGGTACTAACTCCTTTACCTTGGTAACAAACTCTGCAATTTGAGCAAGTGCAGTTAGCCACTTATCTGAACCAACCCCATCGCTATGACCGGCAGCATCTAAGGTATTTAAATATGTGTAAACAAAAGAAGGTTGTGGTTTTAGTGCAAGTGCAACTGCACTTGCCATCTCATCAACTCCATTTGCACCAATATATCTAGCACCACGAAGTGCTGCTTGGGTGAAACCACTTGCCTCATACCGTTTAGCTGCAACATGTGAAACAACTACTCCAGCTGATACTGATCGTTCAAATAATGTTGGCACCTTCTGCCAGATAACTGGATCTACCCGCTCATCCCACTTAAGTGCATTTAACAATCGATTATCACTTCTGGGAACTCTGACGGTGTAACCGAGCATGCCATGAACTCCTGGCAATACTCCAGTTCCTAGTGTGGACAAACTAGTTGCAGTAGTTGATGGAAAATTGGCATTAAGTTTTTTAACCAGCTTTAAACTCTCTAAGACTGGAAATTGATCTGCATACTTATCAAATGCATCCTGTCCCATTCCATCAATGAGAATCAAACACTCCCGCATCTGGGATTGACCTAATGCGAGGGTATCGGTGGTACCAGCAATTGATAGTGAGTTAAAGATAGAGTTTGTTAAATCAGCTAAACCAAAATTTTCAGTACTCAATTAGAAAGATTCTCTCCAGCATAGATACTCATCGCTTTGGCCATAAAAGCTGCACACCCTGGTGCATATTTGTCATAGTTTTTAGTAAACCTTGGATCTGAAACATACATGGCGCCTAATCCAATATAGGCATCCTTAGTTGGAGTCCAAAAAACCCTGACCCAGTTGTAATGAATCTTTATTAGCTTTTGCACCTCGGCAGAATCAGCAGCTTTTTGTAAGATAAATGCATCTGCAACATCTTTAATGTTGTCACTGCCTAATTTAAAGAGTTTTTGTTGATCTTCCTCACTCATTGATTTTAATTTTAAATTACTTGCTACATACTCCTTGGGCCAGCGTTCTGCAGCCTCTTGGGCATACGAATCAGCAGCAGACATGCCTAAAGGTTAGCATTTGGTTAAATCACTGAAGAATTGGCTTGTCGTTGGCAAGGAAACAACACTTATGTTGGCAAGATACGGCCTATGGCCAAGACACCTAAAGTAGTTGCACCTAAAGCAGGAGAAAATCCTGGCCGCATAATTGATATTGATGTTGGCTCTGAAATGTCAGAGTCATTTTTAGAGTATGCCTACTCAGTAATTTACTCCCGTGCACTTCCTGATGCTCGTGATGGTTTAAAACCTGTGCAACGTCGCATTCTTCATCAGATGAATGAGATGGGACTTCGTCCAGATAAAGGACATGTTAAGTGCGCACGAGTTGTTGGCGATGTAATGGGAAAACTACATCCACATGGTGATGGTGCTATTTATGATGCAATGGTTCGTATGGCGCAATCTTTTTCTATGCGACTGCCATTAATTGATGGTCATGGAAATTTTGGATCATTAGATTCAGGCCCTGCTGCCATGCGCTATACCGAATCCCGTCTTGCCCACTCTGCCATGATGATGGTGGATGAGTCAGATGAGGACACAGTTAATTTTGGCGCAAATTACGATGGCCAAATTTTAGAGCCTCAAGTTTTACCTGCAGCATTCCCAAATCTATTAGTAAATGGTGCCACCGGTATTGCAGTTGGTATGGCTACCAACATGGCACCCCATAATCTTGGTGAGGTAATTGCTGCAACTAAATTATTAATGGAAAACCCAAAGGCCACCTTAAAACAATTAATGAAGTTAGTACCAGCTCCTGATTTTCCAACTGGTGGTTACCTAGTTGCAACTGAAGGCTTAGCTGATGCCTATGCCAAAGGCCGCGGCTCATTTAAGGTGCGAGCAACTGCGGTAATTGAAAAGATTACATCGCGCAAACAGGGAATTGTAATTACTGAGCTTCCATACAACATTGGACCTGAAAAAATTGTTGAGAAGATTGCAGATCTGGTTAAATCTAAAAAAGTATTAGGCATCTCAGATATTGTCGATCTATCGGATGGTCAATCTGGGACTAAGGTAGTAGTTGAGATTAAAAATGGTTATGAGCCAGTTGAGGTATTAGAAAATCTCTACCGCCTTACACCTATGGAGGATGCATTTTCAGTTAACGCAGTTGCCTTGGTAAATGGCAAACCATTAACTCTTGGGCTTAAAGATCTATTACAGGTATTTATTGATCACCGAATTGAGGTAGTAAAGCGGCGCTCAATCTTCCGCAAAGTGAAAGCACAAAATCGTCTAAATTTAGTAGATGGACTTCTTAAAGCAATTGTTGACATAGATAAGGTAATTAAATTAATCAGAGCAAGTGAGGATGCAACAGTTGCGAAAGCTGGCTTAATTAAGACATTTAAGTTAAGTGATGAGCAAGCCACCTATATTTTGGATATGCCACTGCGTAGATTAACCAAGATGAGCAAAATTGAACTAGAGAATGAGGCAAAGGAATTAAAGGCTACAATCTCCACCTTAACTGCGATCCTAAAAACTGAGGAGAGCATCAAAGCCAAGGTCTCTGAGGAGTTGTCTGAAATTGAAAAGAAGTATGCCTCACCTCGTCGCACCCGCCTTGTTGCATAAGCAACTTTGATATCAACTAACGCCCTAGAACTTCGTGCTGCCGCAAGGCTTCTGGTCAAAGATGTAACGGTTCGAATTAACCATGGTGATCGGATTGGTTTTGTTGGTCGAAATGGTGCCGGTAAATCAACGCTTGCCAAAGTATTAGCAGGTGAGATCATGCCAGCAGGTGGTGTTATTAACCGCACCGGCAAGATTGGTTATCTGCCGCAAGATCCTAGAACTGGTGAGGATCAAGGAAGTGTGATTGATCGAATTCTTTCAGTTCGTGAGTTAGATCAAATTAGTAAACGAATGCGCACTGTTGAAGAGGAGATGTCTACCTCAGAGGGTGTTGAATTAGAGAAAGCAATGGAGCGATACACCAGAGTTGAACATGAGTTCTCAACCGCAGGTGGTTATGCAGCAGCGGCAGAGGCGGAAGCAATTGCCTCCTCCCTTGGTGTGCCAAATCATCTCTTTGACCAAGATCTAAGTGCATTATCTGGTGGACAGAGAAGAAGAATTGAACTTGCTCGAATTCTATTTTCTGGCGCTGAAACACTTCTATTAGATGAGCCCACTAACCACTTAGATGCTGATTCTATTATCTGGTTACGTGAATATCTCTCAAAATACTCTGGTGGATTAGTAATTATCTCCCATGATGTGAATCTAATTGAGACTGTTGTTAATAAGGTTTTCTATATCGATGGCAATCGAAATGTAATTGATGTATATAACATGGGCTGGAAGCAGTATTTATTACAACGTGAACAAGATGAACATAGGCGCAAACGTGAGCGAGCAAATGCTGAGAAGAAGGCTGAGATTTTGCAAAAGCAGGGCGAGAAGATGCGGGCTAAAGCATCTAAGGCAACCGCAGCCCAAGGAATGCTTCGTCGTGCTGAAAAACTTCGTAGCTCTCTCGATGATGTTCGTGTTAAAGATAAAGTGGCAAAGCTTCGCTTTCCAACGCCATCACCTTGTGGCAAGACGCCAATCTCAGCACACGATCTATCTAAATCATACGGTTCACTTGAAATCTTTACCGATGTTGGTGTAATTATTGATAAGGGTTCGCGGGTAGTAATTCTAGGATTAAATGGTGCTGGTAAAACAACACTGCTGCGCATCTTGGCAGGAGATCTTGAATCAGATACTGGTGAGGTTATTGCTGGCCATGGTTTAAAGATTGGTTATTACGCCCAGGAGCATGAGTCACTTGATTTTGAACGCACAGTACTAGAGAACATGATGTCTGCTACTGCAGATATTAGAGAGCCAGAGGCACGTAATGTGCTTGGTTCATTTCTATTTGTTGGCGATGATGTTCATAAGCCGGTTAAAGTATTAAGTGGTGGGGAGCGAACTCGACTAGCACTTGCCACTCTTGTTGTTAGCGCAGCAAATGTATTACTGCTTGATGAGCCAACAAATAACTTAGATCCAGCCTCCCGTGATGAGATCTTGGCAGCATTAAGTGAGTATCAAGGATCAGTAATTCTGGTATCTCATGATGAAGGAGCAGTTGCTGCATTAAAGCCTGAGCGAGTTATTTTGCTCCCAGATGGGGATGAGGATTTATGGAAAGAAGATTACTTTGATCTAATCAGTATTGATTAAGCGTCAATCCGCTCACGATCAATATCAGCACTTGAAATAAAATCTTTGCGAGGTGCAACCTCATTACCCATTAATAACTCAAACATTGCCTCAGCTTTTGTAACATCCTTCATCGTAATTCTGCGAAGAGTTCGCTTCTCTGGATCCATTGTGGTCTCCCGTAATTGATCAGCATCCATCTCACCTAATCCTTTGTAACGTTGGATTGGCTCTTTCCATCTCTTGCCATCCTTCTTAAGGGCTGTGATAACTTTTTTCATCTCATCATCAGAGTAGGTGTAGTAGATCTCCCCTTTTTTGCCACCAATAACATCAATTCGGTGCAGGGGCGGAATTGCTGCAAATACTCGACCCGCTTCAACAAGGGGACGCATATAGGAATTAAATAATGTTAAAAGCAGGCATCGAATATGCGCGCCATCCACATCAGCATCTGACATCAAAATTACTCTGCCATACCTTGCCTCGGTAATCTCAAATGATTTTCCACTACCTGCACCAATTGATTGAATAATTGAGGCACACTCATTGTTCTCAAGCATCTGAGAGAGTGAAGCCTTTTGCACATTTAAAATCTTTCCTCGAATTGGCAAGATCGCTTGAAACTCAGAGTTTCTAGCCGCTTTTGTTGTGCCAAGAGCAGAGTCTCCCTCAACAATAAATAACTCTGTCCGCTCTGCCTCATCTGATCTGCAATCAGATAATTTTGTTGGAAGTGATGAGCTCTCTAGTGCGTTCTTTCTACGTTGCAAATCTTTGTGGGCTCGTGCTGAGATTCTAGTTCTAGAGGCATTGGCGATCTTCTCTAAAATTAACCGCCCAGTTGCCTTCTCAATTCTTTTTGTAGTGGTAAAAAATGTCTTCATCTCATCGGCAACAACCTGCCCAACTATCTTGGCAGCTGCTGCTGTTCCTAAAACCTCTTTAGTTTGTCCCTCAAATTGTGGCTCAGACATACGAACTGTGACAACCGCAGTTAATCCCTCCTGCACATCATCTTTAATAACATCGGCCTCATTATTTTTTAAAGTTTTAGTGGCACGAAGGGCGTCATTGACCGCCTTAGTAATCGCCTTTTCAAAACCGGCAACATGTGTTCCACCCTTTGGAGTTGAGATAATGTTTACAAATGATGCAATAGTTGCCTCATAACCATTACCCCATTGCATTGCAATATCAACACCCATCTCCCGATCCACCTCAGTGGGAGTCATATGTCCTTTTTCATCTAAGACTGGAACATTTTCACTGTATGCACCAGAGCCTGAGAGTCTGATTACCTCACCAACTGGATCATCAGGGCGCAGGAATGTACAAAACTCTGAGATCCCACCCTTATGGAAAAAAGTTTCAGTTGTCTTTGTTTTAGTACGCCGGTCATTAACCACCAAAGTTAAGCCTGGAACTAAATAAGAGGTTTGTCTGGCTCTTGCATAGATATCTTCGATTGCTAACTCTGCCTCTTTTAAGAAAATCTGTTTATCAAACCACCACTTAATTCTTGTGCCAGTTACCTTTGCTGAAACCTTGCCAATAACCCGAAGTCCAGATTTTTCACTAAAAGTTGCATTTGGTCCTTCGCCTTCAAATATTCCAGCATGACCACGTTTAAATGACATCCAATAAATTTTGCTATCGCGGTCAACCTCAACATCAAGTCGGGAGGCAAGTGCGTTAACAACAGATGCACCAACACCATGCAAACCACCAGAGGCAGCGTATGAACCGCCACCAAACTTTCCACCAGCATGAAGTTTTGTCATAACCACTTCAACACCGGTAAGTCCAGTCTTTGGTTCCTTATCTACCGGAATACCACGACCATCATCATGAACCTCAACAGATCCATCTGCTTCTAAATTTATTTCAATTGTTTTGCAATGACCTGCTAATGCTTCATCAACTGCGTTATCAATAATTTCCCAAAGACAATGCATAAGACCACGAGAATCTGTGGTGCCGATATACATACCAGGACGTTTGCGAACTGCATCTAATCCTTCAAGGACAGATAAATCTTTGGCGGTGTAGCTGCTGATAATCGCAGCAGAGGTACCATCATTAGGTTTTGCGATTTTAGTTGCCACGGGCGCCAAGATTAACTGCGGCACTACCACATATAGTTGATCCGCGCCGATAGTGACCCATATTTATCGATAATTGATATATAAATGAGATATATCCAACATATTCTCAGCATTTAAGCGTAAAATTTACTTAATTGAAATCAAATATGCAGCCGGGAATAAAGTATTCATGGTTTGATGTTCCCCTGATAGTAAATAAGAGATGGAGCAAATAATGACCGGACAGATCACAATGGAGCAGACTCCATTGAACTCATTAGATCGTTGCGATCGTTGTGGTGCTCAGGCTTATGTACGCGCAATCTTGGTCTCTGGTGGTCAACTTCTATTTTGTGCACACCACGCTAAAGAGTATGCCGAGGGTTTAAAGCCGGTTGCAGCCCTTATTCAAGATGAATCTGAAAAATTAGCTGATCAAGCAGCTAAGTAATTACTCGCTAACAAATCCACAATCGCGGTGGCTGCCATCGCAAAATGGCTTCTCCTTTGAGGCACCACATCTGCATAATGAGAAATCTGTCTTTGTTTCAAGCACATTGCCATCAGCATCAACAAAATCAACGCTCCCGGTAACTCTAATTGAAGCATTTTTCTTAAACTGCATCTTTACCTTATCGCTCATTTTATTCTCCTTTAATCTAGGTAATCGCGTAGTACTTGTGAACGTGATGGGTGACGAAGTTTAGACATCGTCTTAGATTCAATCTGGCGAATACGCTCACGGGTAACCCCATAAACCTTGCCAATTTCATCTAATGTTTTTGGTTGACCATCTGTTAAACCAAAGCGCATTGCTACAACTCCTGCTTCGCGCTCAGATAATGTATCAAGCACTGAGTGCAACTGCTCTTGCAGTAATGTGAAGGAGACGGCATCTGCTGGCACGATAGCTTCAGAGTCCTCAATTAAATCGCCAAACTCAGAATCACCCTCTTCACCAAGTGGAGTATGAAGTGAGATTGGCTCTCTTCCATACTTTTGCACCTCAACTACCTTCTCAGGTGTCATATCTAACTCTTTTGCTAACTCCTCAGGTGTTGGTTCTCTTCCTAGATCTTGCAACATCTGGCGTTGAACTCTGGCCAACTTATTAATAACCTCAACCATATGTACTGGAATACGAATTGTTCTTGCTTGATCTGCCATCGCTCTAGTAATTGCTTGCCTGATCCACCAGGTTGCATAGGTTGAGAACTTGTAACCTTTTGTGTAATCAAACTTCTCAACGGCGCGGATCAAACCTAAGTTACCCTCTTGAATTAAATCTAAAAACAACATACCGCGACCGGTATAACGCTTTGCAAGTGATACTACTAATCGAAGATTTGCCTCAAGAAGATGGTTCTTATCGCGCCTGCCATTTAGCACAATTTGTTGGTACTCCCGCTTTAACTTCTTATCCATCTTCTTATCATTTGCAATTCGCTCCTCAGCAAAGAGGCCAGCCTCAACAGATTGAGCAAGGGACACCTCAAGCTCGGCATTTAGCAATGGAACTCGGCCAATTAACTTTAAATAATCCTTAACTGGATCTGCGGTTGCACCTGCAGTTAATACCGTTTGTGGTGGTGCGTCATCCTCTTCCGAGTCTTTAAGTACAAAGGAGTTAGCCTCATTTTGTGACTCTTCAGCAACATTGACTACTCGAATCTCCGGAGTGCCATCCCCTGCTGGGCTCTCCTCTTTGTCATCAATTAAACTTTCTAGATCATCAAGCTCTACCTCTTCTAACTCAACCTCTTCACCATCAATTTTTATCTTTTCAATCTTGCCACTCTTTGCTGCAACTGGCTTTGGGGCAGGGGGTGCAATAAGTGCCAACTCGGTTTTCTTAAGCATTCTAAATGGTGAAAGTCCAACTTTGCGAAGCTTTTCAACCTGCTTTGGCACCGTAATCTCTAACTCACGGGCAATTAAAACTAAATCCTGGTCTGATTTTTTAGCAATTCTGTGAATATTACCAACACCACGTGATTGCAGTTCAGCTAATACACTCTTTTGATGAATTACTAAATCTTTTACTCGAACAATCGCAGCAACATCTTTTGCATCTAATACCGCCTTCTGCGCAATCTTTACAACCTTCTTCGCAGCCTTTACTTTTTTAATCTTAGATTTTTTAACAGAACTCTTTTTTGCAGCAGTTTTACTCTTACGCTTTCCTGCTTTCGCACCTTTTTTGGGCGCACGAGTTAAAGCCACAATTAATCCTTTGTTTTTAGGTCTTAACTTTTAGCAGTTTTTTTAACTGCCCGACCCTTGGCTATATTATAATTTGTCCACAGGGGTAAATGCACATCCATATTGGTTAATTTGCGATTTTTTGCAGATTAAGCGCGTTTCTGATGATTGCACCCACCGATTCCACCTCAATTAAGAAGCCATCATGACCAAATGGGGAGGCGATGGTGTGCAGGGTGGTCACCTGTGGGGCAAGCTCGGCGATCTCCTGTTGCAACCTTGGCGGGAATAGACGATCGGTATCAATTGCAATTACATGTAATGAGACCTTAATACCAGCAAGAGCTGCCGCCACACCACCACGATCACGTCCAACATCATGGGAGTTCATCGCCTCAGTTAATGCAATATAGGTATTAGCATCAAATCTTTTAGCAAGTTTATCTGCTTGGTGATCTAAATAAGATTCAACAGCGTATCTGCCAGTCTCATCCCCTTGTAATTCTCGGCCGAATCTAACATCCATCTCTGATTCGGTTCGATATGTTAAGTGCGCAATTCTTCTAGCAATTCCCATTCCCTCAAGCGGGCCAATACTTTGTTCATAGTAATCACCACTATTAAAGTTTGGGTCAGATTTAATTGCTCTAATTTGAATAGAAGCTGCTCCGATTTGGTCCCCAGTTGCCACCGCAGATGAGCCGATGGTGCAGATTGCACCTACTAACTCTGGATAATCAATTGCCCACTCAAGAGAGCGCATGCCGCCTAAGGAAGGACCAACAGATAGTTGGTATTTTTTTACACCAATTTTCTTAGTGAAGGCAAGCTCTGCTGCCACCATATCTCTAATTGTTAATGTGGGAAATCTAGATCCCCATCTTTTGCCATCTGGGGCAATAGATGAAGGCCCGGTAGATCCCTGGCAACCACCAATAACATTTGGACAAACTACATAATATTTATCGGTATCAAATGGCAGGCCTGGGCCAACCATCTGTGGCCACCAACCATTAACATCTGCCCAGCCAGTTAGCGCGTGGTTAACCAGAATTGCATTATCACCAGTTGAATTTAACTTTCCCCAACTTTGATAAGCAATTGTTATATCAGGTAAAAGCTCACCTGACTCCAGAGTTAAATCACCAATTTTTAGGAATTGGCGATCACCGGGGTCATCACTTTCAAGCCACGCCCCGGTAACTGCTGGATTAACTTTGCTCATTAATTACTTAGCAGCAGCAAATGCACTCTCAATATCTGCTTGAATATCTTTGATATTTTCAATACCAATAGATAAACGAATCAGACCTGGTGTAACACCGGCAGTTATCTGCTCATCCGGTGATAGTTGAGAGTGAGTAGTAGATGCTGGGTGAATTGCAAGAGATCTAACATCACCAATATTGGCAACGTGTGAGAGCAGCTTAAGTGCTTCAATAAATTTCTTGCCCTCTTCAATCCCGCCTTTGATTTCAAAGGACAACACTGAACCACTTCCCTTTGGACAATATTTACTTGCCAATTTGTTCCATGGTGAAGATGGCAAAGATGCGTAGTTAACCTTTTCAACCTGAGGATTTTTCTCAAGCCAGGCCGCAATCGCCTTTGCGTTTTCAACATGGCGCTCAATACGTAAGGAAAGTGTCTCTAATCCTTGCGCAAGTAACCAGGCATTAAATGGTGATACGGCAGCGCCAATATCACGTAGCAGCGTTAAGCGAATCTTGAAGATGTAGGAAAGGTTTGCACCGAAGGCTGAACCAACTCCTAATGCTTGGGCATAAACCAGGCCGTGGTATGACGGATCTGGTTCATTAAAGCTTGGAAAGCGTTTTGGATACTTTGCATAATCAAACTTACCAGCATCCACAATCGCACCAACTACAGTGTTTCCATGCCCTGATAGGAATTTAGTTGCTGAGTGAACCACTACATCTGCGCCATACTCAATTGGTCTAATTAAGTATGGAGTTGCAACGGTGTTATCAACGATTAATGGCACCTCATTCTCATGAGCAATCTTTGCCACAGTTTCAATATCTAGTAGATCATTTTTTGGATTAGCAATGGTTTCACCAAAAAACGCCTTGGTATTTGGTTTAACCGCTTTGCGCCAGCTCTCTGGATCATCTGGGTTATCAACAAAGGTAACCTCGATGCCAAACTTTGGCAGGGTGTAGTGGAATAGGTTGTAGGTGCCGCCATATAGCGAAGGTGATGAAACTATGTGATCGCCAGATTGAGCAATATTTAAGATTGCATAGGTAGTAGCCGCAGAACCTGATGCAACTAACAAAGTAGCAACGCCACCCTCAAGGGCGGCAATTCTCTGCTCAACTGCATCCTGGGTTGGATTCATGATGCGGGTATAGATATTTCCAAGCTCAGCTAAACCAAATAGATCAGCAGCATGTTTGGTATCGCGGAATTGGTATGCAGTTGTTTGATACAACGGTAGTGCGCGAGCGCCCGTAGTTGGATCCGGAACTTGACCAGCATGTACTTGTTGAGTTTCAAATGAATATGACAAAGCATCCTCCTTGTTAAAGGGGGTGATAAAAAATTATTAGGGTTATCCCCTAAATTTCTTTAGCGACCCACACTTGCCGATGGCACCTTGCTATCGACCTGGTCTTCACCCGGAGCACCCCACCGTGGTGGAGGGTTGCCGCTTAGTTAGCCGGGGCTATGAACTAAGACTCATGACCTATGGAGAAAAATACTAGAGATTGTGCGCCTTTGCAACCGCCGCATAATAAATCTTGCCCTCATGCACATTAAGCCCCTTATTAAGCCCAGCATCATCAGCTAGCGCCCTCTGCCACCCCTTATTTGCAAGTGCTAAGCCATATTTAATTGTGGCATTAGCAAGTGCGTAGGTGGAGGTGGCTGGGACCGCCCCTGGCATATTTGCAACACAATAAAAAATTGAATCATGCACCTTATAGGTTGGATCTTGATGAGTTGTTGCCTTGGAATCTTCAAAGCAGCCACCTTGATCAATTGCCACATCTACTAATACCGATCCTGGCTTCATCTTTTTAACTAATGCATTACTTACTAATTTAGGAGCCTTTGCGCCATGAACTAATACTGCGCCAATTACAAGATCTGCAGCCACTACCTCTTTTTCAATCTCATAACCACTAGAGGCTAATGTCTTAACATTGCCAGCAAATAACTGATCGATCTGTCCTAACCGTTTTAAATCCAAATCCATAATAGTTACATCAGCCCTCATGCCATGGGCAATAGTTGCAGCAGCAACGCCGACCACACCGCCACCAATTACCACTACCTTGCCAGGCCTAACCCCTGGAACTCCCCCTAGTAATACTCCTCGGCCACCTTTGCTTGCTTCAAGGGCAGCTGCTCCTACTTGAATACTCATTCGCCCTGCTACCTCACTCATGGGCGCAAGTAATGGCAGTTGTCCATCAACCTCAACTGTTTCATATGCAATTGCGGTAATGCCAGAATCAATTATCGCCTGCGTGCAAGCTTTATTTGCAGCTAGATGTAGGTAGGTATAAAGAATTTGTCCCTTGCGCATTTTTTTATACTCAATCTCAATTGGCTCTTTCACCTTTTGAATCATTTCAGCCTTTTGCCAGATCTCATCGGCCGAATCAATTATTTTTGCCCCAGCTGCAATGTAATCAGCATCTGATATGCCAGAGCCGGCTCCAGCATTTTTCTCAACTAAAACAGTGTGGCCGGAAGCAACATATGCGTGCACACCGGAGGCGGTGGCAGAGACCCGAAACTCATTATTTTTAATCTCTTTAGGAATGCCAATAATCATTTTTTTAGCACCTTCTACTAAACAACACTGTTTAGTTATTAAATACTACTCCCAAAGAGGCTGGCGCAGATCTTTGGGTGTAGTTGCGCTCGCATTGCCATAAAACTATCGGCTGGCCAGTGCGCATGGAAGACTCTTCTTAAAAGTAATGCCAGTGGATAGGCAGGTAAATCTGAGAAAGCTTTATCTAGTGCTTTATGGGCTAATTCACTCTCACCAGATTCATAGGCACAAGCTGCAAAGATGCAGGCAACTGGTGCAATAAAACCTGCGGGTGCAATATTCATTAACCAGTACCAAAGATTAAATAATTGATCTTTGTTCTCATCCGTTGCCAGCCCCATTGCATAATCTCTAACCTGTAGATCTTTAAATCTAACTAAAACTAATGCCAGTATCTCATAATCATCTACTACACCGCTTTTACTAAAACGGGCTACTAACTCATTGACTGCAACAGCTCCCAGCCGTTGCTGCTTTAGAACATTATCGCTCTCATAATCAATCTCAGCGATCTTAGATACTGCATCTTGTATTAGTAATTTATTATCCATTGGCAAAGATTGGCGAAGTTAAAGTCGGTAATGTAAGGATTAATAAGATTGTGGATTACTTAGTAAATCTAGTTGGCGCCTTAGCAACTACGATAGTTCTATTAATACTTTGGGTAATCGCATTGCCACTAATTGGTGTGGTAACCCCATTAACTGAGAAGCTACCGTTCCAGGTGACCCTTAAATTAACTGAGTAATCATCACTGCTTTTATAGGTGTGGGTGATACCACCAATTGGAAAGGGTGCACCTTGAGTGGTGGTTATAAACAAACCCCCATCACCAAAGGACCAGGTAAAGGTGGGGGTTAGATTGACATAAACCACCACATCTAAGATCGGAACAAGAGCTGTAAACCTTGTTGGGGTCTGGGTCCAAAAATAAACTGGCAGATTAACTAATGGATCTGCCTCTGGTTGAAAATTAATATCACCTAATGGCAGCAGCTTGACCAACTTATCTGAGAGTGAGGCGGTGGTAGTTTTTGGTTTGGCGATCACCTTCTTGGCAACTCCTGGGTTTGGTTTAACAATTGGTTTTGGGGTTGGTTTAGGAGTTGGTTTAATAGATGGCTTTGGTTTAACCACCGGTTTTTTAGTTGCAGGTTTTGCTGCCCCCTTTTGAGCGGTAATAATTAATTGATTATCTTCAGTGAAGACATCAACACAGGTTTTATCAACGCAATCTGCAGCTGCAGCTGGCATTGGTAGTAAGAAAAGTACGAGAATTATTTGATATCGCTTAATAGCCATTCTCCATCTATATTTTTAACAATAAATTGATTCTTTATTTCTGATTTACTCCAGATCACACTTTGCTTGCTTGCCTTATCAATCTTTCTTAGATCACTTCGGTGAACTATTACCTGAAAACTCTTTTCAGCTACTCCATCCTTAATTACCTTGATACTGGCTAATTGATAATGGCCACCAATTAAGGTGGCGGTTTTAAGTAATCCTGCAATTCGGTTAGCAATATCAAGACAGCCGCAATTAGGAGTGGTGGCAGTTTTTATGTACTCAAACTCTCCGGTGAGGGCAAGATTTAATCCATCAACATAATCAATAATTGGCGCAAGGGAGGTGGCTTCAACATCTGGTAGATAGCTCACCTCTATCTGATCTGAGTAATCAGTTGTCGGTGCCTGTCCTGCCACACCAGTTGGCGCAATCGCCCCCTCAGCCCTTGCGCATGCAGTTAATAAGAGTGGCAGCAATAAGATGGTAATTAATTTGATTAATAGCACTGGGGTAATCTAAATAATTAACCAAGAGCTGCGCTTAATAAATGCATAATCTGTGAATTAAGCAGTTGTGTGTAAAACTAGGGTTATGGCATACCGCGATGGTGATGGTTGGATTGAATGTGATTGTGGTGGCAAACATTGGGGCTTACATGGCGCAGCCGGATTACTTTTAGTAAGAGATAAAACAATTCTTATGCAACACCGAGCACCATGGGTTCACAATGGTGACACCTGGGGTATTCCAGGTGGGGCACGGGATTCTCATGAGAGCGTAACCCAGGCCGCAATTAGAGAGGCAAATGAAGAGGTTGGAATTAGTGGTGATCATCTAACAACGGGCGAGATATTTATTGATGATCATGGAGTCTGGAGTTATCAAACTGTAATTGCAAAAGCACACCCTGAGTTAGTAGCCCATGAGGCAAATGATGAATCAAAAGAGGTGGCCTGGGTAGCTTTTGATGAGGTTACAACTATGAACCTTCATCCAAGCTTTGCCAATACTTGGCCCACACTCCTTGCTATCTTAAAAAAACTTTAATCTTTATCTTTTAAATACTGCGCATCTAATCTGCGTAGCGCCTCTTTAATTATCTCACCATCGTGGGTGCGCCAAAATGGTGGCATTGAGTTTAAAAGTATTGAGCCATATCTTTTATTAACAATTCGAGAATCTAAGATTGCAACCACTCCCCGGTCATCTAATGATCTAATTAACCTGCCAGTTCCTTGGGCAAGTAATAGTGCTGCCCTAGGTAGTGAGATCTGCATAAAGCCAGAACCCCCTGCTGCATCGGCTTCAGCAGCACGTGCTGATAAAACTGGTTCATCAGGTCGTGGAAATGGAATGCGATCGATGACAACTAATGTGCAGGCAGCTCCTGGCACATCAATGCCCTGCCACAATGACATAGTGCCGAGTAAAATAGATCGCTCATCCTTGGCAAACTTTTCAACCAATGGCCCAACTGAATCACCACGGCGCTGAGTAATTATTGGAATCTTTAACTCTGCTAAAACATTTCTTAAATGCTCATCAGCCATCTCAACTCCGCGCCAAGATGAGAACAAAGCTAAGGTGCGACCACCTGCTGCCTCAATTAGCTCACCTAACTCAGTTAACGCCTCCTTTGATGGTCCATCTCTACCTGGCTCTGGTAGATCCTTTGGTAGATAGAGCATTCCCTGATTAGCAAAATCAAATGGTGAGCCAACATCTAGGATCTGCAGATTTGCTGGATCCATCATCCCCTTCTCATCCTCTTCACTCTCATCCTCTTCATTTTCTTCATCATTTTTACCAGCAATTACAAAGCCAATATTTTTTGCAATCGCATCAAATGATTTACCGACAGTTAATGTCGCACTAGTTGCAATCACCGGTGTTTGGGTTAGCAAATTACCGCGCAACACATCAGATACTGCCAACGGTGCTAGATATAGAGTTGAATAAGTTGGCTCAAACCAGAGCACATGTGTGTGTCCTGGTTTTAATAACTTGGTAGCGGTTTGATTAATCTCATTTAAAGCACCTTTAACCCGGGCCCGTTCTGCCATGGAGTTTGGATCAATAATTTCAGCATCGGCTGCAATCAATACAGTAATTGCAGAGACCGCCTCTTTAACTGCGCGAAGTGGGGCCTCTAATTGTGGTGGTAATTTATCTAATCGGCCAGCTTTAGCTGGATCTGCCTTTAGATCATCTGCGTAATCACCAATGGCTGCAGCAAACTTTTCTGCCGCCTTATTAAAGCCATCACTTGCCTTGCCTGGCATATGTTTTCTTGCCATATTAGCTGCCCGCGAAACCCTGGCCGCAGTTAACTCCTCAGTGACCGCTTGAGTTGTGCGATCCATAAACTCATGGGCCTCATCTAAAATAATTGCATCTCGCTCTGGCAAAATAGGGTGTGAGTCAACAATCTCAATTGCAAGTAATGTGTGATTTGTTACCACAATATCTGCAGTTTGCGCCTTTGCTTTTGCAAGGGCAGCAAAACATTTTGAACCAGATGGACAATCATCAGCCCCCATGCACTCACGACCGGAAACAGAGTTAGCTGCCCAAACTCGCCGGTCTACATCAGGTGCGTCATCTCGGTCTCCACTTGCACCCGCAGATTGCGCCCAAGCTCTTAATCTTTTCGCATCAGATTCTAAAGATGAGATCTCAAGGACAGCTTGGGTTTCAGGATCATCTGGTGCGTTATTCATCTTTTGCAAACAAACATAATTGCCAACACCTTTATAGATTGCAAAGGAGATATCCCGGTTTAACTCTTTCTCTAGCGCTCCTTTTATCTTTGGCAGATCTCGCTCAATTAACTGCCGCTGCAATGCCAAGGTGGCAGTTGCTACTAATACCTTTTTGCCATGCACAAGTGCCGGCACTAAATAAGCAAGTGATTTTCCAGTTCCTGTACCAGCTTGAACTAATAGATGATGACGATCAGAGAGTGCGTTAGCAACCGCCTCAGCCATCTCAATCTGACCATCTCGAGGTTGACCACCAATTGCGATAACTGCAGCATCTAGTGCTGATCTAACCTTTTTTGAGTACTCACTCACTAGGGCAGGTTATGTGAAAAAAAGAAAGGGCCCACAGTTTTACCTGCGAGCCCTCTGAATTTAATTACTTATCAGGAACAACCTGAGGTGTTTCCGCAACCTTCGCAGACGAAGCATGAGCCAGCCATTCTCATCTTCACACCACATGTCATACAAAGTGGTGCATCAGATTTGACCCCAGCCATCTTCTCAAACAGCTCCATTGATGAGCCAACACCTGATGTATCAACTGGTGCTTTCTCAATCTTTACCTCTTGTTTTTTGCTCTCAACTTTTTTAGCAGTAACTGCCACCTTCTCATCAGCTGTGTACTCACCACTTTCTAGTGCGCGAGCGCGTTCTGCTGCTGAGTAAACACCAAGGGCAGAGCGTGATTCAAATGGTAGGTAATCAAGTGCTAGGCGACGGAAGATGTAATCCATTGTTGATTGCGCCATTCTGATATCAACATCATCTGTCATACCAGCTGGCTCAAATCTAAGATTTGAAAACTTCTCAACAAAGGTTTCAAGTGGCACGCCATATTGCAGACCAATTGATACTGCAATTGAGAAGGCATCCATTACACCGGCAAGTGTTGAACCTTGCTTGCCAAGCTTTAGGAATACCTCTGCTAAAGCGCCATCTGCGTAGGCACCAGAGGTCATATAACCTTCAGCCCCTCCAACAGAGAATGATGTGGTCTGGGCAGGACGAGATTTTGGTAGACGTTTGCGAGTAGCGGTATGAGCTGCTTCAGTTGTAACAACCTCATCCTTCTTACCCTTTGAATCAGATAGTGGCTGTCCAACCTTGCAATTATCGCGGTATACCGCAAGTGCTTTAAGCCCTAACTTCCAACCTTGGTAGTAAACCTCTTCGATCTCAGCCACGCTGGCGTCCGATGGCAGGTTAACTGTCTTAGAGATCGCACCAGATAGGAATGGCTGACATGCAGCCATCATGTGAACATGTCCCATTGCGCTAATTGAGCGAATTCCCATAGCACAATCAAAGACTGTGTAGTGCTCAAGTTTTAAACCAGGTGCGTCGATGATATTTCCATTCTCTGCGATGTAAGCAACGATCGCTTCAATAGTCTCATCGGTGTAACCAAGCTTCTTAAGAGCTAGTGGCACAGTCTGGTTAACGATCTGCATCGAACCACCGCCCACCATCTTCTTAAACTTAACTAGGGCTAGATCTGGCTCAATACCAGTGGTATCGCAATCCATCATCAAACCAATAGTTCCAGTTGGTGCAAGAACTGATGCTTGCGCATTACGCCAGCCATTTTTCTCACCCAATGCATTACCAGTTGCCCATTGCTTAATTGCTTCACTCCAAACATCTTTATCAAGAGTTGAAACTGATTTTGCAGAGTCGGTTGCATTTTGGTGTTTGCGCATTACCTTGGTGTGAGCATCTGCATTTCGTGCATAACCGTTATAGGCACCAACAATTCCGGCAAGCTCAGCCCCTCTGCGGTATGAAACTCCAGTTAGAAGTGATGTAATCGCACCAGCGAGTGCACGTCCACCCTCTGAATCATAAGCAAGACCTGATGCCATAAGTAGGGCGCCCAGGTTTGCATATCCAATTCCTAATTGGCGGAAATCTCTTGTGGTCTGGCCAATTGCCGGTGTTGGAAAATCTGCAAAACAGATTGAGATATCCATTGAGGTGATAACTAACTCAGTTACCTTCACAAAGTTTTTCACATCAAATGAACCATCAGCTTTTAAGAACTTCATTAAGTTCAAAGATGCCAAGTTACATGATGAGTTATCTAGTGACATGTACTCAGAGCATGGATTGGATGCATTGATCCGGCCAGTCTCAGGGTTGGTGTGCCACTCATTAATCGTGTCATCATATTGAATGCCAGGATCAGCACATGCCCAGGCAGCTTCAGCCATCTTTCTAAATAATTGTTTAGCATCAACTGATTGAACAACCTCACCAGTTGAACGTGCAGTTAAACCAAATGACTCACCATTCTCATAGGCGCGCATAAATGAATCTGATACCCGTACTGAGTTATTAGCATTTTGATATTGCACTGAAACGATATCTTTTCCGCCCAGATCCATATCAAAGCCGGCATCGCGTAGGGCACGGATCTTGTCCTCTTCGCGCACCTTGGTCTCAATAAACTCTTCGATATCTGGATGATCAACATCTAGAACAACCATTTTGGCAGCTCTACGAGTTGCTCCCCCTGATTTGATTGTGCCAGCTGATGAATCAGCACCACGCATAAAGGAAACTGGGCCAGATGCAGTTCCACCTGATTTTAATAGCTCCTTTGATGAGCGAATTCGAGAAAGGTTAAGCCCAGCACCTGAGCCACCTTTGAAGATAAAGCCCTCTTCTTTATACCAATTAAGAATTGATTCCATCGTGTCATCAACTGAGAGGATAAAACAAGCAGATACTTGTTGTGGTGCATTAGTTCCCACGTTAAACCAAACTGGTGAGTTGTATGAAAATATTTGGTGCATCAGCATGTGGGTTAATTCATGTTCAAAAATTTCAGCATCTGCAGGGGTGGCAAAGTAACCATTCTCTTTGCCAGCTTTTGTATAGGTTAAAACCACACGATCAATAACCTGCTTAAGTGACCACTCACGATTCTCTGCTCCTACTGCGCCACGGAAGTATTTAGTAGTAACAATTGTGGAAGCATTTACCGACCAAAACTCTGGGTACTCAACACTCTTTTGCTCAAAGATAACCTCGCCAGATTTCCAGTTGGTCTGTACTACATCACGGCGTTCCCACTTCACAGTGTCATATGGGTGAACTCCGGCAGTTGTATAAATTCTCTCTATCGTCAGTGCTTTTCCAAGATTGGTCTTGGCTGGCGCTGTCTTGTTAACAATCGACATTTTCTTATCCCCTTAACTAGTTGTTTAAAATTCCTTTTTATTCACTGCTTCTTTACTACAAAAAACTTTTTCTACTTTTCTTTTCGTTACGCTACTTATCTCTACTTCTTATCTACTTAAAGGGCTTACTTAATTAATTCTTGGGTACGAGAATCTTTTAATGCTTTTGAATTTCTGGAAGGTTCAGCACGCAAGAGTGCGATCTCACCTTCAAAATCTTCTAGGGAGGAAAAACTACGGTATACCGAGGCATAACGTAGGTAGGCGACCTCATCGAGTTCGCGGAGTGGCGCAAGAATTGCTAATCCAACCTCTTGGGCCTCAACCTCTGCCACGCCATCTGAGCGAAGAGACTCTTCAACTCGTTGGGCAAGCAGAGCTAGATCATCATCATTAACCGGACGACCCTGGCACGCCTTGCGCACACCAGCGATCACCTTCTCGCGGGAGAAGGGTTCGGTTGCTCCTGATCTTTTGATAATTAAAAGGACAGAGGTCTCAGAGGTATTAAACCGACGTCCGCAGCTTGTGCACTCACGACGCCTGCGAATCTGATTTCCCTCATCAGTCGGACGTGAATCAATCACTCTTGAGTCATCAAATCGACAGAAGGGACAGATCACGGCTGATTCTCCTTTTTCTTAGTTAAGCGGGGTAGGAAACAATAGCGGAAAACCACTACTTATGGAAGACATAAGCGTAATCACCCCTACATGTTGGGTGAACCATAGACCCGCACTATAGGGTTTAAAAGCATCTGAGTGGGCGTGTTTGGTGAATACTTTTTGCTAAGCATAGTTTTAATAAATAAATTTATAAATAA
>KB900440.1 GCA_000378865.1 actinobacterium SCGC AAA278-I18 | reverse complement strand
CGGCGCAAAGGAATTACTTTGCATCCGAGTTCTCGGTGGCTCATCACGTCGCTATGCCGGTATTGGCGACATCATTGTTTGCTCTGTTAAGGATGCAATTCCTGGTGGTCAGGTTAAGAAGGGTGAGGTTGTTAAAGCCGTCATCGTTCGTACCGTAAAAGAGAATCGCCGTGCTGATGGTTCCTATATTCGCTTTGATGAGAATGCTGCCGTAATTGTTAAAGATGATGGTGAGCCACGAGGAACTCGTATCTTCGGTCCAGTTGCACGCGAGCTTCGTGATAAAAAGTTTATGAGAATTATTTCATTAGCTCCGGAGGTGTTATAAAAAATGGCAAACATTCGCAAAGGTGACACCGTTCAGGTGATCGCTGGTAAAGATAAGGGAACAACTGGCACAGTGCTTTCAGTTGACCGAGTTAAGTCACGGATATTAATTGAGGGCATAAACCGGGTTAAGCGTCACACCAAAGAGAGCACCTCTGAGCGTGGCGTTAAGGTTGGCGG
>KB900439.1 GCA_000378865.1 actinobacterium SCGC AAA278-I18 | reverse complement strand
CACCCCGCCAAATTAAGTCATTCCATTCTGGAATTAAATTGCCGAGAGGACAACCTTGATGACAAAAGGGAATTCCACAATCCATACAGCGGCCAGCTTGTTTTTGTAGATGAGAAAACTCCTGCTCCTGGTAGACCTCTTTCCAATCTTTAATTCTCACATCAACTGGACGGCGCTTTGGAACCTCTCGTGGTGTTGTTAAAAATCCTTTTGGATCAGCCATTGATCGCCGCCATAACTGCGCTCTCAACTGGAAGACCTTCGCGCTCTGCCTTTGCCATTACCTCTAACACTCTTGCATAGTCTCGCGGCATTACTAAAGAGATGCGAGCCTTTGCAGATGGCCAATCCTTTATTAAGTCACCTGCGATCTTTGAACCAGTCTCAGCATAAAACCTTGAGATATGTGCTTTTACAATCTCTTCTTGATTAGTTGGTAATACTAAAACATCAACTAACTCTGGATTTACCAATCGCTGGTCAAGATCTAACACAAATGCTCTACCGCCTGACATTCCTGCAGCAAAGTTTCTA
>KB900438.1 GCA_000378865.1 actinobacterium SCGC AAA278-I18 | reverse complement strand
AGCGAGCTAATCCGGCACAGTTAAAGGAGTTATCAAATCAATTTGGTGATCTAACTCTTAATAGTGAGCAGGTAGCAAAACTTCAGGCAATAATTATCGAAACAGGTGCTCAGTCTCACATTGAATCTATGATTGAAGAGTTAACTCAGAGTTCACTATCTGCCCTAACTCATGGTGGAATTAGCCCAGTTGGCAAAGCGTTGCTAACTGAATTAGCAGTTCTTGCCACCAGTAGAAAGATTTAATTAATGCCAGCAATGGTTAAGGGTCCGACCGATCATGTTGTAGTAGTTGGTGCTGGACTTGCCGGACTAAGTGCTGCCCTTCGTTTGGCTGGCGCGGGTAGAAAAGTGACAGTAGTTGAACGAGAGTCTGTTCCTGGTGGACGAAATGGCTTGCTTAACAAAAATGGATTCGCTTTTGATACTGGCCCATCTGTCCTAACAATGCCAGATCTAATTGCTGATGCCCTGGCCTGCGTTGGTGAAGATATGAAAGATTGGCTAGATCTGGTGCCATTAAAGCCACTTTATCGAGCTTTCTACCATGATGGT
>KB900437.1 GCA_000378865.1 actinobacterium SCGC AAA278-I18 | reverse complement strand
TTGAAGATTCATTTGTCATGTAAAAAGAGTAAATGAGATTTATGGCGCTTTCCACACCTCTTAGGTGAGAAAACCCAAGGTAAATCCTGTGAATTTCACACCATATGCGAGAAATGAAAAAGAAGAGTCGCCCTATAAGCCGGATGTACCAGGATCCTGTTCAAAAAGCGGAATTGTCCGCAAATCTGCCCGCTAATTTTTACAAACGGAAACTAATATCCGGGTGCTATTTATGGTCTGGCTGTAATTCCTAGTGCATCAAGAAGTACAGCTTCCGTTACACCTAACTTCTTGGCTGCTGCAGCGATATCTGGTGGCATAGTTGTTCCAAAGGCTGCCTTCAAGGCGTCTTCAGTAATGCCAAGTTTCTTAGCTGCTGCTGCTGTATCAGGCATGGGCATTCCCCCTCCGCCCATAGGAGGCATCGCCTGAATCTGACTTGCATCTACTTCTCCATGGAAGCAAGCAATTGATGAGCGAGCATCTAACGTTGCTAGAAGCACATAGTGATAAATACCTTTTGGGAATTCTGGCGTGGCGCTATTTATGCCATT